>JACRCI010000052.1 GCA_016219105.1 Deltaproteobacteria bacterium | reverse complement strand
GCGATGACGGCCGGGCCGCCCTTATCCTCGTATTCGCCGCGGCTCGCGCGGTCTGATACCGTAAGGACGCCTATCCTGATTGTCGTATTTTCAGCGTGTTCGGACATTTTTTTCTTATGCCCCCTCATCCCAGCCTTCTCCCCAAGGGGAGAAGGGGAAAACCCCCGCTCTGTCATGCTTTTATTATGTCACCCTGAACCATGGCCTGAATTTATTTCAGGCTTGTTTCAGGGTCTAAATACGAGATGCTGAAACAAGTTCAGCATGACAGAGTCAAGTTCAGCATGACAGAGTCAAGTTCAGGGTGACAAGACCCCAAAGCCAAGCTTTAGTGTCCGTGCCCTTCGTGAGGCCCGTTATCCTCTATGTCCGGGTCCTCCTGGAACTCGAAGCCGTGGAGCGTCTGCACCGTGACCATGGAACCTTCCTCCACTTCATCTTTTCCGAACGGCTTTACGAGCAGTCCGTCGGCGTCCACCATGCTCATCAATATGGCGCTTCCCTGGGAGCCGGTCAGGCGGGTCAGATATCCCTCAGGGGTGTTCTCAAGCAATGCACGCATGAAATGGACTCTCCCCTTCTTGTCCGCCACCTTTTCCTCGAGCCTCGCCTTTATGGTGCGGCGGAAAAGCCTCCTGGCGCCCATCATCTTCCTCAATGCCGGCACGATGAACTGCTCGCAGCAGACCATGCTCGATACCGGGTTGCCGGGCAACGCGAATACGAGGGTTTTTGCCGGTTGGCCGTTGGTGCCGAAGGCGAAAGGGTGTCCGGGCCTCAGGGCCACCCTCCAGAAGCGCATCTCTATGCCGAGCCCTTCGAGCGTCGGGCGGACGAAATCATGGTGCCCCACGCTCACGCCGCCCGAGACCACGAGGACGTCGTACTTAAGCCCCTCCCTGAGTTTCTCTTCGAGGTCAGACCTTGAATCCCTCGCTATGCCCAAAAGGCGCGCCGTAACGCCGATTGCCTGAAGCTCGGCCATGACGGTGTAGCTGTTCGCGTCCGGTATTTTTTCCGGATCCAGCGGCTCGTCCAGCCCCTCGAGCTCGTCCCCTGTGGAGAGTATGGCCACCGAGGGCTTCCTGTATACCGAGGCCTCCTTTTTCTTGACCATCGCCAGTATCCCTATCTCAGGGGGGCCGAGTTCCGCGCCCTTTTTTAGCACCCTGTCGCCTGTCTTGAGGTTTTCCCCGAGCCTGCGTATGTTGGAGCCAACGGGCGAGGGAACGAATATCCTTACCTCGGTCCCTTCCGGCGACGGGTCCGTGTCCTCCACGCGCACTACCGTATCCGCTCCGACGGGTATCGGCGCGCCCGTCATTATGCGGGAGGTCTTGCCCGCGATAACGGCGCACACAGGCTTTGCGCCGGCCTTTATGTCGTCAACGATATCAAGGACAACCGGGTTTTTACGGTCCGCCCCCTTTATGTCGTTAAACCGGAGCGCGTAGCCGTCCATGGCCGACATGTCAAAGGGCGGGTGGTTGCGGTTGGAGAACACGTCCTCGGCTATGACCCTGCCCAGGGCGCCGGTCATTGGCATTGTTTCCTTGCCGAGCGTTACGGCGTCTTTCAGAATGATTGCCTGCGCTTCCCTTACGGTCTTCATGCCTTCAGGCTCCCCCTTATTTTGTCACCCTGAACCTTGTTTCAGGGTCGGTTCAGCATCCCTTTCCCATTCCTCTCCCCGCACTTTTTACCCCTCTCCCCATAGGGGAGAGGGTAGGGTGAGGGGGATAAGGTGAGGGGGGGTAAAATACCCGCGCTCGCCTCTCGGCGAAGCCGAGGGCCGCCCCCTCATCCCAGCCTTCTCCCCAAGGGGAGAAGGGGAAAAACTCTATAATGACAGACGGTTTTTCAACGTGAATATTTTTCGTATCCTGTCCAGGTCTTCCGGCGTGTCAATGTCCATGAAGCTTTCAAGCCGCCTGTCAATCTTTTTCAGTTCGTCCTCGCCGACGTATCGTATCCTGAGCGTCCTTGTCCCCTCGAGGAACCCGGCGAGGCTCATCCTGCCGGCCTTTACGCGGCGCTTGAGAAGGGGGAGGCACGTTTTCCTGTAAAGCGCGCAGAGCGTCTGCGTCCTGCCTCCGGCGATCGGCACCACGCAGTCATAACCGTCACGCAGTCCGGTTAGATGGCGCACAAGCCTTGCCTTTACCATGGGGGCGTCGCAGGCCGCGACGAACACCCACGGGTTCGCCGCGCCGGTAAGCGCGCCGCATACGCCCAGCACCGGCCCTCTTCCCTTGAGCCCGTCGTTCGGGTCGTCGGTTATGACGCGGGCGTCCACGTCCACCCCCCGGCCCGCCTCGTGCGCGCTTACCATTATGTCCGGGAATATTCCTTTCATTACGCCGTGGACGCGCTTCAGGAGGCTTTTCCCGGCGAGCTTTATCGAGGCCTTGTCGGCGCCCGCCCTCTTCGATTCCCCGCCGATGAGGATGACGCAGGATACGCCTTTTATGAACGCGTCTTTTTTTGGCGAGGACAAGCTGCCCCTAACCTCCTCCGGCATCTCTTAAGCGCCTTTGCGCCGGGACCTTGAGCGAATAGCGTTTTTCGATGAATCCGGCGATAGAGGCGGCGTCGTTGATGTCGAAGCACTCTACGCCAGGGCCTTTTATCCGCGCGGCTATCGCGTTGGCCGGGAGGTCGGTCGCAACGGCTATAAGCCCGTCCGCCGGGGTTGAAACAGGCCCGTCGGACCTTTCCCTGCGGACGACCTCTATCTTTTCGGCCTTTGAGTTCAAAAAGCCCTCAACGAGCACTATGTCCATGTCCACGAGATATTGCCCGGCGAGTTCGCCGGGACTCGGTTCTCCCTCCACGTCCGAGACGAGCTGCAGGAGTTTAGGCCCTATGAATATGCTCCTCGCGGCGCCGGCGTTTTTGTGGCGCCAGCTGTCCTTGCCGGGCGAGTCCATGGGGTGGGGGTGGCGGCTGTGCTTTATCGTGCCTACCTTGAGGCCCTTCGCGGCCATGACGGCTATGAGCTTTTCAAGGAGCGTTGTCTTGCCCGAGCCCGAAAGCCCGACGATTGACAGTAAAGGCGCCTTCATGGATGAGGCACTACCCATGATTCCCCCTCCTCGGTCGTTTCCTTCTTCCAGAGCGGCACGGTCTTTTTAAGGGTGTCTATGCACCAGAGGCAGGCCTCGAACGCGGCCTTTCTATGCTCCGCCGACACCGCTATGAGCACTATCTGTCCGCCCGGCGCTATCCTCGATACGCGGTGGACTATGCGCACGTCTATTATTGCGAAGCGTTTGAGGGCGTCCTCCTTCAAGCGCGTCATCTCCCTTAGCGCCATGCCGGAGTATTGCTCGAACTCGATAGCCCGTATGGACCGGCCTTCGGAAAAGTCCCGCGCCGTCCCGAGGAACGTCACGACGGCCCCGACCCTGAGCGAACCCTCGCGGAGCCTCAGCACCTCCTCCTCGACTGAGAAGTCATCGGTCTGTATGCGCACGGGTCTGTCTTTTGCTTCCGCCATCTAACCTCCTGAAAAAGGCGGCATTATGGCCACCTCGTCCCCGTCTTTCACGACGGACGAGGCCTCGGCCTGCTCTTCGTTTATCGCCGTCATGTAAGGGGCCCTCGGCAGTCCGCTGAAACGCGCGTGGAGCGCCTCCATTACTTCCTTGAGCGGGGCCTGCGGCTTTTTCATGTCAAGTGAGAATTCCCTGCAGCCGGTCTTTCCCGCGAGCATCCCGAAAAAAAGAACCCGTATCATAGGCCGCCCTCATCCCTCTTCCAGTGCCCGCTCCTGCCCCCCTTTTTCTCGAGGAGCTCTATGTCCGTGATGCGCATGCCCCTATCAATTGCCTTGCACATGTCGTATACGGTAAGCAGCGCCGCGCTTACGGCCGCGAGCGCCTCCATCTCGACCCCGGTTGGGCCGACGCACTTTACGGTGGCGGTTACGCCGACAAATGCCCCTGCCCGCGGGAGCCTGCCGTCCGTGAAGGCGACCTCGACGCCGGAGAGGTGGAGCGGGTGGCACATGGGGATAGTCTCCCACGCGCGCTTCGCGGCCATGACCGCGGAGACGTTAGCCACGGTAAAGACGTCCCCCTTTTTTATCTTGCCGCCCTTTATGAGTTTGAGCGTGGCCGGCCGCATCAGTATCCTGCCGTGCGCCGCGGCCGCCCTCGCGGTCGGGGGCTTTTCCGATACGTCCACCATCCGCGCCCTTCCTTTTTCATCGAGATGCGTAAGTCCGCCCATTTTTCCCATGCGCCCTCAGTATGAAACAAGAGGCATCTTTATCACCTTGCCCTTTTCCATCTCGTCCGTAATCCTCCCGTCAACGAGCTCGAATATCCTGTCTCCGAGCGTATACGCCTCGGCGTGGTCGTGCGTCACCATCAACATGGGGATCTCCCATTCCTGCCGGAGTTCTTTTAAAAAGCGGCGGAGCCTGGGCCGAAGAGAAGCGTCCAGCGCGGAGAACGGCTCGTCCAGAAGCAGTATCTCCGGCCTCGGCGCAAGCGCCCTGGCGAGCGCCACTTTCTGGGCCTCTCCGCCTGAAAGGCTCGCCGGCGCGCGAGGAAGGAGATGAGTAAGTTCAAGCCCGGAGTATAATTTATCGAGCCAGCGCCCGAGGTTTTTTTCCTGCCGGCCGTCCCCGACGGCACGAGCCGCCTTAAGGCCGAACAGGACGTTCCTTTCGACCGTAAGCCACGGGAAAAGCGAGTTCTCCTGAAAGACGAATCCCGCCCTCCTTTGCTCGGGCGGAAGGCAGGTGTGTTCGTCGAAGAATACGCGGCCGTTGACCTTTATGGAGCCTTCGTCCGGCCTTGCAAGGCCGGCCACCATGCTGAGCAGCGTGGACTTCCCGGCGCCGTTCGGCCCGGTAAGGATGGCTATACCGCCCCCGAAGCTGAGCCTTAAGTCCATCTCAAACCGCGCGAGGCGTTTTTTTACCTCTATCTCTACCACCGCGCCACCAATGTCCTTTTACGGTTGAAATAATATACCGCCGAAAGCATTGCGTAGGAGAAGATAAGCAGGGCCGCGGCCTCAACGGCCGCCCGCCTGTAATCGAGCAGCTCGACGTGCTCGTATATCGAAATGCTCGCGACCTTCGTCTTTCCGGGGATGCTCCCTCCGACCATGAGCACGACCCCGAACTCCCCGACCGTGTGGGCGAAGGATATCATCGCCCCGGTCACCAGCCCCTTGCGCGAGGCCGGCACGACCACCCTCAAGAACGTCTGCCACCTCGTGCACCCCAGCGTCCTGGCGGCGTCAAGGATGTTCGGTTTTATGCCCTCGAATGCGTTCTGTATCGGTTGGACGGCAAAGGGAAAACTGTAGAGGATGGAAGCCACGACGACCCCGGCGAAGGAAAACGCGAGGGTTGAGCCGAAGAGCGCCTCATACCACCTCCCCAGGGGGGAGAGGTTCCCGACCGCCACCAGCACGAAAAAACCGAGCACCGTAGGCGGCAGGACTATGGGCAGCGCGAACGTGGCCTCGACGAATGTCTTGCCCCTGAACCTTCCGAAGGCAAGGACGTAGGCTACCGGAGTGGCCAGAAAAAGCAGGCACACCGAGGTCACGGAGGCGAGTTTAAACGATATCAAAAACGGAGTCCAGTCCATGTGATTAAACCACCGTTGCCGCTTCAATCCCGCGATGCGGGTTTGATTCCTCGAAGCAAGATTTAAGTTGTTTGGAACGCTGTTCCATGATACCCCGCAGCTTGGCTTTGGAGAGGTTTATTAAACGGAGCTGTTTTTCAGCTCCCCCGGAGGTGAGGACTCATCCCTCGTCCGGTATAATCGCGTAGCCGTATTTGCGGAATATCGCCGTTGAATCGCTTGACCCGAGGAATTCGAGGAATTCCATCGCCTCCGGAGGCGCGGATTTAAGCGCCACCGCCCGCTGGTCCAGGGGAGAGTGGGTCTTTCCGTCCACCATGAAATATTCGCCCCCCTCGAACAGCACCGTTGACAGCGCGACTATCGCGCAGTCGGCGTTCCCCGTGGCCGCGAAACTGAACGCCTGCGCCACGCTCTCGCCGTAGACGAATTTGTCCTTCACGGAATCCAGCACGGCGGCGCTGGCAAGCGCCTCAAAGGCCGCCCGGCCGTAAGGGGCCACGTCCGGGTTGGCCACCGCGATGCGCCTTATGGCCCTGTCTTTAAGAAAGGCGATGTCTTTTCCGGCCAGGCCGAGGCCGTATCTGTTTGTCCATACGACGAGCGACCCCCTGACGGTAAAGCGCCGTCCGGGCCGCGCGAGCCCCTTTGATTCGAGGAGGTCGGTATGCTCCGTGTCCGCGGCGAAGAAAACGTCGAACGGCGCGCCCTGCAAAACCTGCGAGTAGAGCTTTCCGGTCGAGCCGGAAACCACCGTTACCCTTACGGGATTTGTCTTCTCGAACGCAACGGCTATCTCCCTGAGCGGGGCCAATACGCTCGATGAGGCCGCCACGGTTACGGCGCCTCCGGCAAAGGCCATGGCCCCGGCCGGCATGATAACGGCGGACAGGAAGATAGAAGCGGCCGTCATTATCATCATCGCGCGACGGGTCATTTTATGAAGGATACCTCCGTGGCCTTTATGAGCGCGGTGACGCGGTCGCCTATCTTCAGATTCAGGTTTTCCACGCTCGTCGTGGTGATCACCCCGGAGATGCGGTGCTCGCCCACCTGCACGACGACCTCGCTCACGACGTCGCCTTTTTTAATCTCAATTATCTCGCCGGGCAACTGGTTTCGGCCTGAAAGCTGCAAGGTTATCCTCCTATGTGTATCATGCTGCGTTCCCGGCCCTCGCCGGTAAAGGTGTAGACGCCCATCTCCGGCTTTATGGCGACGGCCTTCGTTATAAGGGAGATAAGTTCGCTGTCGTCGCCCGCAGGCCTCAGGGCCGGCCTTAAATCCACGTCCATGTCGGCCGGCAGGCACGAGCGGAGTTTTCCGTCCGAGGTGAGTCTCATGCGGTTGCACGCATGGCAGAAACGGTTTGACATGGGAGAGATGAAGCCGGCCTTGCCCTTTCCGGATTTTAGAGGGAGGGAATACGCGGCCATCCTGTCTTTCTCCGGCGGGGCGTAAACGTCCACCCGCTTCCTTATGTCCTCCCTTTTGAGTATATCCTCTATCGAGACGAAGTGGTTCTTCCAGTCGAGGCCGTCGCTCATGGGCATAAGCTCTATAAAGCGCACGGTCATGTCGCGTTCGGAGGCGTAGTCAATTATGTCCGCAAGCTCGTCCTCGTTTATCCCCCTGAGGAGCACGCAGTTCAATTTTATGGGCACAAGGCCCTCTCTTATCGCGGCCTCGATGCCTTCGAGGACAGGCCTGAGTTCTCCTCCGCCGGACACGCTGCGGAAGACGTCCTCCTTGAGGGTGTCGAGGCTTATGTTCAGACGTTTCAGCCCGTTTTCCTTGAGCGCCCGGGCGAACCGGGAGAGAAGCGACGCGTTCGTGGTCATGGAGAGGTCCTCGATGCCTTTTATGCCGGAGAGCATCCCCACGAGCTCGACGACGTTTTTGCGCACAAGAGGCTCTCCGCCCGTGAGCCTGACCTTTGTTATGCCCCTCTCGGCCATGCGCCCCACCACGCGCGCTATCTCGTCAAACGAGAGTATCTCCGCGCGCGTTTTATGGTTTTCACCCAGAGGCGCGCAGTAGGTGCAGCGGTGGTTGCAGCGGTCGGTTACCGATACCCTCAGATAGGTAATCTTCCTTCCGAAGCTGTCGCAAAGAGGCTCTTTGACCGCATCCATGTTTTATCCCCTTCTGCCGGCGTTATGGCGCAGGCCCTGAAAATAAAAAAACCAACCGTGATGAAGATGAAAAGGGTTGGCCGCGTGTTAATTTTTCCTCCTTTCCTGATCACGGGAGGCCTGACCGTTTCCCGCCAGACCCTATCGGCCAATCCCCATGTCTTTTTGACAAGGTTTAGGGGATTTGGCTCGGAGATATATATGTATTCTACAAAATAGGATAACAGAGGTTTTCGGGGGTGTCAAGGGGAAAAAGTTCTATACTTTTCTTTGAAATGCGTTTATAATGGCGCATTAAAAGCCCGTCCCCTGTTTCCACAGGGGCAAGTTTTCAACCCACCTTATACGGCGGTGTAGCTCAGGTGGCAGAGCGGGGGTCTCATAAGCCCCATGTCCGTGGTTCGAGTCCACGCACCGCCACCAAAATAAATACCGTGGCCGTTGTTATCCGTTAGCGTTCGGTGCAGCCAAATTCCTATAAAGAAGGGGGCAGTCTATCAAATCCTGCCCGCGAAAATACGATGAAAAGAGGCGCCGTGTCCGCCAAAAGTAAGGTCTGCCTTGTGAGTCTGGGGTGTTCAAAAAACCTCGTGGACTCCGAGGTCATGCTCGGCATACTGAAGGGCCGCGGGTTTGAACTGACAACCTCGGAGGCCGATGCGGACGTCCTCGTTGTGAACACATGCGGATTCATCGGCGACGCGAAAAAGGAGAGCATTGACGAGATACTGAGGCTTGCCGAATACAAAAAGACCGGCCAATGCCGGACCCTCGTGGTCGCGGGCTGCCTCACGCAACGCTACAAGGAGGCCCTTGCCGCGGAACTGCCGGAGGTGGACTTTTTCATAGGCACGGGCGAGTATCCGAGGATCGCCGAGATAATAACTTCTATCAACTTTAAGGGCGTCTATGCCGGAGTCCCGACCTTCATCCACGACTCACGAACCCCGAGGATTGTCTCCACCCCCGGCTACTCGGCCTACGTGAAGGTGGCCGAAGGCTGCAATAACCTCTGCAGTTACTGCGTGATACCAGAGATAAGAGGGGCCATGAGGAGCAGGCCCGTTGCGAGCATCCTTAATGAGGCGCGGGAGCTGGCCGGGGCCGGGGTCAAGGAGATAAACCTCATCGCCCAGGACACCACCTCTTACGGCCGCGACATGGGAGGGGGGGGAGATGGGGGTAAGGGGCTTCCGGGCCTTTTGAAAAAGCTCGTTAAGGTGGACGGCATCGAATGGATAAGGCTCCTGTATCTCTATCCGACGAGGGTGAGCGACGGCCTCATCGGGCTTATAAGGGATGAGGAAAAGGTCTGTAAATATATAGACATGCCGGTGCAACACGTAAATAGCCGCATACTGAGGGCCATGAACAGGCCGTATACCGGCAACGACGTCATGGCCCTCGTGGAGAGGTTCAGGCGCGACATAGCCGGCGTTACGATAAGGACGTCCCTCATAGCCGGTTTTCCGGGCGAGACCGCGGGAGAGTTCAGGGAACTGCTTTCGTTCGTAAAGGACGCGGCTTTCGACAGGCTCGGCGCATTCAAATATTCGAGAGAGGAAGGCACCCCTGCCTTTGGCATGAAGGCCCAGGTTCCCGAAAGGATAAAGGAGGCCCGTCTTAAGAAGATAATGGAGGCGCAGCAGGGCATATCGCTTAGGAGGAATAAGGCCCTTGCGGGCGAAACCGTCAGGGTCCTCGTTCAAGGGAGGGGAGAGGGCGGCGTCCTTGTCGGAAGATACGAGGGACAGGCCCCCGAGGTTGACGGCGTAACGTTCGTAAACAACGGAGGCGCCCTAAGGCCGGGCGACATGATAGACGCCTTCGTAACGGGCGCGGACGCCT
>JACRCI010000053.1 GCA_016219105.1 Deltaproteobacteria bacterium | reverse complement strand
GGTCTGATTAATTCCCAGTCCCGTCATTGCGAGCGCAGCGAAGCAATCTCGTCCTATAGGCAAATCAGTGAGTTACGAGATTGCTTCGCCGCAAAAACGCGGCTCGCAATGACAAAAAGAGAATTAATCAGAGTTTCCTTAAGTGTAGCACAATTACAACACGAATTCTACAGACTGTAGAATTCAGGAGTCCTCCCCGGGTTTCCGCGGGTCGAGGACGGCTAATTGGCCGTCATAATACCGTTGCAAAACACCGCCGGACTGAGTATATTTATCTGCATACGACATGACCGGGGTGCGGCATTGCGCATAAACGCGGCAAAAAAGACGATTATCGAAAGGGTGCTCAGGAGACAGAAGCGCAGAGAGCACAGCCCCGAGGAAGTGGACCTCAAGGACATGCTCAAGGGCATCCTTAGAAGGGCCAACGAATTCGTCCCCTCGGAATCCGGCTCCATACTCCTGGACGACCCGGTGCTCGATGAAAACCTCAGAAAGCCGGGAAGGCTCTATTTCGTGGCCTGTTTCGGAAAAGGCTCAAAGGTCATCGCAGGGACGTCCATGCCGGTTTCCACCGGCATAGCCGGAAGGACGTATACGACGGGGAAGGCCTATCTGAGCAGGAACGTCTCGTGCGACCCTAACTTCTGCGGCAGCATAGACCACTTGACCGGCTACAGGACGAAATCGCTTATCTGCGTCCCCGTTGAAATACGGGGCACCACGATAGGGGTTATAGAGCTCATCAATAGGGCCGGGAAGAAAAACTACGACGGGAAAGACCTGACACTCCTTAAGATATTCGCGCACTACACCTCCACCCTCATACAGAACTCGCTGGACGCAAAACGGTTCGGAGAGCTTTCCATAAGGGACAACCTGACCGGCATATACAACGACAGATATTTCTTCGACCGCCTCTCAAAAGAGGTAAGGCTCGCGGTCTTAAAGCGCGGCGACTTAAGCCTCATATTCCTCGACCTCGACAGGTTTAAAGAGGTCAACGACACTCACGGACACCTCGCCGGAAGCCAGCTCTTGAGGGAGGTCGGCGCGATTGTCCGCTCCCTCGTGGGCCAGGACGTCGTGCCCGTAAGATACGGCGGGGACGAATTCACGCTGATACTTACCTGAACCGACATAAAAGAAGCGACAGGGGTCGCCGAGGGCATCAGACGCGCCATAGAGGGTTTTACCTTCCTCGAAAACAGGGTCCCGGGAAAAGTGGAGGCCCTCAGGATACAGGGCCTTATAACAGCGAGCATCGGCGTGGCGTCGCTGAAGAAGAACATCGGCGGTCACGGCAACGCGCGCCGCATCGGGGACGCCCTTATAAAGGCCGCTGACACGGCAATGTACCTCGCGAAACAAAACGGAAAGAACAGGGTCGTCAAGGCCAGGGACGTTTTCACCGTGACATAGGCGTCTAAAGCCGCCAGCCATTGACATCCGCCAAAACCGGGTCTATATTTAAAACAGGGACATGAAAATCCGCGGGACGGGGCGGAAGTTTCAATCAGGAGGTGATATATATGTCCACCATAAAGAAATGGGAGCCCTTTACGAGGGAACTCTCGACCATCCAGAGGGAGATGGACGAGCTCTTTAAAAGGACGTTCGGAGGCCTTAGCCACGGGGTTCTTAAAGGCGGGTGGTATCCTTCCCTTGAAGGCTTCTTGAAGGGCGATACGCTTGTCGTAAAGGCCGACCTTCCGGGCATGGACCCGAAGGACGTTGACATCTCGATCGCCGGCAACACCCTTACGATAAAGGGCGAGAGAAAGACCGAAAAGAAAGAGGAAAAGGGCGATTACTTCTTCTGCGAGACTTCTTACGGCTCATTCGAAAGGACGCTCACCCTGCCTGAGGGCGTGAATACGGACAAGGTTCATGCCTCATACAGAAACGGCGTGCTTGAGATAACGATGCCGGCAAAGGCTGCGGCCATGCCGAAGAAGGCCACGGTGGAGGTGGAAAAGACCGAGGTAGGGAAAAAAGCCGCATAAACGCGGCCAACGTTCGCAAGATACCACGTCCTGTCCCGAAAAACCGGTTAGCTTGAAACTAATCGGTTTTTTTTATGCCCCCGGCCCCCGAATAAAATCCGGCTATGGCAGAAACAACGTAAGAGATCTCTTCCTTTTCAAGCTCGGGGTATATCGGCAGGGCGAGCGTTTCCTTCGCCGCTTTTTCGGATACCGGGAAATCCCCCTTTTTATAGCCGAGATACTTGAAACACCTCTGGAGGTGGAGCGGCAGGGGGTAGTAGATTTCGCTGCCCACGCCGCTTGTCTTGAGATAATCCCTGAGGCCGTCCCTTTTCCTGGCGCGTATCACGTACTGGTTGAACACCGAGACGTTATGCCCCTCAACGCGCGGCGGCGTTACACAGCCGGCGATACCCGCCTTTTCAAGGAGCGAGCCGTAATACCGCGCGTTCTCCACCCTCTTTTCCGTCCATCCATCGAGGTGTTTGAGTTTTACCCTCAGGACCGCGGCCTGTATCTCGTCGAGCCTCGAGTTTATGCCGACCGCTTGATGGTAGTAGCGGGTCTTGCTTCCGTGGACCCTGAGCATCCTTAATCTTTCCGCGAGGGAAAGGCTATTGGTCGTGACCATGCCTCCGTCGCCGAAGCAGCCGAGGTTCTTGGTGGGATAAAACGAAAGGCAGCCCATATCCCCCATCGAGCCAGCCATCTTCCCCCTGAAAATGGCGCCTATACTCTGCGCGGCGTCTTCTATGACCTTGATCCCGTGGTTACGCGACAACCTGTTTATCCGCGCCATGTCAGCGCACTGGCCGTAGAGGTGCACCGGGATTACGGCCTTTATCTTCCCTGAACGGTCTTTCCCGAGGGCCCTTTCAAGACAATCCGGGTCCATGTTGTACGTCAGGGGTTCGATGTCAACAAAGACCGGCCTCGCGCCGAGGACCGCGATGGAGCCGGCCGTTGAAAAAAACGTATAAGGGGTTGTCACGACCCTGTCGCCGGGGCCGACCCCGAGGGCCATGAGCGCGAGCATCAGGGCGTCCGAGCCGGAGGCAACCCCGATTGAGTGCCTTACGCCGCAGTAAGCGGCCAGGTCCGACTCAAGGCCGCTTACGTTCTCTCCGAGTATGAGGCGCTGCGTGGAGCATACCTTTTTAATCTCGCCCAGGACCTCTTTTTCAATGCCTCGGTACTGGCGCGTAAGCTCAAGCATACCTACCTTCAAAGTCAAACCCCCGTATGTGTTCGCAAAAATAAACGGCCTCGTCCATGACCGCAACAGGGCCGCCTGTTTTTCAAAACCTTACCTCAAGCACCTTCTGAAAATCCTTTCAGACCCTGAAATAAATTCAGGGCGACAAATTAGAAGCGCGAAACAACCTCGCTCTGTCATGCTGAACCATGCCCTGAACTTGGTTCAGGGTTGATTCAGCAAAATCATGGATTCATATCACTGCGCCCGCGCGATAATCGAAGGAGAGACGTCCTTCGCGATCCTGTCGAGTATGCCGTTTATGAACGCGCCGGAATCCTCAGAGCCGAACCTTTTGGCGAGCTCCACGGCCTCGTCTATCACGACCCTGTACGGAACGCCGGGGCAGTGGAGGAGCTCGTATACCGCTATCCTGAGGACGTTTCTGTCCACGACGGCCATCCGCTCGACCGTCCAGTTCTCGGACCTCTCCTCTATCGCCCCGTCGAGTTCTTTAAACGAGCCGGCCACGCCGAAAAAGAGCGCCTCGGAGTACTGCCTCGCGGCCCCGGTGAGGTTCTGCCGGTCGGAGACGCCGGAGAAACACTCCTCGGCGCCGCCGTCGGCAACGTCCATCTGATAAAGGGCCTGCAATGCGGCCTCTCTCGCCCTGCGTCTTAAGTGCATGGAATTTTATTTCTTCTTGATGGTTTTGAGGAGGTTTGCCATCTCTATGGCGCTTAAGGCCGCGTCCCTCCCCTTGTTGCCGCTTTTGGTTCCGGCCCTCTCTATGGCCTGTTCGAGAGTGTCCGCGGTAATGACCCCGAACGAAACCGGCAGCCCGTATTCGGCCGCGACCCGCGCTATTCCCCTGGCCGCCTCGCCCGCTATGTAGTCGAAGTGCGGGGTCCCGCCGCGTATGACGGCGCCGACGCATATTATGGCGTCGTAGGCCTTTTTCTCAGCCAACGTCTTTGCCACCACCGGCATCTCGAAAGAACCCGGGACCTTCACCACGTCAATATCCTTCTCGTCCGCGCCGCTCCTTTTAAGGGTGTCGAGCGCGCCGGAGAGGAGTTTTTCCCCTATGAAGTCGTTGAACCGGCTCACCACGACGGCCACCCTCAACCCCCTTGCCGAAAGATTGCCCTCAAACACGTTCGTCATCATGCCCTCCGTTCCGCCGTCTATTTGTTTTCGATATCAGCTCCCGCGTCGAGCTTCGTGAGTATGTGCCCCATCTTTTCTTTTTTCGTCCTCAAATAATGCACGTTCCTTGCCTTTGGGGTGGACTCTATGGCCACTCTCCCCGTGACCTCGAGGCCGTAGCCCTCAAGGCCCTTTATCTTCTTGGGGTTGTTGGTTATAAGGCGCATCTTCTTTACGCCGAGGTCAACGAGTATCTGCGCCCCTATGCCGTAGTCCCTCAGGTCCGCCTTGAACCCGAGCTTCTCGTTAGCCTCGACCGTGTCAAGCCCGGCGTCCTGAAGCGCATAGGCGCGGAGCTTATTGGCGAGGCCGATGCCCCGGCCCTCCTGATGCATATAGAGGAACACCCCCCTGCCCTCTTTCTCTATCATCTTCAGGGCGCCCGCGAGCTGTTCCCCGCAGTCGCACCTTTCGCTCCCGAATACGTCGCCGGTGAGGCACTCCGAATGCACCCTCACCAGCACCGGCTCGTCATCGGACGGGTTTATCTCGCCCTTTACGAGCGCGAGGTGCTCGTGGCTGTCAACGTCGTTTTCGTAGGCTATGGCCCTGAACTCTCCGGCGAACCTCGTCGGCAGGACGCTCTCGGCCGCCCTTCTTACCAGGCGGTCTTTCTTCAGCCTGTATTCTATTATGTCCGCTATGGTCACAATCCTGAGGCCGTGCTGGCGGGCAAGCCTTTCAAGGTCAGGCATCCTCGCCATCGTGCCGTCGTCCTTCATTATCTCGCATATAACCCCGGATGGCTTAAGCCCGGCGAGCCTGGCAAGGTCAACCGAGCCCTCGGTCTGGCCGGCCCGCACCAATACCCCTCCCTTGCGTGCCCTTAAGGGGAATATGTGCCCCGGACGCGCGAGGTCTCCCGGCCTTGCCCCGTCTTTCATGGCCGCGAGGATGGTTACGGCCCGGTCATGCGCCGATATCCCTGTGGTGACGCCGTGGGCGGCGTCCACGGACACGGTAAACGCGGTCCTGAAAAGGGAGGTGTTATTCTCGACCATGGGGTTTAAGGCGAGTTCATCCGCCTTTTCCTCGGTCAGTGTGAGGCACACAAGGCCCCTTCCGTGTATGGCCATGAAGTTTACGGCCTCGGGGGTCACCCCTTCGGCGGCCATGCAGAAATCCCCCTCGTTCTCCCTGTCCTCGTCGTCAACGAGGATTACCATCCTGCCGGCCTTTATGTCTTTAAGGGCCTCTTCTATCCTTCTTACGGCCATATATCATCCTCCCCCTTTATTCCCCTTTAATGAACCCGTGCTCGACCAAAAATCCTTCAGTCACGCCGCCCCCGGTATGCGGGGAGAGAAACCTCTTCACGTATTTCCCTATTATGTCGGTTTCTATGTTCACCTTTGAACCCGGCTTCTTCCCGGAGATGGCCGTAACCTTCATGGTGTGAGGTATCAGCACCACCTTGAAACCGTCCTCCGTCACAGAGGCCACCGTGAGGCTTATCCCGTCAATCGCCACCGAACCCTTGTGGACGACGACGACAAGGTTGAGAAACTCGCGCGGTATTCTTATCTCAAATTCCGCTCCGTCCTCTTTATCCACCCTGTGGGCTATAACGCCCACGCAGTCAACATGCCCTGTCACGAGGTGCCCGCCTATGGGCGTGGAGGGGGTGAGCGGCCTTTCGAGGTTCACGCTTGCACCCGCCTTCAGTCCGCCGAGTGTCGTAAGCCTCAGGGTTTCCCCGCTTACGTCAGCGGTGAAAAGCCCGTCCCTAAACTCCGTGACCGTAAGACATACGCCGTCCACGGCGACACTGCCGCCCGTTTCAAGCACGCCCGGCGCAAAAGGGGACTTAACGGTTATTCTACCAGATGCGCCCGTTTTTTCAACAGATTTAACTTTTCCCGTGGCTTCGATTATGCCGGTGAATATGGTTCCCTTCTTTGTTATAAGATGACGGGACATGCCCGCCCTGCCTATCTATTACCAAGCGAAAAAAGAATTTGTGTCGCCACCATGGCCAGAAATTTCATATAAATTCTTTAAGGAACCTCTGATTTATTTGTAGGGCAACCCTTTTAGGGTTGCGGATTTTATGCCTGATTCGCAAGGCTAAAGCCTTGCCCTACGCGCATCAGGGTTAATTAATCAGAGATCCCCTAAGAATATTCAGAAATTCTATCTACACATACCCCTCGACCATTATATCCCCCTCGACCCTTTTTGTCTTCATATCCCGTATCCTAAAGGCCTTTTTGACGCCCTTTATGCCGAGGTCTCCGATTGACGGAACCCCGTCCCCGCCGATTATCAAAGGGGCGCAAAGAAGACTTCCCGAATAACGGGTAGCCTGCTCATGAAGAAATGCAAAGCCGAAACTTAACTCTGAGACTCCGATCGCTACCATCCAAACCCTTCTAATTAACCCTCGCTTTTCTTGAAGTTCCAAATCGGAACTTGAAGAACTCCGCCATCAATGGCGGAGTTCTTCGACGGTGAGGAAATTGTCATTTATATAGCCCGCCTTGACCCGCCGCTAAAGCGGCGGGAGTGCGGCGGGCATTCCGTTCAAAACTACTCCTTACCCCCGGCCTTGAACCCAATCTGCCGCCTCGATGGCGCCGGCGGCTTCATCAATTCGTATATGGCCTCGAAGACAACCTTGAACCGCTCGTCGTACTTCTTTTCCATGTCCTCCAGCTTTTTCGCCAGGTCTTTGTGAGTTGCAAGCATTTCACGAAGTTTGACAAAAGCCCTCATAATGAGGATATTGACCTCGATAGCCCTTTCGCTGTTCAGAACGCTGGAGAGCATTGCTACGCCCTGCTCGGTGAAGACGTAAGGCAGGTATCTTCTGCCACCCCTTTTTGAGGTCGCAAATTGCGACCTCAAAGACTCAGCCTCATCGGAGGTCAACTGAAACATGAAATCCGACGGAAACCTCCTTAGATTTCTGCGCACCTGTTCATTCAGCCTTTTCGTCGTCACACCATAAAGAACCGCAAGGTCGCTGTCGAGCATGACCTTGTGCCCTCGAATCAGCAGAATTTTCTTTTCTATCATTTCGACCGGAACAGGTGCCTTCATTTACCCTCCATGCTTAAAGTCACAATCTGTGACCTTAGATGGACTTTTTCAGCAGCCTGATATGGATCAGCCGCCCTGCTCAAATCAATCAACATACCCCTCGACCATTATATCCCCTCCGACCCTTTTTGTCTTCATATCCCGTATCCTAAAGGCCTTTTTGACGCCCTTTATGCCGAGGTCTCCGATTGACGGAACCCCGTCCCCGCCGATTATCAAAGGGGCGACGAAGAAAACGACCCTGTCAACGACCCCTTCTTTCAAGGCGCCGGCTGCAAGCCTTGAGCCGCCCTCTATCATCACGCTCGTTATCCCATTTCTTCCGAGTTCCCTTAAAACGCGCTTAAGGCTTACGCCGCCTTCTGCCGTTGGCACTATTATTACCTTTGCCCCTTTTTCTTCCATGAGTTTTATCTTTTTTTTACTGGCCTTGACGGTTGTGAAAACAAAGATTTTGCCCCTCACCCCAACCCCCGGATCGAGTCCGGGGCAGGCTCTCTCCCCCGAGGGGAGAGGGAAATCGCTTCCGCCGGAAAAAAAAATTGAATCGAGCGGTATCTTCAACCCGCTGTCAACAACGGCCCGCGCCGGGTTCCTTCCCCTGACAAGCCTCACGGTAAGCCGTGGGTCATCCTTTATGACCGTGCCGCTCCCGACCATCACGCAGTCCACCGTGCTCCGGAGCCTGTGGACATATTTCCGGGACTCCAAAGAGGTTATCCATTTCGACTCGCCCGCGGCCGTGGAAATCCTGCCGTCGAGGCTTGACGCGAGCTTGAGAATGACAAAAGGCATACCGGTCTTTATGTGTTTCCCATACGCCTCGTTTAAGGCGCGGCACTTATCCGCAAGTATGCCTTTTATAACCCTTACCCCTGCCTTCTCAAGCCTGCGCATCCCCTTTCCATTAACCTTCGGGTTCGGGTCTTTCGCGCCTATGACAACCCTCTTTATGCCGGCCCTTAAGATCGCGTCCGCGCACGGCGGGGTCCTGCCGAAATGAACGCACGGTTCGAGCGTCACGTAAAGGTCAGCCCCTTTCGCCCTCTCTCCCGCTTCCTCCAACGCGATAATTTCCGCATGAGGAAGACCCGCCTTTTTGTGATAGCCCCTGCCCGCGATATCGCCATTTTTTACAACGATTGCGCCGACCGCCGGGTTAGGGCTTGTCCTGCCGAGCCCCTTTCGGGCAAGCACAAGGGCGACGCGCATGAACCTTTCGTGAGGAACCGCCATATTCAATCCCCTCAATGCCCCTCATTACTTCTTTTTCTTTTTAACATCAACGAGTTCCTTCATTTCCTTCATAAATTCATTTATGTCGGTGAACTCCCTGTAGACGGACGCGAACCTGACATACGCGACCTCGTCGAGGGCCTTCAATTCCTCCATCACGGCCTCCCCTATGGCGCTCGACAATATCTCCCTCTCGCCCGTGCCCAGGAGTTTCGCCTCGAGCCTGTCTATCGCCCGCTCTATCTCGTCCATGCTCACCGGCCTTTTCTCGCATGCCTTTTTAACGCCGCCGAGTATCTTGGCCCTGTCGTATGGTTCCCGTATGCCGTCTTTCTTTATCACGAGCGGCAGGGTTTCCTCTATGCGCTCGTATGTGGTGAACCGCTTGGCGCAAGAAAGGCACTCCCTGCGTCTGCGCGTGGCGCCTCCGTCCTGCGAGAGCCTTGAGTCAATTACCTTGTCTTCGAGGTTGCCGCAAAAAGGACATTTCATAAGGGCAGAATATACCTGACAAATGCCTGAAAAACAAGGGATTTGAATTGGTAAGGGTTAACGGCGGCGGAGCCTTACACTCACGTCGTCTATAATGGTGTAAACGACCGGCACGACGAAAAGCGTCAATAGCGTGGAGGTGGTAAGCCCGCCGATCGCGGCTATGGCCATGGGCGCCCTCGATTCGCTCCCCGGCCCTATTCCAACGGCCGTGGGCACGACCCCGCATATGGTCGAAAGGGCGGTCATGAGTATCGGCCTCAGCCTCACGGGCCCGGCCTTAAGCACCGCCTCCCTCATGGCCATGCCGCCGGCCCTCAAGGTGTTGGTATAATCAACGAGCAGGATGGAGTTTTTGGTCACAAGCCCCACGAGCAGTATTATGCCTATGAGGCTGTAGATGTTTATCGTGTTCCCGGTAACCCACAAAAGCCCCAACGCTCCAACGATGCTCAAGGGGAGCGCCAGCATGACCGTGAAGGGATGGACGAAGCTTTCGAACTGAGAGGCCAGGACCATGTAGGTTATGACTATCGCGAGGGCGAAGGCCGCGAACATGCTGAACATTGATTCCTTGAAAAGCTCGGCCGAGCCGCCGAGCTTTGTCGTGAACCCCTCGGGCAGGACTTCCTTTGATATGCGCGTTATGTCCTCTATGGCGCTTGCGAGGGTCTTCTCCCCCTCGGTGTTCGCGAACACGGTTATGCTCCTTTCCCGGTCGCGCCTGTTTATGACGCTCGGGGAGACGCCCTCGTCAAGCCTCACGAAACCGGCGAGGCGGACGAGCCTGCCTTCCCTGTCCCTCACGTAAAGCCTTTCTATGTCGCGCGGCAGGCCCCTCTGTGACGGGATGAGCTTTACCCTGACGTCGAAACGCTTTCCGCCTTCCTTGTAGCGGCTTACGTCCTTTCCTCCTATGAGGACGTTGACCGCGGAGGCGAGCGCCGTGGCGTCAATCCCGGCGTCCGCGGCGCGAGCCCTGTCTATGTATACCTTCACCTCCGGGAGGCCCACGTCGAAGTCCGTGTCAACGTCCACGATGCCGGGTATCTTCGAGAACCTCTCGGCAATCTCCCTTGAATACCCGTTGAGCTTTTCCAGGGACGGCCCCTTTATCGTAAACTCCAGAGGGGGGCCCCTCCTCGCGCCGAACCCCCCGGCAAGGCTCTCGGCAAACGCCCTCTGCCCCGGCTCCCTGTTGAGTTCCTTCCTGAGAAGGCTTACGACGTCCTGCTGGCTCCGTTTCCTTTCCTCCTTCGGGCTCATCCTGACGAACATGAGCCCTTTGTTGACGGCCGCGCTGTCGCCGAGCCCTACGGCGCCGAAAAAGCCCATTATCTCCGGCAGGCCTTTAAGCGTCTGCTCGTTCTTCTTAAGCTTGGAGTCCGTGTAATCCATTGACGAGCCAACCGGCGTCTCAAACCTGACGATGAAGCGGGACTGGTCCTCAGACGGGATGAACTCCTTACCGAGCGCGGTCCATATGAAAAGACTCGCCGCGAATACGGCGAGAGAGGCCCCTACCACAAAAAGCCTGTGGCTAAGGGAAGCCCTGAGAAGGTTTCTGTAAACCCCCTCAAGCCTCCCGTAAAACGAATCCAACAGGGCGAATATCCGGGGTTCGGCCTCTGCCCTCCTCAGGAGCTTCGAAGAGAGCATCGGCGTGAGCGTAAGCGCCACGAAAAGCGAGATGAATATGGAAATGGCCACCGTAAGCCCGAACTCGTAGAAGAACCTGCCGACCACGCCCTTCATGAAGGCGACCGGGACGAACACCGCCCCTAAGGAGAACGTCGCGGCCATGGCGGCGAAGGCTATCTCGTTCGTGCCCTTTCTGGCGGCCTCGACCGGGCCGGACCCGGCGTCCATATGCCGGTTGATATTGTCCACGACTATTATCGCGTCGTCTATGACAACGCCTATGGCGAGCGTAAGCCCGAGCATGGTCATGGTATTGAGCGTGAAGCCCATGAAGTATATGAAGATGAACGTGCCTACAATCGAAAGCGGGATGGCCACGGCGGTTATGAAAGCGGACGCGACGTTGCGGAGGAATATAAGGACTATGGCCGCTGCGAGAAGGCCGCCGAAGACGAGCGCGAATTCCATCTCCCGCATGCTCTCCTCGATGAAAACCGAGGCGTCAAACGCCACACGAACCTTCATGCCGGCCGGGAGGTCCTTCCTTGCGCCTTCGACTTCCGCCCTTACGAGCCTCGCCATCTCCACCGTGTTGGCCCCGGCCTTTTTCCTTATGCCGAGCCCGACGGCCGGCTCTCCGTTGTATCTGGCCAGGCTCCTTTTGTCCTCGAGCCCGTCCTCGGCGTAGCCCACGTCCCGGAGCTTGACCTGAACCCCTGACCCTTTCCTCGACGCGATGATGAGGTCGTTGAAGGACTCAACCCCCGCGAACTCGCCCTCCACCTTTACGCTGAATTCGATGTCCTTGCTCTCAAGAAATCCGCCCGGTATCTCGACGTTCTCCCTCTTAAGCGCCGTGACGACGTCGTCCGAGGTAATGCCGCGCGAGGCGAGTTTATCCCTGTCGAGCCATATCCTTACGGTCCTTTCCCTCTTTCCGCCGAGTATTATCGAGCCTACGCCCTTTATGCTCTCGAGCCGGGGCTTCAGGGTGTCTTCGGCAAAGCCCGTGACCTCCTGTATGGGCCGCTCGCCGCTTACCGCGATCCACATCACGGGCTGAGACTGAATGTCGAGCTTGCTAACGAGCGGGGTTTCCGTGTCTTCGGGGAGTTGCCCCAGTATGCCGTTTATCCTGTCCCTTACGTCCTGGGCCGCCAGGTCAATCGCCCTTTCCATCTCGAACTCTATCGTCACGACCGAGGCGCCGTGCGAAGAGACGCTCGTTAAGTTCCTCACCCCCTCGACGGTCGAGACCTCCTCCTCGATTACGTCGGTTATGTTCTCCTCCACGACGTCAGGGGACGCACCCTCAAGGACCGTGATAACGGTTACCACGGGGAACTCAACCTTGGGAAAAAGGTCCACCCCGAGCCTTGAGAACCCGATGAAGCCGAAAACAAAAAAGGCCGCCATCACGACGAACGTGGTGACCGGCCTCCGTATGGACATCTCTGGCAGGAACATCCTGCAGTTACCTCAAATGGAAATCAAAAATGAAGACTGGCAATATAAAAAGCCAACCATTTCAATCTGTTACAACATTAACCTTCGACCCGTCCTTCAAGTTATGCGCGCCGTCCTTAACAACCGTTTCACCTTCTTCCACGCCTTTTATAACCTCTATCTTCCCCATGGCCCTCTCGCCAATGACCACGGCTCGCTCCTCGACCGCGCCGTCTTTTACGACAAAAACGAACCGCTTATCGTCCCTCGTCACCACGCCGTTTTCAGGGACAAGGAAGATGCCCTTCTTCATCCCGGTCGTTATCGTGACGTCCGCGAAGAACCCTGGCCTTAAAACGCCGTCCGGGTTCTTTATCCGGGCCTTAATCTCAAACGTCCGGGTAGCGTCGTCTATGTGCGGGCTTATGAAATAAATCCGGCCCATGAACTCCCCGATAACCGGGGCAACCCTGAGCGACACGGTTTGACCGGCACTTACGGCGCCGAGATACCTCTCCGGTATGCCAGCCGACACCTTTACCGGATTTATATTCATGAGCTTGAAAAGTTTTTCCCCTTCCCTCACGTAACCGCCGGTCGAGACATACTTCTCGGACAGCACACCGGAAAACGGGGCCTTCACGCGCGAATTTTCAAGGTCCCTTTCGGCGAGGCTCAATGCCGCTTTCGCGCTCTCCGCCATGGCGGAGGCCGCTTTTTTTCTCATTACGGATTCCTCATGGTTTTCCTTCGACACTATCCCTTCCCTGAAAAGCGCTTCCTTTCTTTCAAGGTCTTTGAAGGCGAAGTCGAGGTCGGATAAGGCCCTTTCAAGGTCAGCGTTCGCCCTTGAAACCTTAAGCCTGAACGTCTCCTCGTCCAGGAGCGCGAGCCTCTCGCCGCTTCCGACCATCGCGCCCTCGTCGCGGAATACGCGCGTAAGCCTCGCGGACACCTCGGCGCTCACCTCCACCTCCTCTTCCGGCTCAAGCGTGCCCACCGCGGCTATGGCCTGAGGGACGTCCTCCTTGACCGCCTTCCAGACCCTTACGTTGTATACGGACTCAGGGGTTATACGTCCGCCGGAGTTGTCTTTACCCTTGCACCCGAACAGCCCCGCGGTCATCGTCACGATGAAAAACACGGCCATGGCTCTTTTCATCCGGATTCTCCTCTTCATACGGCTCCGTTCAGTCATCAAAAACGCCGCGCTTACCGGGCCTCCAGGGCGAGCGAATTCTCCGCGTCTTCAAGCAGCGTGCCGACGCTCCTTTTCACCCCGATGACCGCGAGTTCGTAATCATAAGACGCCCCGGTAAGGCCCAGTTCGGCGGCCACCAGCGTCGTGTCCGCGCCCACGAGGTCGCTTGCGCTGGCAAGTCCGTACTGGTACTGCTTGAAAACGACGGTGTAGTTCTCGCCGGCGAACGCGGCCTGTTTTTTATACGCGTCCATGACCTTGGACGAAGTCTCCATGGCGTTATGGGCGCGTCTTACCTCAAGCGCCACCTCGCGCTTGAGCCCTATCCTTTCTAACTCGGCCTGGCGCAGCCTGCTTCTGGCCTGGGAGAGTTCCGCCTTCCTCAAACCCCCCTCGAAGACCGGAAGGCTCAGGGTAACCGTCGCGTATGCGCTCTCATCCAGGAAAAATCCGGTCTTGGGGGATTGGTCCCTGTGGGAATAAACGCCCTCGAGGGAGAGGTTCGGCAGGAAATAACCCTTCGCGTAGGTTATGCCTTCCCTTGCTATGTCCTCGGCTATGTGTTTCTGCTGATAGTCCTTCCTTTTATCAAAGGCAATCTCGACAAGCTCGTCAACCCCTTTATCCACCGAAAATCCGGACCCGGAGGCAGCCGGCCTCGCCGGCCAACCAGCCGTCCACGACGGCCCCTCGATGCCGATAATCCTCCTCAGGAGTTCTTCCGCGTCCTTGCGTCCGGCTGAGGCCTTCACGAACTGAGCCGTCTTTTCGCTTTCCTCGGCCTCGGCCCTGAGGACGTCTGCCTTTGTGGCGCTTCCGGCCTCAAGGCGCGCCCTTGCGACCCTCAGCTGCTCCCCGGCCCTCTTAAGGGATGCCTCACGGATCCCAAACTCCTTTTCCGCCTTTAAAAGCCCGTAATAAGCCAGCGCGGTATCCATGACGATTGCCTCCCTGACCTCCCGAGCCGCCTTCTCGGTCAAAAGCCGGGTCTTTTTGGCCTGCCTCAGTCCGCTCAACTCCCTGCCGCCGCCGTATATGGACTGGGTAACCCTCACATCGAACCTGGAGCTGTCACGCGGCTGGATGAGGAAATCCTCGCCGGATTTCTTGTCCGAGTACCTCGTGTAGCTCCCCTCAAGCGTAATATCCGGAAGGAGCCTTGAATATGCCCTGTCTATATCGAGGGCGCTCCGTTCCATGGATTCCGCCGCGATGGCTATCTGTTCGTTATATTTAAGCGCAAGCCTCCATGCGTCATTAAGGCTTAAGCCCCCCTCCCCTGCAAAGGAAACGGCGGGCGCGACCAGCAAAATAAAGAAGAGGAATTTTACCCATGCCGCAAGGCCCGCCCGCCATCCTCGACGGCCCGCTCCACGCGTAGATTTCATCTCCTGCCCTCCTTCTTTTCCATCCCATTAAGGAATATGTCCACAAAGGTTGATACCACGGATGAGGCCGGACGGCTGAAAAACCTCTTGAACCCGTATATCTCCTGCCACACGCAGTAATGAACGACCATGCCGAGGAACGCCCGCGCGCAAAGAAACGGGTCCCGCCGCTTGAAATGGCCCGCGTCCATGAGGTCTTTTATGTGGCCGGCGAGGTATTCGAGCGTCTCCATGCCCCTGGACCTTATGAATATATCCGAGAACCTGTTCCTCTCCAGCGCGCTGAACATCAGAAGCCTCGCGAAAGAAGGGTCCTCGGCGTATCTCTCCATCATGAATTCGGCCACTTCCCTGAAGACCTCGGCGCCGTGTCTGCCTTCAAGCCTCTTGGTGAGGATAAACCTTCCGGCAGGGTCGTCGCAGGACCTCTCTATTATGGCCCTGTAGAGGTCTCCCTTCCTCTTGAAGTGCTTGAAGATTGTGGCCTCGCTTATCCGGGCCTTCCGGGCTATCTCGCGGGTGGTCGTGCCCCCAAAACCCTTGCGTGAAAAAAGCCTTCCGGCCACCGCGGCTATCTGCTCTTTGCGCTCCCGGCTTTTAAGCCTTTTCGCGCCGTTCTTTCGCACCCTTTTCACCCCCGCGCCAGCCATAAGTAAGTAAGCGCTCACTTATTTAAGAAGCATAGCCGCGGACGGCCTCGATGTCAAGGGATAATGCCTGCGGGCATAAGAGGAAATGCCGGATCCTGCGACATAAGGCCAGTCCACATAAGCGAGATACGGGAAGAGGTTATCGGGATAACGGACGGGAGAAAGACTTGAACGGGGCTACGGCTCCTGTACCATTCCAGGGCCCGCAGCCGTAAATTCCATTGACAAGATAGTGCTCCTGCATTAAACTCGACCTTACAGGATATGACAAGGAGCACGTTGAAAGAAATAACCGGGTGGCTTCTGCAGGCGGAAAATTCCATCGCGGAGTTCTACGGCGAGACGGCTCAATTCTTCGCCGGCGACAAGGAATTCGCGAACTTCCTTTCCCTCCTCTCAGGCGACGAGAAATGCCACGGCTACATAATAGCAAAGGCGCTGGCGCGCCTTAAAGACGACCCGGACGTTCCCGCGCTCCTGTCCCTCGGCCGCGAAACCGAAGACCCCATCATCGAGACGCTCAAAAAGTGCAGAAAAAAGATGTCCGCCGGCACACTGACGAAGGAGGAGCTTTTAGATTCGATAATCGCGCTGGAGTACTCTGAATGGAACGACATATTCCTCTACGTCATAAGCTCCCTGAAGGATTCGTCGAAGGAATTCATCCCTGCCGCGGCCAACATACAGCAGCATAAAAAGGCGATAGAGAGGTTCGTCGGAACGCTGTCCTCTCCGGAAAGGTTCCTCAGAAAGCTTAAAAACATTCCCGACGTAATGCAGGAAAGGCTCCTCGTGGTGGACGATTCTGCGCCCGCGGCCAGGCTTCTCTCCGCCATCCTGTCGAAGGAAGGGCTCGTTGAGACCGCGGAAAACGGCAAGGAGGCGCTCGAGAAGATGGCGCGCGGCTACTTCGCGGCCATCGTGACGGACGTGAACATGCCTGTCATGGACGGCATAGAATTCTACAAAAGGGCCGCTAAAGAAAACCCAGGCATAAAAAAACGCTTCCTTTTTTACACGGGCGATGACAGCCCTGAGGTGCTGTCCTTTTTCATGGCGAATAACCTGAGATACATGATAAAGCCTGTACCGCTGGACAAGATAAAAGAAACCGTCGGCGGCATCATAGACAGGCGAAGGGCCTGAAACGGGCCCGGCGCATGCCTGGCAATCAGAACGCCTGAGCCGGTTTACCCCGAAAATCCGCTAAAAATTCATTGACACAACGGCCCGCCGGATGTTACAAATAATAGCCGTTATTTAACGGGGCTGTAGCTCAGCTGGGAGAGCGCAAGGCTGGCAGTCTTGAGGTCAGGGGTTCGATCCCCCTCAGCTCCACCAGTAAAATCAGGGGGTCAGTGATACGGCCCCCTTTTTGTTTCCCGGCAACGTGACCAAATCGTGACCGTTTCCCTCATCGAGAACCCTGACCGCGTTGGAGAGGTGAGCCGGCGCAAGGTGCGCATACCGTAGAGTCATGGTAAGCGTCTTGTGCCCCAGGAGCTCCTTCACCGTCGTCAGGTCCACCCCCGCCATGACGAGCTGACTTGCGAAGGTGTGCCGCAGGTCGTGAAAGCGGAAGTCCTTAATCCCCGCCCTGCGGCAGGCCGAGGCGAACGACCGCTTGACGTCACGGTACCGTCTCCCCTCCCCGTCGGTGAAAACGTAGGGGCTCCCTATTCTCCTCACAAGCGCCGACAGGATTTCGCGCAAGGTCTGGTTTATAGGCACCTCCCGCCGTTCTCCGTTCTTCGTCACGTCGAGCAGGATCAAGCCGTGCCTGAGGTCAACGTGCCGGCCCCACTCAAGGGAGAGTATCTCTCCCTTCCTCATGCCTGTATTGAGGGCCGTTACGACGATGGGCCTTAAGTGAGGGTCGCACGCCACAACGAGCGCCGCGCTCTCCTCGCGAGAGAGAAAGCGGAGCCTGCGGTTATGCTCCGGCAACATCTTCACCCTTCTGACGCGCTTGAGGACGTCCTCGCCGCCCAGATCCCACTCAACCGCCTTTGTGTGCATGTGCTTGAGGCAGGCGACGTGCCGGTTAGCCGTCGCCGGCTTTTTGCCGGCCGTGATAAACGCGGACTGGAAGCGCTCAACGGCCTGCGTTGTAAACTCCCGCAGCGCCAGCGTTCCGAAAACGGAGGAGAGGTTTTTAACCAGGTATTGCTTGTTCACCTTGAAGCCCCTCTGTCTTTCCGCCCACACAAGATACTGGCCGGCCAGCTCCGAAAAGAGCGTTGAACCGTCTGCAGTTCGGCTCAACGCCTCTGCGGAAAACCGCCCCTCGGCTATCTCCATGACCCTTTGCGCGTGTATCCGCTCCGCGAGCTTGCGTTTGCCTGTGCCGGTGGACTCTCTTAGCCGCCGGCATTTCATGCGAAAGGACATCCACCACAGAGGAGAGTCCTTCCGCCGGTAAAGGCTCATAGTCCTAACCTCCTTTCCGGCCTCTACCTGCACAGTTGGATATTGCCTTCCGTGCAGGTAGAATGCAAGAAGATTTTTCAGCGTCCTCAAGCCAGCGCTCTATGACCTCGGCGTTGAAACGGAGCGAGCCGTTAAACCGCACGACCCCGGGGACCTTGCCGGTCGAGGCCCACTCGTATAGCGTTGACGGGCTGGCCTTGATGAGCGCCGAGAGCTCCCTGACGGTCAGGAGGGTCATGATTCTTTGTCTACCACCGTTGCGCCCGCGGCCGCTATATTCGCCAGGATAGCCATTGTCTCGACGAGGGTTTCCCTCATGTGGTGAGGCGCGTCCGTTGAGCGCAGAAGTTCGAGCGTTTCCGTAAGCCCCTCAAATATGCGCGGTAGGTCTTTGAGCTCGTCCCTGAGCTTCAGGGTCAGCGTGGCTGTTCGTTCCGCCATGGTTTGTCCTCCTTTTTTGAAAAGGTTTTTGAGAAGGTATCCACAGTTCCCTCCTTCTGCATACCCCTTAGGTTATTTACTGTATTCTCTTTCTTTTCTTCTCTTTAAATACTCTTGCAAAAGCAGTGCCACGCTAAAACCCGCATGGATACAGGTTAGAAACGATGTTTTGAAAACATGGGGTGCGCCTCTTTAGGCGCAGGGGGGTGCGCCTCTTTAGGCGCATGAGCCTGCGCCTCTTTAGGCGCACCCCCTCCCCCTGTTTTCAACAGGGTTATCCACAACGAGGAGTTTTTCTGAAAGGCAACCTGCACAGATTTACCAGGCTCGCAGTCCCGGCTTAAGAGTTTGACTTTCAACATGCCTTTTGACACAAGCCCCTTAAGCGCCCGCTGGACGTGCCGGCGATCGAGCCCAAGGATCCGGGCTATCTGACTGACCGAGGTTTCAGCTTCCTTGCGGGGGCGGTTCCAGCCATAGGTTATCCGGAAAACAAACATCAAGACCCTCCACTCGTAGGGCGCGAGGTTCACGCGGTAGAGCGCCTCGATGATTCCGTTGGAGATCCTGGCGAAGCCGTTTTCAAGCTGTGGTTTTGGCATGGTGTATTAAAAGCGGGGCGTCGGGCCGGATGTTATTGCCGTGGCCGGCCGTTTGCATGACATCCTGTTTGGATGTTCAGCTCGTCGCGTCGAGTCGCCGACGCCCTGCTTTCCTGCCGGCCCTGCCTCCGGAGCGGAAGGAAGGGAAGGACCTCTCACCCCCGCCGGCAAGCCCTGTTACGCCGCGCTGTTCTTTACTTCCTTAAAAAAATAATTCGGCGTTACATCGAGCGCGTCAGCGAGCTTTGCGAGCGTCGAGACCAGCGGCCCGCGATGGCCATTTTCAAGCATCACATAGCCGTGTGCCGTGATGTCTGCCTGGCGCGCGAGCTGCTCCTGTGTGAGGCCGCGCTTTTTGCGAAGGACCTTGAGCCTCTCGCAACTAAAGACTTTCATATTTAAGTACCTCCCTGTTTGGGTGTGTGGCGTATACTGCACGTGAAGCATACACCACAACCTAAGACCTTGTCAAGAGTTATGTAACAGTGGTAAGGTGGGGGCGTGAAAATCGGGGGTTTTTTAAAAGAGAGAAGGCGGGAAGCCGGGTTAACGACGCGAGTCCTTGGTGAAAAGGCCGGGGTTTCTTGGAGCTATGTAGCCGCGCTTGAACGAGGCAAATACTCCCCCACCCTTCCGGTCCTTCACCGTCTTTTGAAGGCCCTCGATGTCGGGTGGGTGGAGTTTTTAACCGCCACCGGATACATTAAGAAAGAGAAGTGAAGATACGGTGGGTGGCATACTGTTATGGGTGTGGATGGTCTTCAGAGGAAGTATCTTCCACGCGAGAGGTGAAGAGGGAAAGAGGCAGGCATTTAAGGGGATTGTTCAGGCGTTCACACAGAGATCACAGAACGAGTTTTAAGAAGACAAAAAGGTCTTTGATTTGTCGTGGTAAAAGATTGAAAAAGAGATGGCTTAAACGGACCAGAGGGCATAACGTTTCTTTTGAGTCTTTCACCGGTTAAGCATCGGCGCGGAGTTCCTGTTACAGCAGTTTCAGGAAGTCGTTTACGGAGAGGCCGGCCTGGCGGAGGATTGCATGGAGGAGCCCTTTGCCCAGGGTCTTACGCTCAGGTACCACGGTCTGGGCAAAGGGGTCTTTCCTGTGCAGGACGATGTGGCTCCCCTTCCGCCGGACGCGGTAGAAGCCCGCGCGTTCCAGGGCTTTAATGCACTCGCGGCTTGAGACTTGAGGGAGTTTCGTCATACAGCGACAAGGAGGGTGTTGAAACGTTCCTCGGGTATCGGGCGGCCTTCTTCCTTCAATGCCTCGATGCAGGCTTCAATAGCCTCTTTTACGTTTTCGATGGCTTCCTCCCTGGTTGCGCCGTCGCTTACGCAACCCGGAAGGCTCGGACACTCCGCAACCCACCTGCCGTCTTCGTCCTGGTAAAGCATTACCTGCCTCATACCATCACCTCCTCAAAAAGACTATACCACAGCGCTATAACAACTGACAAGGTTTTTGCGGAGGCCTCGGGGAGAACCGCGGGCAGTAGAACGAGTTACAGCGCCTGCCCTTGCGTTCAAAGCCCTCAAGCCCGCAGACGTGGTAACCCGCCGGGACCCTGCCCAGGTGAACGCACGGCCGGACCCACGAGACGCCGGACCCCAGCTTGACGCCGAGCCGGTAGAGCCTTTCGTTGCCTTCCATGATCGCACCTCCCCTTTTTTTTAAAACATTCACGGCCTTCACCCCGAGTTGAGGCCGTGAATACAACGCCTTAAGGCCCGCGAGCGTGCAAGCGGCATGACGGCCTGGTGGCTGGCGTGCCGGTTGGTCTTTGCTCGCCGGCTGCCTCGGTTCCGCCGGCTCCCCGGTCGTCGTCGTCGCCGGTGTTGCCTCCCCCGGTCAAACTTCCCCGTTGTTCAGCCCTGGCGTGGCAAGGCTTAATTTTAAAAACGCGGGGTAGGTGTTTGTAAGCCCCCTTCTCCCTCAAGTGGCTTGCAGGCGATTCTACGGGGTCGTTTTCTCTGGATTCCGGCTTTTTGGCCTGATTGCCTGTTTTTTCTTGAAGCGAGCCTCGTGGTTGAAAGAACCAGAGAAGACCCCGAGCGGTTTACTGACGCTTGCCGGCGTCGTAGTGTTTTGGTTGGGGTGGGGCTCACCGTCTAAAAACGCCGGCTCAAACCGGAACCGTGGTTTGACCGCAAGCCTTCCCCCGGATGGGTTTCCCCCTTTGGGGATACCTTAATTAGTTGGGGCGCCTCGGAAGGAGGAGTCCAGAGGGGGAAAACAAGGCGGGGAAGGCGCGGAGTCTTTTTCTTTTTGCCGGCGTGGTGAGCGAGGTGGTTTTTCTCGCGCGTCTTGCCGGCCGAGGGCGTGGCCGGCTGGCAAGCGCAGCGGACGGAAAAAAGCGCGCGCGGCAGTAAAGGCCGAGGAACGAGGCCGATGACGTGCGGCTTCCGCGCCCTGCTGTGTCCGTTTGAAAACGACGTCTCCCACAGCCGCAAACCGGAGGGCCATCAGCTGATGGAGGTCCCGGCCTGGAAACGACGTCTCCCACGCCGCGGCTGTCTCTGGTTCGTAGCTCTGTTTTTTTGTTTGAGTCCTTCCGTGTCCTGGGAAAATGTCCGAAGCGCGCCGGCCGGAAAGCAAAGACCCGCCCCCCGAAATCACAAAGTGCGCCGCCGGCCCGTGGCCTTGCCGAAGGTATCAGGGTTTTTCCGGCAGGCGCAACACCATTCAGCGCGCGGGGTTGGGTTCCCGGCGCGCGGCGGGGGGCGGGTCCTTGCCGGCCGGGGCGCGAGAAGGACACGGAAGGACTGCCTTTTGGCGCGAGAAGGCACCAACACACGCTTCAACAAAGCCTGTGTCGCCGGCATAAACGGGCGTTCGAGAGTTCAGCCGTCCTCGCCGGAAGCATCGAGCGGCGCCCGAGTCTGGCAGTAGGCATATTTGCACCTTCCCCCGTAGTTCCTGGCCCTGGGTGAGCCGCAGATGGTCTTTGATTTCCATGGGAGACGATTGAGCCACTTGCAGGGACCCTCTTTGTATACGTACTTGTCGCGAGGCGCGCCGGCCTCGGGGTTCAACGGAGCCTCGTTCGCTCGAGAGTCCTGGTAAAGCGCTGCATCTCCGGCGTGGTCGAGGCAGGCAACGATGGAATACAGTGCGGCAAAGGTTCCTTTGCATTGAGGGCATCTCTCCGGCTCCCGCAAGAGGACCCAACTCACTTAGGCACCGTTGCACTGTTGTCGGGGGAGGTTGCGGGGTTGAGGCTGGGGGGAGGCGGTCTGGTTTTGCGGGCAGACCCTGAGGACGGTTTCTATCGTCGTGAGCCTTCGCTCGAGGGACATGAAGCCCTTTACGACAACCACTAAAAGCCCGGTCAACTGAATAATGACTATCGCCGCGCTCGCAAGCAACGACCCGCTCACTTAAACCCCCTGTGTGCTTGTCTTGCACTTCGGTTACTTGAATTCTATAACGCTTGAATGCTTTAAAACCTGCATACAGGCGATTTTTTAAATACGGTATAGAGCCCCCTACCCCCTTTCAGTAAAACCCAGGGGTCACTCGCGCCCACTTCGACGCTACGCGCTCCTAAAGGTTTTTTTCACAACCTCCACGACGTGGTCCGTCACGATTTTTTTTACGTCCTCGATGTCCGTATGGCTCAACTCAAAGAACCTTCTCATGACCTTGTTTTTGCCCGCTCCCTGCTCGTTGTGAAAACTCGCCTTTAACGCCTGCTCTGGATCCGGGAAGTGAAGGACCACCTCGCCCTTGTCCTCGTTGATGGAACTCTTCAAGCCCCTCAGCATCGCGCCGGTGAACTCAAGGTCTACGATGTGCGCTGGCCTGCCTTCCTTGTCCCGCTTCTTCGCGTAGTCTTTCGAGTAGGGCGCAAACGCCCTGCCCTCCGCGTCAATGCCCTGCGAGGTTCTCTTGCGGATGTTTCGCTCGAGGGTATCCGCGATTTTCTTCATCACCCGCGCCGGCAATTTTGTGTTTGTCCTGACCCTCAGCAACGAGTCTTTAATCTCATCGAGCCCTTCGAGCCGGATATTAAGCATGTGCCCCTCCCTTGATTCCCAGCCGAGCTGGTTTATTTTCCTCAAGTGCCCCTGTCTCGTAACCTCTATAGTCAACGTGCGCATGGTCTTTACCATTATACCGTCTGATTTTCAATCTGTCTATAACGCCTTGTGTTCACGCGGCTTTTGTGCTACCCTTCATTTTCAAAATCTCATTGCCGCAGAGGAGGGTCAATGCGCGCCTTCATGGTCTACCTGGACGAAGACCTTTACGAGCTGTTGCGGAAGGCATCGTTTCAGAGCGGGCTTAAGATGTCGGAGATTGTGCGGCTCGCGCTCAAGGGAAAGCTCGAAACCGAGAACGAGGGGGATCCAGTTCCTCTTAAAAAAAAAGCCGCGCTCAAGGTCAGCCCGGCTGAATGAAATGTTTGACGAGCAGCCGCCGTTTCACATCTCGCCGCGGCGGTGGCGTCGGTGTCTTTACCTTTTCCGCCTTCCCTCCCCCAAGGGCTCGGGCCGGCGACGTCGCCGGAGGCGTTGCCTCTGTGTTCAAAAAAACTACCGGTTCCCCCTCTGCCTCACCTGTCCGAAATACCTCTCAACTCCCATCTCTCAGTCCGGCTTTTTCCAGCTCATCGAGGCTGAGCTTTTCCCGGCAACGTGACCAAAACGTGACCAACTACACCTTAAAGGGCGTAAAATACCGTAAAGGACGGACTATACGGAAAGGGCAAAAAGACGAGGTTTTTTAAGAATGTGCAGGTAGAAAGCCGGGTTACGAAATTTTGTCGTTTCTGTCTGGCAGTCTTGAGGTCAGGGGTTCGATCCCCCTCAGCTCCACCAGTAAAATCAGGGGGTCAGCCGATGTCGGCTGGCCCCTTTTTATATCTTTCCAACCCGCATTGCGGCGGGACAAAAGCGGCCTCGGATATAGAGCGTTGTGTCCGCATCCCTTACAAGGTTCATAAACCCCACAAGCCCGTAAGGAAAAAGAATAATTGCCCCTTGCCTCGCTCGCCGCGTTAGCTTAAAATATCATTAATATGAAGACGGTAATCCTCCTCTCCATATCCAACGTATTCATGACGATAGCCTGGTACGGGCATCTCAAATACAAGGACTCGCCGCTTTTCTACGTGATACTGGTAAGCTGGGGCATAGCGTTCGCCGAATACTGCTTTCAGGTCCCGGCAAACCGGATAGGCCACAGCCAGTTCTCCGCGGCGCAATTAAAGACCATACAGGAGGTCATATCGCTCTCGGTCTTCGCCGTCTTCTCCATCATATACCTGAAGGAGGAGATGCGGTGGAACTACGTCGTGGGGTTCGCCCTCATACTGGCCGCGGTATTTTTCGTGTTCAAGAAGTGGTAGGCGCATCCCCTTCTTTTATCCTGAGCCTTTTCAACATGGCCGAGTTCGTGACGACCGACAGGGAAGAGAGCGCCATGGCCGCGGCGGCTATTATCGGATTCAGGAAGCCCAGCGCCGCAACGGGTACCCCGACCGAGTTGTAGACAAACGCCCAGAAAAGGTTCTGCTTTATCTTGCGCATCGTGGCCCTCGACAGCCTTATACCGGCGGCCACGTCCCTTAAGTCGTCCCTTACCAGTATTATGCCGCCGGTCTCCTTGGCGACGTCCGAGCCGCTTCCTATCGCTATCCCTATGTCAGCCTCAGCGAGCGCCGGGGCGTCGTTTATGCCGTCGCCGACCATGGCGACGATCTTTCCCTTTGCCTGGAGCTTTTTTATCACATCCGCCTTTTCTCCGGGCATGACGTCGGCTATGACGACATCTATCCCGGCGCGCAAGGCGATCGCCCTCGCGGTCCGTTCATTATCCCCGGTGAGCATCGCGACCTCAACGCCTTCTTTCTTAAGCGTTGCCACGGCCTCCCGCGCGCGCGGCTTAATCGTATCCGCCACGGCGATAACTCCCAGGAGGATGCCGTCCCTTGAGATAAGCATCGCGGTCTTCCCGTCCTCCTCAAGTGAGATGAGCTTTTCCTCCACCCCCGCCGTTGCCACGCCGCCTGCGTCCATGAGTTTTCTGTTCCCGAAAAGGACGGCGGCGCCATTATACGCCGCCCTCACCCCCTGTCCGGGGACGGCCTCGAACTTTTCGGCGTCCGGGACGATAATCCCTTTCATCCGCGCGGCATCCAGGACAGCCTCGGCGAGCGGATGCTCCGATCCCTTTTCCGCAACGGCGGCGTAGAGCAGGACCTCGTCCTCGCCTTTGGCCCCGGAAGCCGGGTTTACGATTATGTCGGTGACCGAGGGCTGTCCCTTCGTGAGCGTCCCGGTCTTGTCGAATATGACGGTCGTGAGCTTCTCGGCCCGCTCCAGATATTCCCCTCCCCTTATCAGTATCCCGGCCTCGGCGCCCTTGCCCACCCCGACCATGAGTGCGGCCGGGGTCGCGATGCCGAGGGCGCATGGGCACGCTATAATCAATACCGCTATGAACGACAGAAGCCCCTGCGGGAAATTCCCGGCCGCAAGCCACCACCCGAAGAATGCCGCAAAGGCGACCGTTATAACGGCCAGGACGAAATATCCGGCCACCCTGTCGGCTATCCTCTGTATCGGAGCGCTGGAAGCCTGGGCCTCTTCCACCATCTTTATAATCTGGCTCAGGGTCGTGTCCGCGCCGACCCTTTCAGCCCTGAACCTGAACATCCCCACCTTATTTAACGTGCCGCCGGTGACGTTGTCTCCGGGTGTTTTTTCCACCGGGATGCTCTCGCCGGTTATCATCTTCTCGTCAACCGCGGATTGCCCCTCTATAACCACGCCGTCCGCGGGTATCTTCTCGCCCGGCCTCACGACCACGACGTCGCCTATCCGGACGAACTCGGCCGGGATCTCCATCTCGGCGCCTTCCCTCACCACGCGGGCGGTCATCGGCTTCAGATCGAGGAGTTTTCTAACCGCGGCCGATGACCTTTTCTTTATAAGCTCCTCCATGTATTTGCCGAGGAGCACGAAGGCTATTATCACGGCCGAGACCTCGAAATATACGTTGCGCTCCTCCACCTTTACGGGCAGGACGTCCGGGGCGAATATGACGATGACCGAGTACACATAGGCCACGGTCGTTCCGAGGGCTATCAGGAAGTCCATGTTTATCATCCGGTTCGCCACCGCGTTATACGCCCCCCTGTAAAAGCCCCATCCGCCGATAAACTGAACCGGAGTGACGAGTATAAACAACCACACGCCCCAGGTGAACCACGGCAGTTGCGGTATCGGCGCCCACGTCAGGATGGTCGCGCCGGCGGCAAGGCCGAGGAAAACTCCGGCCCTCAAGATGGCGAGTACCAGGACTCCGGCAAGGGCTATGGAGACCCGTCTCTTCAGGCTCCTGAGCTCCTCTTCCGGGGCCTCGAAGGTCCTCAGACACCCGTCGCTGCAGAAATAATAAGCCCTTCCGCCAATCTCTTTTTTGAGGGATTTGTCCTTTTCCACGACCATGCCGCAGATGGGGTCTTTGGCGGTTTCATGTGCGGAAGCAGAGGGTTTGTCCTTGGTCATGTCCGCATGATGTTTCAGGGGAGACCCCGCCGGATGGATGAAACTTTCCGGGTCGGCCTCAAAACGCACCTTGCAGCGCGGGTTGCAAAAATAAAACGTCTCCCCTTTGTAGTCGCACCTTCCGGCGGCCCTGTCCTTGGCGACGTCCATGTTGCACACCGGGTCTTTTGCCACAGTCAGCCTCTCTGAAAAAATTTAAAACCGCTTCTCCCAATCCACCGGGCGGCTCAGCCTTCATTCCAAATATATTCTACGCAACGTAGAATGTCAAACCGGAAAAACAGCCGACCACGAGACCGGCTGGTCGGCCGACGAAGCCGGATAAAGGCTGCTTTAGATTATAGCGGAATAAATCTGAACAGGCGCCGCGGAAAAAATCCGGACTATCGCGCGCGAAAGGGTTTCCGGCCGTATTTTTCAGACCCGCCGGACGAGCCCCTCGGCCTGGCCGTGGAGACCGCCACCTTGCGCCCGGATATGATGCTCTGGTGCATGAACTCGATGACCTTTTCAGCCGCGTTCGCCGGCACGTCCACGAACGTGAACGTGTCGAATATGTTTATCCCCTTTACCGAGTCCTTCGGGATTCCGGCCTTTTTAGAGATGGCGTCCACTATATCCGCGGCCCTTATGCCCTGCTCCCTTCCGACGGTCATAAACAACCGTGCCATGCCGTAAGCGGCGCCGCTGTCGGCCTGGGGGATTTCCTCCGCTGGGCCGGACGATAAACCCTCCAACTGGAATTTAAGGAGCGCGGCCAGGGCCTCCATCGGAGGGATGTCGGCCGTCATCTCCGAAGCAACCTTGAGGAACTTATCGAACCTCTTGTCGTCAATGAACTCCTGTATCCTGTTTTTAAGGTTTGAGATGCGCGCAGTCAAGACCTCTTCGCCGGTGGGGAGCTTCCCCCTCTTTATGTCGGCCTTTGACACGGTCTTTATAAGGCGCAGTTGCCTTTCCTCCCTCGGGGTAACGAACGTGACGGCCACCCCTCCCCTTCCAGCCCTTCCGGTCCTTCCTACCCTGTGGACGTAGGACTCAGGGTTCTGCGGTATGGCGTAGTTCACGACATGGGATATGTCGCTTATGTCAAGGCCCCTTGCCGCGACGTCGGTCGCCACCAACACGTCCACCCTCGAGTCCCTGAATTTCTTGAGCACGCTCTCCCTCTGGGCCTGCGTGAAGTCCCCGTGCATGGCGTCGGCCTCGTATCCCCTGAGTTTCAGATTGGACGCCACGTCGTCCACATCCCTCTTCGTATGGCAGAAAACGAGGAACCGCCCCTCGTCGTTGGAATCTATGAGCCTCGAAAGGGCGTCGAGCTTCCTTTCCTCCCTTACCTCGTAGAATACCTGGTCTATCTTCGGGGCCGTAAGCGTGTCTCCGGCTATCCTTATCTTCTCAGGCGAGGTCATGTAGCGTTTCGCTATCCTCAATATCCCCTCCGGCATTGTCGCCGAAAAAAGCATGGTCTGCCTCTGGGCCGGGGTTTCCTTGAGTATCCGGGTGATATCGTCCACAAACCCCATGTCGAGCATCTCGTCGGCCTCGTCGAGGACAACCACCTTCACTCCCTTGAGGTCAAGGGTTTTCCTTTCGATATGGTCCAGCACCCTGCCCGGCGTGCCGACCACTATATGGACGCCTTTTTTCAGGGCGTTTATCTGCCTCAGGATACTCGTCCCGCCGTACACCGGCAGCGCGTGCAGGCCCTTGGGGCGGCCGATTTTATTCATCTCTTCCGCCGCCTGCACGGCGAGTTCCCTCGTTGGGGCGAGTATTATGGCCTGTACCCCGCGCAGGCTTTTGTCTATTCTCTCCACTATCGGTATGCCGAACGCGGCCGTTTTCCCGGTGCCGGTCTGCGCCTGTCCTATGATGTCCCTGCCCGCCAAGAGCACCGGTATGGTCTTTTCCTGTATCGGCGTCGGGACCTCGAAACCCATCGAAGCCACCGCCCTTAAAACCTCATTGCTCAAACCGAAATCCTTGAACGTTAAAACCTTCTCTTCCAACATACTGCTCCTTTTTGCGTTTAATCCGGCCGCCTAAACGGCCCGTTAAAATGTGAATAATTAGTACCTGCCATCGGAAGAATCTCGCTGGAATCAACACGGGGCGGCAAGAAGATATCTTCACATACAAAGACGAGGGTGGGAATAAACCCGCGGGGGAGGATCACTGCACGGTGAGTTTGTAAGAGAGAAGCGCGCTTGTTTCCTTCCCTGAAAACAATCCGCCCTGCTCAACGACGAGGATGGTTATGTCTTTCTCCCCGTTATTGTCCATATCGCCTATGAAGAAGTCGGCTATGTAGCCGGTTATGTCTTTTGTCCTCCAGCTCTCGGCGAGCACCGCTCCGTCCCAGTCAAGGCCCCTCACGCTCCCGTTCTTAAAGGACATGACCCTCTCGGACATCTCGCCGAAGATGCCGCCCGCGACGTTTTTCTTTATTATCACGTCCAAAGCGCCGTCGCCGTTAACGTCCGCATAAAGGAACCTTCCGTTTACGGACACAAAGCCCCTGGCCGAACTTTCCTTGCCCCCGGCAAGCTCGATCGTGTTCAGGTCGCCTCCGTAGGATTCCGCGCTCTTCCATTCCTCGGCCCATTGCCCATTTTCCCTCTTCGTATATATCTTCATGAACCCCCTGGCGTCCAGGGCCACGACGTCGTTCTCTCCGTCGCCCGTTATGTCAAGGAGGGCGAGATCATAGATGCCCACGTTGGGGGGCAGCGTGAAATCACCGGCGTCCTTCACCACGGCGCCCTCGACCTTCAAGACTTTTACGGCCTTATTAAAGCCGCCCTCCCTCCTGAAACCCTGTCCCAGGAGAATTTTCCCCTTGCCCTGCACCTCCACCGCCCTCATGAAAAACTGTATGCCGCAGGATGTCAGCGCGTATGTGCCGTCTTTATACTTAAGCACGCAGCCGTCAGGAAAGGATTCCCCGATCCTCGACACGTAGAGTTCCGGCCTGCCGTCTCCGTCTCCGTCGTACGCGGATATGGAGACGTTCTGGACCAAGTCCCCCGCGGTTATGACCTTTACCTTCTTAAGCCCCTCCCCCTCGACTTTAGCTATGACGATCTCCTTTTCGCCGAGGAACGCGATCTCCGCCTTCCCGTCGCCGTCGAGGTCGGCCGCCTCCATCATCTTATACGAGCCTTCGCCTATCCTCTTTTTCCCTATGAAACCCCGCTCGCCTTTTTTCTTCTTGATTATAAAACCCTCTTCCGCAAGTTCCGCCTCAGCGCCCTCGCGCGCAACGCCGGCAGAGGGCTGCGGGGTGGAAAACTTCCCGGTATAAGACCCTCCGGCGCGCCTCGGGGCCGCTGGCACGCCTGTGATGAGAGATACGGCATCCGACGCGAGTTCCCCGGTCATGTCAACCGCGCTGTCCATGCCCCTGCCGGTCGAGTACAGGGACTTAAGCACTCCGCTTTTCAAGTTGAGGAGTTTGGCGTCCATGCTCAAATTCCCGCCCACGAGGGAAAAACTTCCAAAGAGGACGTAATCCGCGCCGAGTTTACGCCCGACGTCCTCCGCGGCCTTTTCCGTGAATTCAGCGCCGCCGTACTCTTTAACGGCGTCGGATACGATGTCTTTCCGTATAATCTCAATCCCGTCGGCCGAGCCTACCCTGGAGGTGAGCATGTCCGTTACGGCCTTCTCGATGTATTCCGGGTTCCCCTCGGCATGGACCCGCCACGGGATAACCGCCACCTTAACGGACGACCGATCGCCCAACAGGCCCTGCCGGTCGTCTGAAATGCCGTTGGACGGGGAAAAGAACATGAGGGAAATGGCCGCCACGGATATGACGGCTGTCATTACGGAGAGGTGTTTCCCGGTAATCCAACCGGCCTTGCCGGCAATCCAGTTGGCCTTGCCGGCCAACCAGCCGGCCTCGCCGGTAATACTCATGATTATACGGTCAGCGTATTGCATAAACTCAATGGGTCATCATATACAAAAAGCCCTTGGGAGTCAAGCCAAAACAGCCGCTGGACATTGGACTGGAAGGAAATTCCATTGGACTGGAAGGAAATTTCAGGGTAAAGCAATGCGCCTCCCTCGGGCGCCCTACATCGCCCTTCTCCACCATAAATTTTGGGCCCGCAGATTGGCGAGAGTAACAAACTCATCGAGCCCGCAGGAAGGCGAAAGCACGTCAACCCCCTGGGCCACGGCCCTCTCGGCCGCCCGCCTGACCTCGACGGGACTTCCGGAGGAAAGGAGCATGGAACTCAAGCCCGCCATGACCGGACGTCCGTTAAAAAGCGCTCTGGCGTCCCCTACGGTCATATCCGCATCCACGCTCAGGCAGTCGGCGGAGAGCCTTGCAATTGATGCCCCCATGCCCCGCGTTCCATTGAGGCCGCCGCACAGGTGCGCTATCACGGGACACCCCATATTGTGCGCGGCTTCGGTAATCCTTTCAATGTAGGGCAGCGAAAATTCGCTCATGAATTTCGCCCCGAGCGTGGAGGCGGTTGAAAATGGATCAACGATGCATATCGCGGTAGCTCCGTTGTCCACCAGCGCGCGGCAGTAGGCGATTGTGTTGCCGGAAAGAAATGACAGCAGGCCGCGCACATCATCGGGTTCGTTAACGAGGGCCCTTAAAAGCACCCCCGCGTCAATGAGCGCGCTTGAGAGGCTTAAGGGGCCGACAACGTCAGCCACAACCGGCACATACGGCCTCCTGTTGCTCAGTTCGGCGATGCATTCGAGGACGACCGGGAGCCGGCCGTCTTTATGGGGATTGAGTTTTTTAAGCTTTTTATATTCCGCGGCCTCCTTAAGCGGATACGACGGCGTTGAAGGCCCTGCGGCCCGCCGGCCGGCCATGCCGGCGGGCCTTTGATCGGTCTCGCCGCCGTAGGCCTCTGACTCGACCCTGAGGGTAAAAGGCACTCCGAGGTTTTCTATCCCGGCCTCATCGTGGAGGAAGACCGATAACTCGGAAAGCATGCGCCCGGATGAGTGGAGGGAAGGGGTGAGGAAACCGCCTTTTTCCATGACCTCGCGGCTTGCCATTGAAACAAACGAACCCGGCACTATGACCGGAGGCCTGTCGCATCCGCCTCCGGAGACCGCCCTTAAGAACCTGTCCTTCTCGTTCATAAACGCGCCGTCCGGCGGCGAGACGCCGCAAGCCATTTAGCGGCTTTCATACACGCTCGCCTTCGCGCTCATAACTTCGCCTATGCCCTTGAGGCTGAACGTCGCCATCACCATCTTTTCGTTGAGCTTTTCCGTGTAGACCAGTTCCCCGCTCCAGCATTGGTGCCTATACTCGACGGTATAGTCCCTTGATATGGACTCGCTATCCCTGAACGAATACCGCTGCCGGAAACCGAGGTATACGGCGTCCGAAAGCCTGCGCTTAAGGGCCGCCTCGATGTAGCCGGTGGAACTCCTTATGTAGCGGTATGAAATAAAGAGGTTATTGCCCCTCTCATCGTCCATGCGGAATGCGGCGTCGTAGTTCTCGAACCTCTTGTCATACACGTCGTATGCGCCCCTGGTGCTGAGCGACACCCCGTCAACCGGGATTAACGCCATCTCGCCGTTTATGTCCGAAAAAGGGCGCCTTCCGCCGTCGTGGCCGCGGGTCTCCCTGATGTCGTAGGACTGGCTCAAATCCATATAGAAGATGTCGCGCCGGCCGTTGCCGGCCAGATGACCGGCAACGGTCGAGTTAACGGAATAGCGGATGGAGTTCTCGGGACCTATCCTGTCAACCCCGTCATAGTCAGGAAGCCTGTCCTGATTATAGGCCGGGACATAGGTGTAGACAAGGCGCGGCCTTATGGTGTGCCGGAGTTTTTCCACGCCGTTTAACGATGTGTCGAAATAGCGGACGAGCGTTGTTGTGGAATCAACCTTGAACTCGTAGATGTATCTGTCGTGATAGCGTTCGAAAGAGGCGTCCGCCGGGGTGCCGTTCATCCTGTAAAACGTGAGCCTCGGCGAAAAAGACGACGTCACCTCAACCCATCCCCCGGGCTTAAGCGGCAGGCTCAGGCCCGGCCTTACGTCCAGCCTCTGGCCGTCATCGCCTTTTCCCCTTTCAAAGTTCACGAGCGCGGAGTTTATCGAGAGAAAAACCGGTGTATTTGAAAGCCGCCGCCTTTCCCCTGAAAATGACATTGCCGGAAGGACATTGACGACCGTGGAATCGTCCTTGAGGAAGAGGTTGTCGAAGACCCTGAATTGGGCGACGAGGCTGTATGCCTCCCAGTTCTTTGTCGCCGAGACGGTGGATTCGAGGCTTTCGAGCGACCGAACCTTCTGATCACTCGCGAAGTCTATGAAATATTCATCGTCGCTCACCCTCAGCACGTCCGCCCTGAGGATAACGTCGGAGGCGAGGTCCTCCCTGTGCGAAAACCGGGCCTCCCAGCGTTCGCTTCCGGCTGAAAAAGGTCTTGAGAAGTTGTTAGCGCCGCTCCTGAAACCCCGTACGCGGTTTATGTCGTTTTCGCTGAAGTGGTAGAAATAAATCTCCCCGCGGCTCGTTTTCGTCCTGTAGTAGCGGTATTCAACGCCCTCTCCGACGCCCCTTTTCGTCTCTACATCGAGGTAGAACGTGGAGTCCGTCGAGTCCGATATGGCCCAGAAAAAGGCGTTGTCAAATTCGGCTCCCCTCAGGCTCGAATACCCGAACCTCGGCGTGAGGAAACCCGTCTGCCTCTTCATCCTTGCCGGGGCCGCGATGAAGGGGGAGTACAAGATCGGCACGTCTTTTACGTAAAAAAACGCGTTCCACCCGCTGTAAAAACCCTCGGCCTTCATTTTTGAATAGGCCGTGCGAAGGCTCCATGCCGGGGAGACGCCCTCCTCGCAGTCGCACGTGGTGAAAACGCTTTCCTCGGAATCGAACGTCCGCGGGCCGATTTTCTTTACGGTATGGCCGAACACGTATATGTTTCCCTCTTTGAAAAAGAGCCTTCCCGAGACGGCAACGGCCGTGTCTTTATTCATGTCCACGGTTACGGTAGAGCCCTTGAGGTAATCCCCGCCGGCGCTCAGTATCTCCACGCCGCCTGACGCGGTGGCGACCCCTGAATCCATGTCCACGACGACCCTGTCCGCCTTTAGCGTGGTAGTGCCCTGCACAACGACCACGTTACCCTCGCCGTAATAGGTGTTCTTCGCCTTTTCATAGGTTACGGTATCGCCGGTCATGTCTATCGGCTCGTCTTTTTTGAAAAACCCGTCCGAGTCGGCGGAGAATGCCTCTGACTGAAAAATGACGAGGATGAGGAAGGCTATGAAAAGAAAGGCGTTTTTTTTATTCATCCAAATCCTGTCCCGCGCCTTTGAGCCAGGAGGGCCCCAAAAGGCCCTGGATATCCCAAGCCCAATCCAATGTCCGGAAATGCGGCAGAAAACTTAACATACGGGCGCCTTTTTTACAACACCTGCTTTAACGCCCAGCACCACTTTCCGGCGCGAACGCCGATTCTTCAGAAGAGTCAATAATGGAAAGTGGTGCTGGGGAGGTTCATCGTCCGGCCGCGGCCCGGAGATTTTTGAGCAAATAATCCCGTGCCTCGGCCACGGTGAATATGCTCCCGGTGACGCATACGGCGCCGTTTTCCCCCGCAAGGGCCATGGCCTCGTCGCATGCGCAAGACACCCTTTCCCTTGCGACAACCTCGCCCGCGTAACCCCCCTTGCGGCCAACGAGCTTTTCCCTCAAAAGCTCCACGCCGGCGCTCCTCGTATATAAAGGCCGGGTGAGCACGACCGCATGGGCGAGCGGAAGAAGGGCCGAAAAAATACCGTCTATATCCTTATCCGCCATTACGCCGAGGACGAGGATGATCCTCGCGCAGCCAAGTTCCTTCAATGCCCTTGCCAGCGCCCAAGCGCCTTCCGGGTTATGCGCGCAGTCTACGACGACGGTCGGCTTTTTTCTTAACACCTCAAACCTGCCCGGCCAGGAAACCCTCTCAAGCCCCTTCCTTATCGCCCCGGCGGTTATTGGGTAATGGCGGGACCTCAACACTTCAATCGCCTTTAGCGCGCACGCGGCGTTTCCCAACTGATGCGCGCCCCTCAAGTTCACCCTCAACCCTTTAAGCCTGCCGAGTTCCCCCGCCCCGTGATAATCGAATCCTTTCATTGACGGCTCGACCCTGAAATCTCTTCCAATGACATAGAGGTTCGTCTTCTTTTCCGCCGCCTCTTTTTTTATCACCTTCAGCGCCGAGGCGTCCCTGACGCCAATGACGCACGGCACTGCGCCTTTTATAATCCCGGCCTTTTCAAACGCTATTTTCCCGATGCTCGTTCCAAGGTATTGGATATGGTCGAGGCTTACGCCGGTTATGACGGAGACCTCCGGGGTAAGGACGTTTACGGCGTCCCATCTGCCGCCCATCCCCACCTCGCACACGGCCAGGTCCACCTTTTTGCGCCTGAAGTGCTCGAAGGCCATGGCGGTCGTGAACTCAAAGAAGGACGGCATTTCCGGAAAACCGCCTCTGTAGTCCTCGATAATTGACCTTATGATGGACGTCAGCCCGACGACCTCTCCGTCCGTTATCTCCCGGCCGCTGACGCGTATGCGCTCGTTGAATCTATTCAGGTGCGGGGACGTGTAGAGCCCCGTGGTAAAACCGGCCTCCCTCAGAATGGACTCCGTCATGGCGGCCGTCGAGCCCTTTCCGTTCGTTCCGCCTATGACGACCGAAGGATACTTGAGATGCGGGTTATCGAGGAAAGAGAGGAGCCTTGAGATGCGTTCAAGACCGGGCCTTATGCCGAGCTTTTCAAGCCCGAAGAGATACTTAAGGGTTTCGCGGCAGGATGTGCGGCGCCGGGGCGACATCAGCCCGCAAGGAGCGAGATAAGCCGGGCGAGCGTGGTTTTCATCATCTTCCTGTCCACTATCATGTCAATCATGCCGTGCTCGAGGAGATACTCGGCCCGCTGAAAACCCTCCGGCAGTTTCTGCCTTATGGTTTCCTGTATGACCCTCGGCCCGGCAAACCCGATAAGGGCCCTGGGCTCGGCGATGATGATGTCCCCCAGCATGGCGAAACTCGCCGTAACCCCGCCGGTGGTCGGGTCCGTGAGCACGGTTATATACGGAATTCCGGCCTCTTTAAGCCGGGCAATCGCGGCGGACGTCTTGGCCATCTGCATGAGCGAGAGTATGCCCTCCTGCATCCGTGCCCCGCCCGACGAGGTGAATATGATGACCGGGCACCTTTTATCAAGGCCCCTTTCTATTATCCTCGTAATCTTTTCGCCGACGACCGAGCCCATGCTGCCGCCCATGAAAGAGAACTCGAAGACGGCTATCATCACGCGCTGGCCGTTAATCAGTCCCTCGCCCGAAACTATCGCATCAAGGGCGCGAGGGGCGCTCTTTTCCCTGTGCGCGGCCCTGAGCCTGTCCTTATAGCGCTTGAGGTCTTTGAATTCGAGCGCGTCAACCGGTTCAAGGTCGCCGTCATGCTCCTTGAAACTTCCCTCGTCCAGGACGATACCGACCCTTTCCCACGCGGATATGTAGAAGTGGTAATCGCATTTTGGGCACACGTCGAGGTTACGCTCGACCTCTTTTTTATATATTATCTCGCTGCAGTGGTTGCACTTGACCCACAGCCCGTGAGGGATCCTTACGGTCGAATCCTCTTTCTTGGAAAACAGGCTTTTTTTAAACCATATCATGGTCTGACCCTGTCGGATTGACGGTTGAGCGTGGAGAGTTTAAAACACCTGATACTCAAGCCTGCGCGCGGATAGAAAGACTCAGGCCCTATTTTACAAAAATACCGCTTCAAAAGGCAAGGGCTTCCTCTAACCCATGCCCTTTTTCAGGCCGGAGACGAACCTTCCCATTCTCGCCGCAAGGTCTTTCGCGCCGATATTCCGCGCGATTATGTCTATTATGGCGCTTCCCACCACGACCCCGTCGGCGCACGCGGCCGCCCGGCGCGCCTGCGCCGGGGTTGATATGCCGAATCCGACGCAGACCGGAAGGCCGGTAAACTTTCTTATCTTACGTATCTCGGCCGGGATCCTATCGGCAAGCGTTTTCCTCGCGCCGGTAACGCCGGCCACGCTCACGTAATAGATAAAACCCGAGGCCTTTGACGCCACAAGCCTCATCCTGCCCGTGTTGCTTGTCGGCGTGACGAGATATATGAGGTCGAGGGCTTTCCTCTGAAGTTCCCTTTTAAGTCCCCCCGCCTCCTCGGGCGGCAGGTCTACCACCAAAACGCCGTCGGCCCCGGCGTCCGCGGCGTCCCTGGCAAACCTTTCAAGCCCGTATACGAATACGGGGTTGTAATAGCCGAAGAGGACCACGGGTATGGAGCTTTTTCCCCGTATCTCTCTTACAAGCCTGAGGACGTCTTTGACCGTCGCGCCCCCTTTAAGCGCCCGCTCGCTCGATGCCTGTATGGTCGGCCCGTCGGCCATGGGGTCGGAAAACGGCATGCCGAGCTCTATTATGTCGGCCCCTGAGCGTTCGAGTTCGAATATGATCCTCTTCGTCGTCCCCATGTCCGGGTCGCCCGCGGTTATAAACGTGATGAGGGCCTTTTCGCCTCTTTCTTGCAGGCCCCTGAACACGCCTTCAAGCCTTGACCTTGACGATGACGCCGATAATCGCCGGGTATCCTTCATACCGTGTGCCCCAGTATCTTTGACGCGGTGTCGAGGTCCTTATCCCCCCGTCCCGACAGATTAACGACTATCACCCGGCCCTCTCCGAGTCTTTTCGCGGCCTTTACGGCATATGCCACCGCATGGGAACTTTCGAGCGCCGGTATTATCCCCTCTGTCATTGAAAGGAGGCTGAAGGCCGAGATGGCCTCGCGGTCCGTAACGTATGTATACTCCACCCTGCCGGAGTCATGCAGGTATGAGTGCTCCGGCCCCACTCCCGGATAGTCGAGCCCGGCCGAGATCGAATGGGTGTGCTTTATCTGGCCGTATTTATCCTGGAGGAGGTAGCTCTTGCTCCCGTGCAGCACCCCGACCGTGCCCGCGCATATGCTCGCCGCGTGTTTGCCGGTCTTGATCCCGAACCCGCCGGCCTCGACCCCTACCATCTTCACCCTTCTATCGTTCAGAAACGGATGGAAAAGCCCCATCGCGTTGCTGCCGCCCCCCACGCAGGCGACCAGCATGTCCGGCAGCCTTCCCTCTGACGCCTTTATCTGCCTTTTCGCCTCTTTCCCTATGACCGACTGGAAGTCCCTGACCATCATGGGATAGGGATGAGGCCCGGCGACCGAGCCTATGATGTAGAACGTATCGTAGACGTTGGTGACCCAGTCCCTCAGCGCCTCGTTCATCGCGTCCTTCAGGGTCTTGCTGCCGGAAGCGACCGGATTCACCTTCGCGCCCAGGAGTTTCATCCTGAATACGTTCGGGAGCTGCCTCCGGATGTCCTCCTCTCCCATGTATATCTCGCATTCCATCCCGAACATGGCCGAGACGGCCGCGGTGGCGACCCCGTGCTGGCCGGCGCCGGTTTCCGCTATAATCCGCGTCTTCCCCATCCTGCTCGCCAGGAGGGCCTGCCCTATCGTGTTATTGATCTTATGCGCGCCCGTGTGGCAGAGGTCTTCCCTCTTGAGATATATTTTAGCGCCCTTGAGTTTTTTAGTGAGCCTTTCCGCGTAATAAAGCGGCGTCGGCCTCCCGGTATAGCTGGCGAGGAAATATCTCAGCTCCTTTTGGAAATCCCGGTCGTTCTTCAACCTGCGATACGCCTTTTCAAGCTCGCACACCGCGGGCATGAGGGTTTCGGAGATGAATCTGCCGCCATACTGGCCGAAATGCCCGGATTTATCGGGAAGTTTTTCAGATATCCGCTTCACTTTTCCTCACTTTTTTCATGAAATCGAAAATCTTTTCCGGGTCTTTTTTACCCGGCGCCGTTTCAACCCCGGAACTTACGTCCACGCCGTAGGGCCGTACGTGCCTTATGGCCAGGGCGACGTTTTCCGGGTTGAGCCCGCCGGAAAGTATCACCCTTCCGTATTCCTTCGCCCTTACCGCTATGTCCCAGTCAAAATTCCTTCCCGTGCCGCCGGGCGCGCCTTCCGCGTATGCATCAAGGAGAAACGCGGAAACCCCGTAACTTTCAAGCCCCTCTATGTCGCGGGCCGACCTTACCCTTATCGCCTTTATCACCTTCGCGCCAATTGTCCCGCAATATTGCGGCGTCTCAGCCCCGTGCAACTGCACGCAGCCGAGGCCGGCGCGTCTTACGGCATCCATTATTTTATCAGGGGCCTCGTCCACGAAAACCCCGACCGGCGTTATGAAAGGCGGAAGTTTTTCGATTATCCTCGCGGCCTCATCCACCTCTATGAACCGCGGGCTTTTCCCCCAGAACACGAACCCCACGGCGTCCGCCCCCGCGCTGGACGCGGCCATGGCGTCATCCGCGTTCGTTATCCCGCATATCTTTACCTTCACGCCCATCTTGCAAGACCTATCAATCCCTAATCAGTTCCTTCAGGCCCCAACGAGTTCCTTCAGCTTCCCGGCGATGTCTTTTTCCCTCATAAGGGCCTCCCCGACCAGGAACGCGTTGACTCCGGCCGCGCGCAGCGTCCTTATGTCATCGGCCGTATTTATCCCGCTTTCGCTCACCGCTATCCGGTCGCCGGGGATTTTCCCCGCAAGACGCGCCGTCGTCGAGATGTCGGTCTTGAAGGTCTTAAGGTCCCGGTTATTTATCCCTATAATCTCGGCTCCGGCGGTAAGCGCCTCTGAAATCTCCTCTTCCGTATGCGTCTCGACGAGCGCGTTCATGCCGAGGGAACGGCTCAGGTCGAGAAGCTCTCTTAACTCACCCCTCTCAAGCGCCGCGACTATGAAAAGCACGGCATCCGCTCCGGCCGCGCGCGATTCAAACACCTGATACGGGTCTATCAGGAAATCCTTCCGTAAGACCGGAATGCCCGCCACGTGCCTCCTGACGCTTTCGAGGTCCGCGAGGCTTCCCATGAAATACCTCTTGTCGGTAAGGACCGATACGGCCGCGGCGCCTGAAGCCTCGTATATCCCGGCTATCGCCGCCGGGTCGAAATCCTCCCTTATCACTCCCTTTGAGGGGGACGCCTTTTTGACCTCGGCTATGATATTGACGCGGTCTTTTCTTTTAAGCGCCGAGGCGAAATCCCTTGCGGCCGGGGCAAGGTTCGCCTGCCTTTTCAGTTCATCGAGGCCCCGCGCCCTTTTGGCCGAGGAAACCTCCCCTTTCTTATGTCCGAGTATCTCTTTGAGTACGGCCGGGGCATCCATCTTAAGCCGGAGACCTGTTCGTCATGGCCTTAAGTTTATCGAGTTTCCCGAGCGCCGTGCCTGAATCCACTGACCCGTGCGCCACGGCCACGCCTTCCTTGAGGCCTAAGGCCATGCCTCCGGCGACAATACCCGCCGCCGCGTTCAAAAGCACAACGTCCCTTTGAGGCCCTTTCTTGCCGTTAAGCACGTCCGTTATTATGCGGGCGTTATCCTCAGGAGAGCCCCCCTTGAGGTCCTCCGGCCGGCACCTGTGGAATCCGAAGTCTTCGGGGCTTACGTGGTATGTCTTTATGGAGCCGTCCTTAAGCTCCGTGACCCTCGTGGAATCGGCAAGGGTTATCTCATCCAGCCCGTCCGAGCCTCTTACAACAAAGGCGTGCGCAGAGCCGAGGTTGAAAAGCACCTTCGCGAGCATATCGGTAAGAGAGGGGTCGTATACTCCGATGACCTGATATTTAGTGCCTGCCGGGTTCGTAAGCGGGCCGAGTATATTGAAGATAGTCCTTATCCCTATCTCGCGCCTTACGGGAGCCGCGTATTTCATAGCGCCGTGGAGAAGCGGGGCGAAGAGGAACCCTATGCCGGCCTCCTCAAGACATTCCTCGACTATAGAGACCTCGGCCTCTATGTTTACGCCGAGGGCCTTCAACACGTCCGCGCTTCCGCTCCTGCTGGACACCGACCTGTTGCCGTGCTTCGCCACGGTCACGCCGCTTCCGGCGACCACGAAGGCCGCGGCGGTCGAAATATTGAAGGTCATCGCCTCATCCCCGCCCGTGCCGCAGGTGTCAACGACCCTCGGGTCTTTTACGGCGATTGTCGTCACCTTCTCCCTCATGACCCTCGCCGCGCCGGTTATCTCCTCGACCGTCTCGCCCTTCATCCTCAATGCCGTTATAAACGAGGCTATCTGGCCGGGGCTCGCCCCTCCCGTCATGACCTCGTTCATAACGTGGACCGTCTCCTCCTCGGTAAGGTCAGAGCCTTTGACTATCTTCGAGATGGCGTCTTTAATCAAGTTTCACTCCAATCAAAACACTTTATTTGCAACTATTTACACGCTTAACTTGATAAAGTTCTTTAATAAATCCTTTCCCGCTTTCGTGAGTATGCTCTCCGGGTGGAACTGCACGCCTTCAAGCGGGTATTCCCTGTGCCTTATACCCATTATCTCATCCATATCCGTCCACGCGCTTATCTCAAGGCATGAGGGCAGGGTTTCCCTCTTCACGATGAGAGAATGATACCGGGTCGCCTCAAAGGGGTTCTCAATGCCTTCGAATATAGTCCTGCCGTCGTGGTATACGAGGGAAGTCTTCCCGTGCATGAGCCGTGGAGCCCTGACCACGTCCCCGCCGAGGGCGTAGGCTATTGACTGATGCCCGAGGCATACGCCCAGGATAGGCGTCTTGCCGGCAAAGCATTTTATCACGTCCACGGACACCCCGGCCTTCCGGGGGTCGCACGGACCCGGGGATATGACTATCCTTTCGGGCTTAAGCCCCTCTATCTCGCCGACGGTTATGGCGTTATTCCTGAAAACCCTCACGTCCTCGCCCATCTCCAAAAAATACTGGACAAGGTTGTAAGTGAAGGAATCGAAGTTGTCTATCATCAAAAGCATAAAATTACAGGCCCTCTCCCCTCTCCATGATGCCTATTGAAACCCTGCCCTCGCCATCTCCACGGCCTTCAACATCCCCCTGGCCTTGTTCACCGTCTCTTCGTATTCCTTCTCCGGGTCTGAATCCGCCACTATCCCGGCCCCGGCCTGGATGTAGATGCGTCCGTCTTTTATGAGGAGCGTCCTTATCGTGATGCACATGTCCATGTTGCCGGAAAACGAGATGTACCCGACGCTCCCGCCGTAGACCCCCCTTTTCGACGGCTCCACCTCTTCGATTATCTCCATCGCCCGTATCTTGGGCGCGCCGGTAAGGGTGCCCGCCGGGAAACACGCGCGCAGTACGCCGAACGAGTCAACGTCGTCGCGCATGCGGCCCTGGACGTTAGAGACTATGTGCATGACGTGGGAGTATCGCTCTATCGCCATCAGCTCGTCCACGTGGACGGTGCCGGCCTTCGCCACCCTTCCCACGTCGTTCCTTCCGAGGTCAACGAGCATGAGGTGTTCCGCCCTTTCCTTAGGATCCCCGAGAAGCTCTTCCTCGAGCAACAGGTCTTCCGCCGGGTCCGCGCCCCTCCTGCGCGTGCCGGCAATGGGCCTTAAGGTTATATCCCCTCCATCCACCCTCACCAGTATCTCCGGGGATGAGCCGGCAAGCGCGATCCCTCCGAGCCTCAAAAAAAACATGTACGGCGACGGGTTTGTCGTGCGAAGCGCCCTGTATAAGTCAAACGGCCTGCAGTTGAGCTCGGTTTCGAACCTCTGGGATATTACGGCCTGTATTATGTCTCCGTCTCCAATGTATTTTTTCACGCGCCCGATAGCCTCTATGAAATCCGCCTTCGGGAAGTTGGTTATGGTGATGTGCGCAACGGTCGGCGGATGGGGCGAAGGGAGTTTGGCTTCCCTGAGGCGCAGGACGAGAGAGTCTATCTTGCCTACGGCCTCGCCGTAGACCTCCGCAACGTCCCTGCCGTCGGTAACGCGGGCGTTGCACACGACCTTTATCTTATGCTCACCGTTGTCGAAGACGAGGAGCGTGTCGGTTATGATGAAAAAAAGGTCATAGAGGTCCAGATCTTTTCTGGCCTTATCCGGCAGTTTCTCCATGTGCCTTATTATGTCGTAGCCGAGATATCCTATGGCGCCGCCGGAAAACCGGGACGCGCCGGCAAGGGGGGCCGAGCGGAAACGCGACATGTAGTCCTTGAGTACCTCCAGCGGGTCGCCTTCTCTTACGGTCTTTTTCCCGCCAGCCGTCCTCGACGGCCCGCCCTCTATAATCTCAACGATCCTTCCCTTGCCCCTTATAACGGCCATAGGCGATGTGCCGATAAAACTGTACCTCCCCCACTTCTCCCCCCCCTCCACGCTCTCAAGCAGAAACGCCTCGGCGCCGTCGTCTATCTTCAGAAACGCCGATACCGGGGTCTCGGTATCGGCGAGTATCTCCCTCTCCACCTGTATTACGTTGTAAGTGCGCGCCTTTTCTCTGAACTCCTCCAGGCCTGGAGAATATCTCGGATTTTCCATAAGATGCATACCTTAACACATGGCCGCCGGGGTAGTCAACCGCCAGCCCGTCGTCGGTAATGTATCATATCTTGTGTCAGTAAAAAGAAAGGGGTATCTTTATAGCGGTTCAGCGCCAACCAAACCTACTATAAGGAGGTACCCCCTATGGCTCAGAGAGCCACGATTGAGAATTTCTCACAAGCAACAGAGAT
>JACRCI010000049.1 GCA_016219105.1 Deltaproteobacteria bacterium | reverse complement strand
GGTCTGATTAATTCCCAGTCCCGTCATTGCGAGCGCAGCGAAGCAATCTCGTCCTATAGGCAAATCAGTGAGTTACGAGATTGCTTCGCCGCAAAAACGCGGCTCGCAATGACAAAAAGAGAATTAATCAGAGTTTCCTTAGACCCTGAAATAAATTCAGGCCATGGTTCAGGGTGACAAGTTGGGCGTCTCCTAAACCACCCCGGCCTTTATAAGGTCATGGAGGTGTATCACCCCGGAGATACTCCCTGTCGGCGCGGCCACGAATAAAGCGGTTATCGAATGCTCCTCCATCCTGCCGAGGGCCGCCTCGGCGAGGGCGTCTTCGGAAACGACCCTGGGGTTTTTCGTCATGACCTCGGACGCCTTCTTTTCAAACACGTTCACGCCCCTTTCCAGCGCCCTGCGCAGATCGCCGTCGGTTATGACGCCGACGAGCCTCCTGCCCTTGAATACGCCTGTCAGCCCGAGCCTCTTCGCGGTCATCTCGAGTATCGCGTCCTTCATGCGCGCATCGGGCCCGACCGACGGCATGTCGGTGTGCATGAGTTCCTTCACCTTCATGAACTTTTTCCCCAGGGAGCCGGACGGATGGAGCGTGGCGAAGTCGTCTTCCCTGAAACCGCGCCTTTTAAGGAGCGCCACGGCGAGCGCGTCCCCCATGGCCAGCGCGGCGGTGGTGGATGCCGTCGGCGCAAGCCCCATGGGGCAGGCCTCGCGCCCGACCCCTATGTCTATCGCAACGTCCGCGTATCCGGCGAGCGCGGACGGGTTCCTGCCGGTCATGGCGATGAGCTTTACGCCCAGCCTTTTCACGGCCGGGAGCATCTTTAAAATCTCCTCGGTCTCGCCGGAGTTGGACACCGCGAGCAGCACGTCGTTTTTCATGAGCATGCCGAGGTCCCCGTGCACCCCCTCGGCTGGATGCAGAAAAAAGGCCGGGGTGCCGGTCGAGGCGAGCGTGGAGGCTATCTTCTGACAGATTATGCCGCTTTTCCCCATGCCGGTGACGACGACCTTGCCTGTGGCGGAAAGTATCAGGTCAACGGCCTTTTTGAAATCACCGCCTATCCTGTCTTTAAGGCTTGCGACCGCCTCGGCCTCTATGGCTATGGTGCGCCGCGCGGCAGCGATGGTTTCGTCCTTTTTTATTCTTTTAGCTTTTTTGGCCATCTTTTATATATAGGGCAGTGCCTCAGCCCTGCGGGAAGAACGCAACCCTGAAGGGTTGCCCTACATCCCTCGTAGGGCAGGGCTTCAGCCCTGCGGTTTTTCAATAATGTCAGCGTTTTACCGGGATGCGCCCTGACCTTGCAAATAAATCAAGCTCTTTCAGTTCCCTGACGAGTTTCTTTACGTCCTTAAGGGCTATGGAGTTCGGCCCGTCGGAAAGCGCTTTATCCGGGTCCGGATGCACCTCCATCGAAACCCCATCAACCCCCACGGCCACGGCGGCGGCCGCAAGAAGGCTAACCATCCTCCTGTCCCCGCCCGATGATTTCCCCCGGGCCGATGGCAACTGGACGCTGTGTGTGGCGTCGAATATGACCGGAAAGCCGGTTTCCTTCATCAGGGGTATGCTTCTGAAGTCAACGACGAGGTTGTTGTACCCGAAGCTTGAGCCTCTTTCAGTGAGGAGTATATTCCGGTTGCCAATGGAAACGACCTTTTTCGCGGCCTCCGCCATGGCGGACGGCGCCATGAACTGGCCTTTTTTTATATTCACCGGAACCCCGGTCTTTCCGGCCTCCACAAGCAGGTCCGTCTGCCTGCAGAGGAACGCCGGTATCTGCAGGCAGTCCACGACCTCCGAGGCCGCCTCACACTCCAGCCTGCAGTGGACGTCCGTAATGACGGCGCAATCGTATCTTCTCTTGATCTTCCTGAAAAGGGAAAGCCCCTTTTTAAGTCCGGGCCCGCGGAAGGAATCTATCGAAGTCCTGTTCGCCTTGTCGTAAGAGGCCTTGAAGATGAAGGGAACATCGAGATCTCCGGTAATCTTTAAAAGCCCCTCAAGGGTCTTTAGCGTAGTCCTCTCGTCCTCTATTACGCAGGGGCCGGCGATGAGGACAAGGGGGTTTCCCGCGCCCACCGTAACGCCTTTTATATCCACTTTCCGCATTTTTTCAGTCCCATGCACTGAAACGCCCCTCAACCATGCTGAACTTGTTCTTTTTGTTGTCATGCCGAATTTATTTCGGCATCTATTATTTCAGATACAGACCCTGAAATAAATTCAGGGTGACATACTAACCCTCTCCCCCTTTAAAGGGGGAGAGGGCAGGGTGAGGGGGTCATCTGAAAGTGCGGGCAGGACATTGTAAATACAGCCCTCAATATTTCGCCTTTTTCTTTTTACGTCCCCTGGGCGCAACGGTCCGGGCCTTCACGACCGCCTTTACGAACTCGCGGAAAAGCGGGTGCGGCGCCACCGGCCTGCTTTTAAATTCGGGATGGAACTGGCACCCTAAAAACCACGGGTGCTGGGGGTATTCCATTATCTCCACCAGGCCGCCATCCGGGCTCAGGCCGCTCCACTCAACCCCCGCCTTCTCGAGCGCGCCCCTCCATTCGTTATTGACCTCGTAGCGGTGGCGGTGCCTCTCGGATATCTCGACGGCGCCGTAGGCCCTGTGGGCCTTTGTCCCCTTTTTCAACGCGCAGGGGTATGCCCCAAGCCTCATGGTGCCGCCCTTTTTCTCCACCCCCCTTTGCTCTTCCATCAGATGCACGACCGGATACCGGGATTCGGGGTCGAATTCGGATGAATTGGCCCCCGTAAGGCCGGCGATGTCCCTGGCTATCTCCACGACAGCCATCTGCATGCCGAGGCATATCCCGAAAAAGGGTTTTTTCCGCTCCCTTGCGTAGCGTATGGCCGATATCTTGCCCTCTATGCCCCTTGAGCCGAAACCTCCCGGGACAAGCACGCCGTCGCAGTCGTCGAGCCAGTGGGCCGCCCCCTTTTTCTCTATCTCCTCGGAGTCTATATACCGCAGATTCACCTTGCAGTTATTGGCAAGCCCGCCGTGGATCAACGCCTCGTGAAGGCTCTTGTAGGAGTCCTGCAGGTGCACGTATTTGCCGACGATGGCTATGGTCACCTCGCGGCGTGGAGCGTATGCCTTCCTCGCTATCTTTTCCCACTCATCGAGCTTCGGGGCGCGCGTCCATATATTGAGGTGCCTGAGTATCTTCTCGTCCAGCCCCTCCCTGCGGAAGACCAGGGGGACCTCGTAGACAGAGCCGACGTCTACGGCGGATATGACCGCGTCCTTCTCGACGTTGCAGAAAAGGGCTATCTTGCCTTTAAGCTCGGGCTCGAAGGGCCTGTCCGAGCGGCAGATGAGGATGTCGGGCTGGATGCCGATCTCCCTCAACTTATTAACGCTGTGCTGTGTGGGTTTGGTCTTCAGCTCCCCGGCCGTGGCTATGTAGGGGATAAGCGTCAGATGCACGTACATGACGTTTTCCCTGCCGAGGTCGAACCTCAACTGCCTTATGGCCTCTAAAAACGGCAGGCTCTCTATGTCGCCGACGGTCCCGCCTATCTCCACGATGGAGACGTCCACCCCGTCGGCGAGGTCCAGTATGCACCTTTTAATCTCGTCGGTGACGTGCGGCACGACCTGCACCGTGCCGCCGAGGTAGTCGCCGCGCCTTTCCTTGGTTATGATGGAATCGTATATCTGGCCCGTGGTGTAGTTGTTCCTGCGGGCCATCCGGGCGGTGGTGAACCTCTCGTAATGGCCGAGGTCCAGGTCCGTCTCCGCGCCGTCCTCGGTCACGAAGACCTCGCCGTGCTGGAACGGGCTCATGGTGCCGGGGTCAACGTTTATGTAGGGGTCGAACTTCTGGAGCGTTATGGTGAGGCCCCTGGATTCCAGCAGCGCGCCCATGGAGGCGCTCGCGATGCCCTTGCCCAGAGAGGACACCACGCCGCCGGTAACGAAGATGAATTTCGTCTTTACGTGTTTTTTCTGCTCGGCCATCGGCTTATAACCACCCTCCCCCATGTCTTATGCGAACGCAACGGGCCGCCTTTGACGGCCCAACGGCAAATGAGAGGGTCCGTCATTCTTCCCCGACCATCATCCTCACCCGCTCGAGGTCTTCCGGTGTGTCAACGGACACCGGGTCATATCCGGTCTCAACGACCTTTATCCTGAGGCCGTTCTCCATCGCGCGCAGCTGCTCAAGGCCCTCGGCCTCTTCAAGCGGGGTGGGCGGCATTTTCGCGAGCTTAAGAAGCACGTCCCTGCGGTAGACGTAAAGGCCTATGTGTTTTTTTACCGGCCCGCTCCCCTTTATGTTCCTCGGATACGGGATCGGGCTCCGCGAAAAATACAGGGCAAACCCGTTTAAGTCGGTTACGGCCTTGACCACGTTGGGGTTTGCGAATTCCTCCGGGTCTTTCATGCGTGTAACCGGGGTGGAGATGGAGGCTACGGGGTCTTCGATGAGCGCCCTTACGCAGTCGTCAATAACCCCCGGCTCCATAAGAGGCTCATCCCCCTGAACGTTTACGATTATGTCGCCGTCGCACGCTTTGGCGGCCTCGGCCACCCTCTCGGTGCCGGTCATGCATGACAGGGAGGTCATTACCGCTTTTCCGCCGAACGCGCGGACGGCCCGCGCGATCCTCTCGTCATCCGTGGCGACCGCGGCTTCGCTTACGGCCCCGGACCTCTTTACCCGCTCGTATACCCATTGGACCATGGGCCTGCCTTTAATCTCCTTAAGAGGCTTACCCTCAAGGCGCGTGGAGCCGAACCGGGCGGGGATGAACGCGACCACTTTCATTCCACGTCAATATATCAAATCCTCAAAGAGCGTGTCAAGCCGCTACCGGAGCGGGGCCATGCCTTAAGGAAGTTCTGATTTATTCATTGATTCGTCATTGCGAGCGCAGCGAAGCAATCTCGTTTTTAAGGTAAATCAAGCACTTAGAGATTGCTTCGGGGCTAAAGCCCCTCGCAATGACGGCAGAAAAAAGAATTAATCAG
>JACRCI010000048.1 GCA_016219105.1 Deltaproteobacteria bacterium | reverse complement strand
TATATCGAGGTCTTTTATAACCGGCAGCGCCGACAGGCAAGACTTGGGTTCCTGTCCCCTGTGGCCTATGAGCAAAAGTTCTATGCTGGACAACTGGCAGCATGAAAGGTTTGGTGTCCACTATTGACATCCGACCTCAATCCGCCGGCCAGCCAGCCGTCTACGACGGCCTTTTTCCGTTGACAAAATGCCGTTACAGATAGTAATCTAATCAATCCCGAAATCCAGACTAACCACCGGCGAGGCCGGCTGGTTGGCCGGCCATGCCGGTGTGAGGAGATATTTATGGCAGTCGTAAAACCATTCAGCGCGTTAAGGTATAGCCCCGATAAGGCGGGGGATTTAAATAAGGTCATGGCCCCGCCCTATGACGTCATATCTTCCGAGTTTCAGGAAGAGCTTTATCGCAGAAGCCCCTATAACGTAATAAGGCTGATACTCGGTAAAACAAACCCGGACGATTCGCCGGGCCATGACAGGTATTCCCGCGCCTCTGAATGTCTCGACAAATGGCGGAAAGAAGGCGTGCTCGCAAGAGACCCTGCCCCTGCCATCTACTATTACACCCAGGGCTATACGTCAAAGGACGGCGTTGCGAAAACGCGCAGGGGCTTCATAGCTCTTTTAAAACTCGAAGAGTTCGGAAAAGGCTCCATCCACCCGCATGAAAGAACGCTTTCCGGCCCAAAGGCCGACAGGTTGAACCTCTTGAAGGCGACCGAGGCCAATCTCTGCTGCATATTTTCCCTCTATCCTGAATCAAAGGGGGTTCCTCCGGAAAAGAGGATAACCGCCATGCTCGAAGCAGCGGCTTCCTCCAACCCCATCATCGCCGTAAAAGGCGACGACGAGGTTACAAACAAACTCTGGATGATAGATGACGCGGAGGTTATAGAAAAGACGGCCTCGGCCATGAGGGATAAGACCCTCTTTATCGCGGACGGCCATCACCGTTACGAGACCGCCCTCAATTACCGTGATCTCCGGCTTAAGTCCACGCCGAAACCGACCAGCGAGGCTGGCTGGCAGGCCGGCGAGGCCGGCTGGTTGGCCGGCACGGAGCCTTTCAATTACGTCATGATGTATTTCGCGAGCATGGACGACGAGGGGCTCGAGATATTCCCCACCCACAGGGTCGTCCACGGCCTTAACGGGTTTACGGCCAAGGCGTTCCTTGAAAGGCTCGGCTCGTATTTCGACATGGAGGAGTTTGCCTTCGCCGCAATGGACGAGGCCGCGGTCAGGCTGAGGTTCATGAAAAAACTCGGCGAGGGGACCAAAGGCTCTACGCGGCTCGGCCTTTTCGTGAGGGATAGAGACGCGTATTACGTCCTTACGCTCAAAGGCGGTAAAACGATGGACAGGATCTTCGACCCGGCCATGGCGGACGTATACAAAACCCTCGACGTGTCGGTACTGCACTCCCTCATACTCGGAGATGTTCTTGGCGTAAGCCGCGAGGCCCAGGAAAGGCAGGAAAACCTCCTTTACGTAAAAGACGCAAACGAGGCGCTTGATGCCGGAAGGAAGGACAAAAACCAGCTCGTCTTCCTCATGAACCCCACGAAGGTCGAGGACGTAAAGAGGGTTTCCGAGGCCGGGTTGCTTATGCCGCAGAAGTCAACCTATTTCTACCCTAAACTCCTCTCAGGGCTTGTGATAAATTCTTTCCGTGATTAGCATGACCCCCCGGAACCTGAAAAAGACCATCGCCACGGCCGGGGCCGCTGAAGGCATCGGGCCTTTCACCTTCACGCAGGCCAAGGGCCAGAGGCTCACTTACGATTCCGTCCTCCTGGCCGGGTTTCTGCCCCCCCTCGGCAAAAATGACGCGGTCGTGGACCTGGGGACCGGAAGCGGCGTTATCCCGCTCATCCTCTGCTCAAGGAGCGGGGCCGGCCGCATAGTCGGGGTCGAGGTTGACGGGGAGTCCGCGGAGATTGCCGGAAAGAACGTAAGGCGCAACGGGCTTCGAGCGAGGGTCGAGATAATAAACAGGGACTGGCGTGAACTGAAAGACGTTTATCCGCCGGGTTCTTTCAGCGTTGTGGTGAGCAACCCGCCTTACATGAAAAGAGGGGAGGGAAGGGTATCCCCGGCCAGACAGAGGGCGCTTGCGAGATACGAAACCGCCGGCACCCTGAGCGACCTTGTGGAGATCTCCGTATATCTCGCCGGAGCGAGCGGCAGGATATTTTATGTCTATCCGGCACGGAGGTTCGAGGAACTTATCCTGGAGCTTGAAAAAAGAGGGATTAAACCCCTGAGGGTGGCCTTTGCGCGCACGGGAGGGAAAAACCCGAAAATTTTTCTTATAGAGGCCGGGAAAGGCGCCTTTAATTGACACTTAATCATCGTTCTGGTATTTTTATTGGCGGCGTTTTTCTTTTGCCTGAGTTTAAATATAGGATGGAAGGCATATGAAGTCTTATAGACCGACCGGCGGAATGATGTTTCTGGCGCTTCTTTTCGCTTTTATCCATGTAAGCGGACTGTCTGCTTACGGAGGGGATGAAATTTCCCGGAAGCCGTGGGAATACAGCCTCGGCGAGGGTATGAGTATCGCCGACACGGGTCTGAGGCTGGGCGGCTACGCAAGCGTTGAATACGAGGACGCGACGAACGACAGCGGCAAGCTTTATTTCGACGACCTGAGCCTGTTTATCTTCGGCGATATCAGCCGGAGGTGGAGTTTCTTTTCGGAGGTCGAGGAGGCTCATTTTGCGCAGATTGACGTAAACGGCAGGACGACGACGCACAGCAATGCGGAGTTGGAGCGTCTACACCTGGATTATATGAACTCGGACAGGCTTGGTTTCAGGGCGGGAAAATTCCTTACCCCCATAGGCATCTGGAACGAGATCCACGCCGAGCCTCTTACATGGACCGTTTCAAGACCTCTGGTGAGTTTTCTTGGTTTTCCCGAATTTACCACCGGCATCGAACTCTTCGGCGATATCCCGGCCGCCGACGGGGACATTGGCTATTCCGTCTTCCTCCAGAACAACCAAGGCCTGCAGGAAAAGACCAATTTTAGAAACGCGGACCATATCTTCGGCGGCAGGGTGCGGTGGCTCGGTCCTCGCGGCGTGGAGGCGGGAATTCCGCTCCTTTACTATAAGGAGGACTCCGGCGACAGGGTTTATATGACCGGCTTCGATTTCTCATGGCGCGCGGCGGATTTCAACATAACGGCCGAAGGTACTTACGGCAGCGTTGACCCTGAAAGCGCAGACCCGTCGCACGAGTACGGCTACTATCTGCAGGGGGTATACAGCGTTACCGCAAGGCACTCTCTGGTCTTGAGGCATGAATATTTGAAGGGCCGGGCGGCGGATGGAATCTTCCGCGCCCTGAGCGTCGGCGGCGTTTATAAGCTCACGGGGCAGGTGGTGTTCAAGGGCGAATATCTGATAAGGGGCGGTTCCATGAGGCTGGAGGATGTGAATTCCAGCGACGAGGTCCTTTTCTCGTCTTCAATCCTGTTTTAGGCGCTTACGCATGAACGCACTTGCATCCATAGTCGTTGCCGCGCTCATGGTGCTGGCTCAGCCGTTTATGAAGACGGATGACAGGGCCATCGTGGTTATATGCCATGAAGCTCCGAAGGAGACTATAGACGAGAAAACGCTTGAAAGGATCTACCTCAAGAGGAAGATGCTGTGGGACGACGGCAGGAAGGTCATCCCGGTGAACCTGCCCGCACAGAATCCGTTGAGGAACTCTTTTTCAGACAGGGTCTTGAGGAGGAGGCACGTGGAACTCGTTGATTACTGGAACGAGCAGCATTTCAGAGGCATAACCCCGCCGACAACCGTGGAGTCCGAAGAAGCCGTGAAGGTGTTCGTAAGAGAGGTTGACGGCGCGGTCGGCTATATAAGCGCCAGGAACCTGGACCCTGACCTCAATGTGCTTTACACCATAAGGATAGAGTGATACTGGAAAAGGCAAGGAAAAGCCTCGTATTCAAGACGGCGCTCCTGTTTCTCGTGGCCGCCATCATACCGTATGTCCTGGCAAGCCTTCTTTTCTTCAACAGTTCGAAAAAGGCGCTCCGCGGTGAGATAGTCAACGGGATGGGGAACAAGATAGGGATCGCCAGGGACTCTCTCGACGCGAAATTGTTTCTCCTCAGGGGAAACTCCACGGCATGGGCGGCCATGGAGGTGATGACCGATACGGTAACCGATGATATAGATAAAAGGATAGCCCTTGTACTCGAAGGACTTAAAAGGGATTATTCGCTTTCCGGGGATATATACGTCATAAACGCCCGCCGGCGCATCGTGGCCTCCAGCAAGGCGGCGTTCATAGGGAAAAGGGCGAATGGCCGGTGGCTTTCCGGCGTCCTTTCGGGAGAGAGAACTGAACTTGACGCCCATACATCGGATATAGACGGCAGTTTCGTTATTTCCTTCTGCGTTCCAATCCGCCCATCCGCTATCGGGAAAAAGATCACAGGCGCGCTCGTCCTTGAATACCGCATGGACGAGTCGGAGGTAGCCAAACTCTCCGGCGACGGCGTGTTCGCCGCCATACTCAATAGGCGGGGAGATCTGGTGGCTGTCTCCAGCAAAGGGCCTTTCGGCGAGGTGGGGATATTAAGGCTCATCAAAGACGCAAGAGGAGACACCGTTATTTTCCCCTCCGGCTACATCGTGGCCGTAGCCGAATCAAAAGGGCTCTTCGATTTCAAGGGTTTCGGGTGGAAGGTCGTCATGGCGGTGGAGGAGGCACGGGCCTTTGCCCCGGTGAAGAGGATCGGACGGGTGAGCGTGGGGGTCGGGTTCCTGGGGGCGGCGCTTATTCTCGTCCTGGTGTCCCTGGTTGCCGCAAGGACCGTGAGGCCGCTTAAGGAACTCTCCCGCACCGCCGACTACATGTCCAGGACGAAAGACCTCTCCATGAAGGTCGGCGCCTCCTCGAAGGACGAGATCGGCACGCTCGCCGACGCCTTCAACAACATGGTGGAGGAGGTGAAGACCCACATATCCAACCTGCAGAGGGCCAACATCGAACTGCTGGAGGTCCTCGGGAGCGCCATAGCCAAGAGGGACAGCGACACGAGCGTGCACAACTACCGCGTGACGGTCATAGCGATCCGTCTCGCCGAGGCCGCGGGGCTCGGCAGGGGCGAAATAAAGGCCCTCATCAAAGGGTCATTTTTGCACGACGTGGGGAAGATAGGCATAAGCGACAACATACTCATCAAGCCCGACAGGCTCACGAGCGAGGAGTTTGAGACCATGAAGGGGCACGTGCGGCACGGGATTGACATTATCAGCAGTTATAACTGGCTGAAGGACGCCTCCGACGTGGTCCGCTACCATCACGAAAAATACGACGGGAGCGGTTACATGTCGGGCATGAGCGGCGAAGACATCCCTCTCAACGCCCGCATATTCGCCATAGCGGACGTGTTCGACGCGCTTACGTCGCTGCGTCCTTACAAAAAACCTCTGTGTTACGAAGACGCCATGCGGATACTCGAAGAGAGCAGCGGCAGCCACTTCGATCCGAACCTGCTGGGCGTCTTTAAAGGGATTGCCGAGACCGTTTACGGGGAGATAGTCCACGCGGGGGATAGCGATATCGAGGATGTTCTGAAGCGGCTCATAAACGAATATTTCTACAGGGGTTGACTTCCGCGTAACGGCTCCGCCCTTTTTCTTCCCCGGCTAATCCCTCCCTTTTTCCATGACCCTCCTTATAAGATCCTTTAATTGAGGGTCTTTTATGCCGGACACGGTTTTTTTGATAAAGAGTTTTTCTTCAGCCGTAAGGGGTCTTTCTTTTTTGACCGGCTCCTCCGACGTCCCGCCGGAGGGCTCGTCCAGCCTGCCGGGTTTGAAAATCATGTCCTCGACCGCGGCTCCCTCCACGGCGGCGTTCACCTTCCTCATGATGTCTTCCTTATGGAACCTGAGTTCGTTCATCCATGACGACGATGACACTGTGACGTAGAGCGTGGTATCGATGAGTCTTGAGGGGAGGGTTTTTTTCGAGATGGCGCCTCCGACTATCCCGGGCCAGAGTTTTTTTATTTTAAACTCGCGTATCTTGGTGGAGAGCCCGATCATCGAGAAGGCGCGTTCGAGGACGTTCCCGACGCTCGCCGGGCGGCGCTCCGTTTTGGTTACGGAGGTTTTCTTCCGTCCTTTCATATCATGCCGGCCTGCCTGCCGCGTTCAGGCGTGTTTTTTTCAGAAAACCTTTTTACGTTTCAGCAGCCCGCCGGTAAACTGCCCTATTAGGGCCCCGGCGACTATGAACGGGACCGCGCCGTAGCCAAGCCCGGCCAGCATGCGCAGCGCTATGATAAACGGGATGGGCGCGTGGATGTAAAGGAACCACGCAGGCGAAAACTTTTTTGTCCCGCTCCTCAGATACCCGAAAGGGAGGTTTAATATGAGAGCTACCGTTGCTATTGCCGCAATTAAAAGCACTGTTCACTCCGCAAATTGCCCTAATATAACAGAAGGGAATGAAGCGTGTCAATTCCAAAGAGCCGTCGAGGACGGCTGGTTGGCCAAAAGGGGCCGCTATCCGTCCGGCTGTTGAAATAAGGCGGAATTATGGTATATTTATCCATATATCAGAGGGCTTTTCTCCATCTTTAATTTACTCAACCGACCCGCATCTGGGATCTCTCACCTCGATTTTAACCGCCGTGCTTAATCCCGTATGACTGCGCCACCCCGTCCCTAAAGGGGGCGGTTGCCGTTTTAAGGAGGCTGGGAAAACAGCATGAGGATGAGGCTTTCGCGCCGCATAAACCTCTATATAGGATTAATCCTCCTTTTAGGGGTGGGGATATTGAGCTATCATCAGGCGCTTTTCCATTCAAGATTTGCGGAGGACGCCGGGGTGTCCGAGGCCAGGCGGCTCGGCGTCGTTGTCTTCGACGGCCTGTACTCGGCCATGAAGCTCGGACAGGGGAGGGTGGACAACAGGGATGCCATCGAGAGGTTAAAAAAGATCGAAGGCGTAAGAGAGATAAGGATAATACACAGCCCCCTCATAGACAGACAGTACGGCAGGGAAGAGGACGAAGGCCCTGTGGACGAGCTGGACAGAAGCGCCCTCGGGGGGATGTCCGTAAGCGAGGTGAGCGATAAGGGGGAGTGGATCGCGAGGTTCGTAATGCCGGTCTTTGTTCAGGAGGAGTGCAGGCAATGCCATATCGCCGGGGTCGGGGACGTAAACGGCGCGATATCCGTCAGGATCTCGCTTGAGCAATACAGGGGTTTTATCGCAACCAGCGTGAAATGGTTTCTCCTGCTCGGCGGCGCGACGTTTCTCCTTACCACGGGGAGCCTTCTTTTTGTCGTCAGGAAAAGGTTTTTGAACCCGCTTAATCGGCTGGAGAAGGGGGCCGAGGCCCTCGCACAGGGGGATTTTACTTATCGCGCGGACATTTCCACAGGCGATGAGATGGAGGATGTGGGAGGCGCCTTCGACAGGATGGCCGCGACCCTCAGCGAAAAAACGGCCGAGTTGAGAGAACTCGGGGAGAAGCACTCGAAACTCATCGAGATGGCCGCCGACGCCATCATCCTCCACGACATCGAGACCGGGCGCATCATGGAGGCGAACCCTGCCGCCGAGGCCCTTACGGGCTATTCGAGGAGTGAACTCCTGGGTATGGACGCCATGGAGCTTCATCCGCGGGAAAAAGCGGACGAACACCGAAGTCTCTGGAAGAGGTGGACGGTTGACGGCAGAGGATATTTTTACGAGGCCGCCGTAAGGCGAAAGGGCGGAGCGGTCGTGCCCGTGGAGATAGCGGCCTCCGTGGTCGAATTCGGCGGGAGGAGGTATCTCCAACAGATATGGAGAGACCTTTTTGAGAGGAAGGGATTCGCCGAGGCCCTCAGAAAATACGCCGAGGGACTTGAGGAAAAGGTAAGGGAGAGGACAAAAGAGCTCGAGGAGGCGTGCGCGAAGCTGAAGGAGTCGGAAAAAACCCTCATCCAGACCGCCAAGCTCGCGTCCCTCGGCGAGATGGGCGCAGGGGTCGCCCACGAGCTCAACAGCCCTCTTGCCGGCATACTTTCTATAACCGAGGTCCTGCTTAATCGGACGGCTCAGTCCTCGGAGAGCCATTACATGCTCGAAAAGTTAAAGGACGCCGCTGTCCGTTCCAAAAATATAATAAGCGATATCCTTACCTACTCACGGCCTTCGAAGGTCGAGGCCTCGCCCTTAAGCGTCAACGACGCGATAAAGTCCACGCTCTCTCTTTTCACCTCGGAGATAAAGACGGCCTCGATGGAAATCAGGGAGGAACTCGCCGCTCATCTGCCGTTGGTTTTGGGCAACAAGGGCCAGCTCATGGAGGTTTTTCTGAACGTCATAAGGAACGCCAGGGACGCAATGGGAGGTAGCGGGGTTTTGACGATAAGGACGCGCTCCGTAGTGGAGGGAGGCAGGGATTGGGTGGCAATCGAGATAGAGGATACCGGCCCGGGCATACCGGATGAGATAAAGGATAAGGTGTTCGACCCCTTTTTCAAAGGCTCGGTAACCATGTTTTCCATAATCGCCCCCCCTTTTCCATGCTAAGGAAGGTCTGATTAATTCTCTTTTTGTCATTGCGAGCCGCGTTTTTGCGGCGAAGCAATCTCGTAACTCACTGATTTGCC
>JACRCI010000051.1 GCA_016219105.1 Deltaproteobacteria bacterium | reverse complement strand
TATGGCGCCTTCGAGTATGCCCTCGAAGGTTTTTTCCTTCCCGTCGAGCGTGACAACGGCTATTACGCAGATAAAACGGCCGGTCCTTTCTCTATCAGGGGTGCCCTCGAGCTCTCCGAGGAGCTTCATGTAATTGTCGTAATCAGTCGCCCCGTCCCCGGCGTATCGCGCGGAAAGCACCCCTGGCCTGCCCCACAGCGCGTCAATAGAAAGCCCGGAATCGTCGGCAACGGCCGTAATCCCGGTGTTTAAAGCGGCAAAGTGGGCCTTCTTAAGCGCATTCCCCTTAAAATTCCACATGTCCTCCGGCGGGAGAGTAAGCCCTGGAAAATCGTCGAGCGTACATATCTCGACGTGGACGTCCTTCAGGATATCCTTTATCTCTTCGATCTTGCCTCTGTTGTTGGTCGCCAGGACTATCTTCATCGGGTGCATGTTCAATTTAAGGGCGGGGCTAAGTCGTCTTTTTAAGCGCCGCTTCCTGTATCGCGACGAGTTCCCCTATGCCTTTTTCAGCGAGCAGGAAAAGGCCGTCCAGTTCTTTTTTGGTGAACGGGGAGGTCTCGGCGGTCCCCTGCACCTCGACTATCTTTCCGCTCCCGGTCATCACCACGTTCATGTCCACCTCGGCCATGGAGTCTTCCTCGTATGTCAGGTCAAGGAGTTTCCTGCCGTCCACTATCCCTACGCTCGTCGCGGCGATAGAGTCGCGCAGAGGGTTTTTATCTATGAGCCCGGCCTCGACGAGACGGTTCACCGTGTCCGTGAGGGCGACGAACGCGCCGGTTATGGAGGCCGCCCTCGTGCCGCCGTCAGCCTGAATGACGTCGCAGTCAACGGTCAGCGTGCGCTCGCCGAGGCGGGAGAGGTCAACGACGGCCCGGAGGCTTCTGCCGATGAGCCGCTGTATCTCGTGGGTCCTGCCCCCGATCTTGCCGATGGCGGATTCCCTGGGGACCCTTTTCTGCGAGCTCCTGGGCAGCATCGAGTACTCGGCCGTAACCCAGCCCTGGCCTTTTCCCTGCAAAAAAGGCGGAACTTTTTCCTCCACGGTGGCTGAGCAGATTACCTTTGTGCCGCCCACCTCTATAATGGCGGAGCCTTCGGCGAATCTCAGGAAGTCCCTCTTTATGGTAACCGGCCTGAGCCCGTCGGCCTTTCTGCCGTCAGTTCTTGTCATGATATTCCTCATGGGACCTTTTCGGCCCGCCAGCCGTCCACGACGGCCCGGCGGCGTTCATAAGGCCATCGCGTTTTTTCAGCTCTTTTCCGAATCTTACCACGCCCTCGGCGATGGCCCTGGCAATGGTTTTCTGCACGTCCGGGTCGGCCAGTTTTTTTTCTTCCGCGGGATTCGATATGAACCCTATCTCAACGAGGGTCGCCGGCATGGTCGCGCCCGCGAGCACGACGAACGGCGCCTGTTTCACGCCGCGGTTCAAGCCGCGCGTTGCGCCTATGAGCGAATCATAGACTGTTTCCGCAAGCAGGGCGCTTTCGTGATGCGCCTCCGTCTGCACGAGGTCCCAGAGTATTGACTGGAGGTCGTCGTCCCCGCCGCCCTTCGCGTCGGCGCCGATGACGTTATTCTCCAGCGCCGCGAGTTCCCGCGAGTCGCTGTCGGACGCCTCGAAATTCAGGAAAAACGTCTCCACCCCGTTCGCCCCGGGTCTGTATGCCGCGTTGGCGTGGATGCTTATGAAGATGTCGGCCTTTTCTTTATTGGCCGTCACAGTCCTCTGCTCGAGCGGTATGAAGGTATCGTCCGTCCTCGTCAGTATTATCCGGGCATCGAGGCTCTTCGCCAGTTCCTTTTCAAGTTCTTTTGCCACCTTCAGGGTTATGTCCTTCTCCTTTATCCCGTCCGGCCCGATTGCCCCGGCGTCGTCCCCGCCGTGCCCCGGGTCTATAACGATGGTCGGGGCAAGACCGGCAACGTCCAGGGCAGAGGATGTTGCCGCAAAGACGAATAAAACGGCCGCGGCCGTAACGGCCGCATATCGAAGGGCATTTTTCACTATAGTCTATTTTAATTTTATGCGGCCCTTATGTCAATTAAAACAACCGGGTCAAGGACGGAGTGCCGGCCGGCGGGGAATGCCTCCACGGCATGAGGTGACGAGCGGGGCGGCTGAAAAAAGCCCTGAGCCATGTGGGTTGACAGGGACGCCGCCTTTTGATATTTTATAGCCGGATAAATAAAGGGATAACGTAATAATCCATAATAGGGCAGAAGGGGGAGCAATGAAAAATAAGGTGGTTGTTTTTTTCCTTGCGGTCTTTTTTTCTGTCGCGGGCTTCACCGGATGCGCGAAGCTCGGCCTTAAGACCGGCGCCGATAAAGGCGCGGCCCCGCAGGGCGGAAAAGAAGTGGCGGGAGACAGTGTCGCCGAAGAGCCGGTCTTCGATAAGCTCGGGGTTTCGGACATCCCCGCCGACTCCGGCGTTTTAAAGGAAGAAAAAGGCCCGGCGGCGCAGAAACTGTCGGAAGAGGCGCGGAAGATACGGGACGTTTATTTCGATTACGACCGCTATTCCGTAAGGGATGACGAGAGGGAGGCGCTCGAAGAGAACGCGCGGCTCCTCAAAAAAGACAGGAAGGCGAAGGTGTTGATAGAGGGCCATGCGGACGAACGCGGCTCGGCGGAGTATAACATAGCCCTCGGCGAAAGAAGGGCGGATGCCGTGAAAAGGTATCTCTCTGACCTCGGCATTGATTCCAGCCGCATATCCACGGTAAGCTACGGCAAGGAAAAACCCTCCTGCCTCGAACACACCGAGGAATGCTGGCAGAAAAACAGAAGGGCGCGCTTCGTCATAACATATTGACGCTTTCCGCATGAGGTTAATCCCGCGATGCGGGTTTGCCTCCCAAGCACCACTTTCCGGCGCGAACGCCGATTTTCCAGAAGAGTCAATAATGGAAAGTGGTGCTGGGGAGGTTCATTTGGAACTGTCGTTTCATGCGACCCGCCCCGGCGCCGTCTTACTTCCCTGAAAGGACCGATGTCCGTATTCAAAGGCGGCGCCGGACGGATATTTCAGCCGGCGGCCTTCCATGCCCTTTATCCGGACAGTTTGCCGTAGCGCCGGACGCCTCCCATGCCTTTTCCGTTGTTATGACCGGACCCAGGTAAAAAGTTCAAGGGATATGCCATGGATATGATTGGGACAAGGTGGAAGGAACTCGTTATCTTTGCCGGCGTTTTTGCCGGGGTCTCGGTCGCGCTATTGATAGCGCGCGGGGTGTCCTTCGGTCTCCTCGACAGGTGGGCGAAGAGGACCTTAACCGCCATTGACGACGTGCTGGCGCAGTCGCTTCGGCAGCCTTCTTTTTTCTGGGTGTTCGCCGTCGCTCTTTACGTCGCCCTCGGCACGTCCGGTTTTCCGCAGAGGTACGTTGATTACGGCCTCAAGGCCCTGTACGTGTTGATAGTCCTTTCAGTGACCGTGGCCGTCGCCAATTTCGTTGCGGCGGTCGTCGAGAGGTCCATGGAGAAATCCGCGGCAGGCGTCCCCGTGACCGGCCTTTCGAGGGCGATAATAAAGGTCTTCGTATACCTGACGGGGGCGCTCGTGATAATCGGCGGCCTCGGCATATCCATAACCCCGCTCATAACCGCGCTTGGAGTGGGAGGACTTGCGGTGGCCCTGGCCCTTCAGGACACCCTTTCAAACCTCTTCGCCGGCGTGCATATACTCGTCGAGAGGCCTTTCGCGGTGGGCGATTACATAAAGCTCGACGGCGGGGAAGAGGGGTATGTGGCGGACATAGGATGGAGGAACACCAGGATACGCAAGCTCCAGAACAATATAGTCATCGTGCCGAACAACAAACTCTCGCAGAGCGTCATAACCAACTTTTACCTTCCGGAAAAAAGGATGTCGTTCTCCATGCCGGTTCTCGCGGGTTACGGCTCTGACCCCGAGGCGGTAGAAAGGATACTGCTTGAAGAGGCATCGGGCGCGGCCGCGGAGATAAGGGGCCTTCTTTCCGACCCCTTGCCTTCGGTGATGTTAAGCCCTGGTTTCGGGGAGTTCTCTCTCGCCTTCACGCTCGTCTGCCACATAGAAGAGTTCGCGGACCAGTATCCGGTGCAGCACGAGCTGAGGAAAAGGATCTTCAAAAGGTTTAAAAAGGAAGGTATCGAGATGCCGTTTACGGCAGGGGCCGTATACGTTAAGAAGGGATAAGCCGGGTAGAGTCTTCAGCCGAGGCCCGGCCTTTCCGGGCAATACCCCTTGCGGCGCAGGTCGTCCTTACGGTATTCTTCCACGGGCGATTCGTCGAGCATATGCCGTATGCACTCGGCGAGCGACTCGCATCCGACGTACAGGCCGTCTTTATATACGTGGAGTCTTGAGTAAAGCCCGTCGTATTCAACCCGTATCTTTCCGGTATCCATGAGCAGCAAGGCGTACCTCCTCCTTTCAGATTAGAACAGCCAAATTTCAAGCCAAACATTATACACTTTCCGTGTGTGTATGTCAAGTAAATTAAAGGAACGGTGTAGCCTGTCGCCGCGCATCTCCGGCGTTCCCCTGGTGTTAAGGGCAGGGGCGCGGCTTAAGACGTGCGGCCCGAGGGTTGGGGGCGGGCGGTGGCTTCGGGTTTATGCCGCGGCGTGTTTAGACGCGGCCCAGCATATCAATGGTGTCCCTGACCCCTTTTCTCTTCACACCCTTCAGTATCAGGCGCAGGCAGGAGATAAGGTCCTGTTTTTCCTCAATGCTCAGGGAACGGTACAGTCTGACGAGAAGTTCCTCGCTCCCCTCCGTAACCCCGTTCGCCGCGGGCGCGTTGTCGGAGAGGAAAAAATACGTGAGGTCCCTGCCCATGGCCTGGGCCAGCCTGAGCCATTCATCGGTGGTTATGGGGATGCGGCCTTTTTCCTTGCGGATGTAGGTGGTTCGGTCTATCCCCAGTTGCCTGGCCAGGAACTCCTGCTTCAGGTATTTTTCCTCCCTGAGAGCCCTGAGTCTTTTGAGGATGTCTTTCGTGCTCAACATGCACGTAGTATACACACGCGCAAGGGGTTAAGGCAACCGTAAAATTAAAGATAAGGTTAAAAGAGCGGTTTAAACCGGGCGATACGGAATGAACCTCCACGGAGCCAGGCTGCGGGGTATCATGGAACATCGTTTCAAGCAACTTAAAGCTTGCTTCGAGGAATCAAACCCGCATCGCGGGATTCGATTCAGGCAAGAATCGTATAAGGAGATATATCGCCCGGCCCGCATCGCGGGATTGACACCTCAAGGCGAGGTGTGTTAAAAATCGAGAACGGGCCGGAGTGGTGAAACTGGTAGACGCGCGGG
>JACRCI010000050.1 GCA_016219105.1 Deltaproteobacteria bacterium | reverse complement strand
GATGAGGTTGTTTCCTCTGCGCTGGTAGAGTATGCAGAAAGATGATTTAATACGCTTAAAACATATGGTGGATGCGGCTAAAGAAGCGCGTTCGTTCGCATCCGATAAAAAAAGAAGCGACCTTGACGGCAATCGGCAATTGACGCTCGCATTGGTTAAAGATATCGAGATAATAGGAGAAGCGGCAAGTAAGGTTTCTCAGGAGACGAAAACTAATTACCCTGCAATTCCTTGGCTTGATATAATTAATATGCGTAATCGTCTTATACATGCATACTTTGACGTAGACTTTGAAGTTGTCTGGGATACAGTAACAAAAGACCTTCCGCCACTTCTATCAGAGATTGAGAAGATAGTGCGTTTTGAGAAAAAGTAGTTGACGACGTTTCCGTAAAAGCGAAAGGAAGGCAGACATGAACTTCCCCCGGTACCGCATGAGGAGATTGAGGAAGAACGAAAGGCTGAGGCGCATGGTCAGGGAGACGGAGCTCAACCCCTCGGACCTCATACTCCCGCTTTTCGCCACTTACGGCAGGGATGTGAAAAAGCCCATTGGTTCCATGCCCGGCCATTTTCAGCTTTCCGCGGACAATATGGCGAAGGAGGCAAAGAAGGTCAAGGCCCTCGGCATACCCGCGGTGATGCTCTTCGGCATACCGAAGAAGAAAGACGCGGCCGGCAAGGGCGCGTATGACCCTGAAGGCCCGGTGCAGGAGGCGATAAAGGCCGTAAAGGACGCCTCGCCGGAGCTTATCGTCATAACCGACGTGTGCGCGTGCGAGTATACCTCGCACGGCCACTGCGGCATTATTAAAAATAAAGACGTTGATAACGACCTGACGCTTGAGTTGCTCGCGAAAGAGGCCCTTTCCCACGCAAAGGCCGGCGCCGACATGGTCGCGCCCTCGGACATGATGGACGGCAGGGTGGGGGCGATAAGAGAGACGCTCGACGCCAACGGGTTCAGCATGATACCCATAATGAGCTACGCGGCTAAATACTCAAGCGCCTTTTACGGCCCCTTCCGCGAGGCCGCCGGGTCGTCGCCGTCGTTCGGCGACAGGAAGGGCTACCAGATGGACCCGGGAAACTCGGACGAGGCGTTGAGGGAGGTCTTTTTAGACATAGAAGAGGGCGCGGACATAGTCATGGTAAAGCCGGCGCTTGCGTATCTCGATATAATACGCAGGGTCAAGGAAGAGACCGGGTATCCTGTCGCGGCCTACAGCGTAAGCGGCGAATATTCGATGGTCATGGCCGCCTCTGAAAAAGGGTGGATAGACGGCAACAGGGTGATGATGGAGATGCTCCTCTCCATAAAGCGCGCCGGAGCGGACATGATAATAACGTATTTCGCAAGAGAAGCGGCCGCCCTGATAACGGAGACGGCATAAGGTTAAGATAAGGAGACGGTTCATGCACGATCATACACCGAAGGGCCATCCAGCCGCCCTCGACGGTCATACGACTGGCCATCCACACGGGATGAAGCCCGGCGACAGGGAAGAAGGCGGCAGGAAAATATGGCTCCCGCGGCTCATAGCGTGGGAGCTTACGAGGTCATGCAACCTCGACTGCATCCACTGCAGGGCCGCGGCACGGTTCGGCCCGTACCCGAACGAGCTTAAAACCGAGGAGTGCATGAAATTCCTCGATGACGTGGTGTCGTTTTCAAAGCCCATCATAATAATGACCGGCGGCGAGCCCATGTTGAGGGACGACATCTGGGACATCGCAAGGCACGGCACCGCTCTGGGCCTGAGGATGGTCATGGCGCCATGCGGTTTCCTCGTAACCGAGGAGGCCGCGAAGAAGATGATAGAGGCCGGCATACAGAGGGTGAGTCTTTCCATAGACGGCGCCACGGCCTTGAGCCACGACAATTTCAGGCGCGTGCCCGGCGCGTTCGCAAGCGTCATGAAGGCCATAGAGAACTGCAAAAAGGCCGGGCTCGAATTCCAGGTGAATACGACCATCTCAAGGCACAATATCCACGAGCTCCCGCAGATACTCGACCTCGTGATAAAGCTCGGCGCAAAGGCCCATCACCCGTTCCTGCTCGTGCCGACGGGCAGGGGCGCGGCATTGAAGGACCTCGAGATATCCCCGGAGGATTATGAAAAAACCCTTACCTGGTTCTACGAGATGAGGGAGAAGGTGCCGCTTCAGTTCAAGCCCACCTGCGCCCCGCATTATTACAGGATATTCAGGCAGAAGGAAAAGGAGAAGGGCAGGAACGTCACCCAGGAGACCCACGGGCTTGACGCGATGAGCAAGGGCTGCATGGGAGGGCAGACGTTCGCCTTCGTATCCCATACGGGCAAGGTCCAGATATGCGGGTTTCTCGAGACCGAATGCGGCGACATAAGGAAAGAGCCGTTTTCAAGGATATGGAACACGTCGAAGGTGTTTCAGCAGATGCGCGCGTGGGACGATTACAAGGGCAGGTGCGGCTACTGCGAGTTCCGCAGCGTATGCGGCGGGTGCAGGGCGCGGGCCTTCGCCTTTGCCGGAGATTACATGGAAGAGGAGCCCTTCTGCACGTACGAGCCGGGCGAGGCGGCGAAAAAGGCGCGTGACTTCAAAAAGAAGGCCTCGGGCGGATAAGGGATGGATGCTTGACGCGCGGCAAATTATAGCGTTTTCTGGACAGGGCTTCTTGCGGGACGCGAGGGGCCTTTCTTATCAGCGGCTGCGGCAAGGGTATATCTCACATACAAAGGCATGGATATGAAAGGGCTTGAATACAGGGTCGTTGAGCTGATGACCGTCACGGACGCTGACATCGAAAGAGCGATAAACGCCGTTGTAAAAGAGGGCTGGGCGCTTGACGGCATACATTTTGCCATGAGGGATGCCTCGAAAAGGCCGGCAATGGCCTTTATCCTCTTTACAAAAGAGGTCATTTAGATTATCTCTCGAGTCTGAATTCCCCATTTTCGTACACGATATAATTCCTACCGGCCGTCCAGCTTCCGGGGTTTACGTAAACGCCTTTTTTCCCGTTGGTCTCGATTATGTCGAGCGCCGGGATATGTGAATGCGCGAGCACGACGGCTTCATAGCCTTCCCCGATTTTTTCCCTCGCAAACGCCTTCAGGTGATTTTCTATGCCCCGGTATTTTTCGCCGGAGGCCCGGCTTTTTCTTGAAAGCGCCCGCGCCGTTTTCCAGACAAACGCGGCCGGGAGTATGGCCGCAAGCGCCTTGAAAAGAAAACTCCTCAAAAAACCCCTCCAGAGGGCATAGGTTAACGTCCTGTCCACCATGTCGCCGTGCGAGAGGAAGGCCTTTTTCCCGTTGAGGGTAAGTTCGGCTGAATCGGGATAGAGCTTGACGCCGAGGGAGCCGGTAAATAAATCTCCCATGGAGAAGTCGTGGTTGCCCTCGAGGTACGTTATCTCGATGCCGCGTTTGCGGAGTTGGGAAAGTGCCGAGAGCAGAGGGGAATACTCGCGGAAGAGGACGTCGTTAAAACCCGCCCAGAAGTCGAAAAGGTCCCCCATTATGACGAGTCTGTCGGCTGAAAGGTTTTCGAGGAACCCGCACAGGGTTTTCTGCGCCGGGTCGTCGAGGCCCTTTATGTGGGCGTCGGCAATGAATACTATCTTCATTCAGCCCCTGGCCTTGCCGGCCAACCAGCCCGCCATGCGGGCCAGCCACAGCCGGCCTTGCCGGCCAACCAGCCCGCCACGCGGGTCATCCGGCCCCAAGCGCCTGCACGTCGGCGAACTTCATCGTGTCGGCCGGGGCCTTCCTTCCGGTCCAGAGTTCAAAGGAAAGCGCGCCCTGCCATACGAGCATCCCGAGCCCCCTGTGCACCGTCAATCTCATTTTTGTCGCTTCCTGTATAAGGGGCGTGTCAAGGGGTCTGAAGACGATGTCCGAAACTATCGCGCCGGACTTTATCCCCTCGATTGACGGGAAGGGAAGGCTTTCCTGCCCCGCCATTCCCATCGAAGTGGTGTTTACGAGAAGGTCGGCCCCGGGGAGATAGCGGCTCAGGTCGAGGCCGGCAGTCTTTACCTCCGCTGTCCCGAACTTTTCCCCGAACTCCGAGGCAAGGGACTCGGCCCTTGAAGGTGTCCTGTTGGCGATTACGAGAGTTTTGGGTTTGAGGCTGAGGAGCGAATGGATTATGGCCCTTGCGGCCCCGCCCGCGCCGACGATTATGATGGTCGAGCCTTCGGGGTTAAAGCCTGTCTCGTTCCTGAGGCTCAGCACGTACCCCCTGCCGTCCGTGTTGAAGCCCCTGAGCCGTCCGTCCGCGTTCACGATCGTGTTTACCGCGCCTATGTCTCTGGCCTCGGCGTCAATCTCGTCGAGAAAAGGGACAACGCTTTCCTTGTGCGGTATCGTTACGTTGGCCCCCGGCATATCGAGCGCCCTTATGGCCTCGACCGCGTATTTAAGACGCTCTTTTCTCACGCGGAAGGCCGCGTAGACGAGATCAAGCCCCAGCGCCTCGAACGCCGCGTTGTGCATGTACGGCGAAAGGGTCTGCTCAATCGGGTCGCCGAATATTCCGAGTGTCTTTGTCCTGCCTGATATCTTCATCCGATGGAGATGCTAAAGTATCCTCCGCGCCCTTCTGACGTCTTTTTCTATCTGGCGGGTCAGTTCCCCGGCGCTTTTGAAACGCGTCTCGTCGCGGAGCCTCTTTATGAAGCACACCCGTATATCTTTACCATAGATGGAGCCGGTAAAGTCAAGCATATGGACCTCGACGATCGTTTTGCGCCTGCCGAAGGTCGGGGCGCCCCCGATGTTGGCGACCGCCGGATAAAAACGCCCGCCTGACGAGGCGTATGCCGCGTAAACGCCTTCCGCGGGAACCAGTTCGTTTTCTGTTTTAAGGTTCGCGGTCGGAAAACCGAGTTTCTTCCCGCGGCTTGAGCCCCGCACGACTTTCCCCTTTAAAGAGAAGGGCCTGCCGAGCATGGCCGTGGCGGCCGCGCACTCGCCGGCCCGTATAAGCGCCCTTACTTTCGAACTGCTCACCACCGCGCCGCCTTTTTTGTAGGCCGGGATTACGCGGACCGCGAAGCCGAATTTCATGCCGAGTTCCTTGAGATATTCCACTGTCCCGGCCTTTCCCCTTCCGAAGGAATAATCGTGCCCCACCCATACCTCTTTCGCCCCAAGCCCGGCCACAAGCACTTCCTCCACGAACTGCCGTGGGTGTTTTGAGGCGAACGCCTTGGTGAACCGGGCGAGCACGCAGAAATCCACGCCCAGGGATGCGATGAGGTCCGTCCTGTCCTTGAGGTCCGTTATGAGGGGTGGGCTTTTGTCCGGGGCGATCACCTTGAGGGGATGGGGCTCAAAGGTGTAGACCGCCGAGGGCCGTCCGAGCTTCATTGCCCTTTCCGAGACCCTCTTTAGTATCTTCTGATGCCCGATGTGGACTCCGTCGAAGTTGCCGAGCGTGAGCACACACCCTTTTATCTTGCCGGGGACGCGGTCGTTCCGTATGATTTTCATGGCCGTATGACCTTGAAGAACTCCGCCATCAATGGCGGAGTTCTTCGACGGTGAGGAAATTGTCATTTATATAGCCCGCCCGACCCAAGCTTCGCTTGGGTACCCCGCGCCCAGCACCACTTTCCGGCACAAACCTTCGTTGCCTCACAAGCGTATGAGGCGGAAAGTGGTGCTGGGCGGGAGTGCGGCGGGCATTCCGTTCAAGGACTTTGGACCCGTCAGAATTTCCCGGACTTGAGTATCAGGAAAGACAGCCACAGCCCCAACAGTCCCGCTATCACGAACCCTATTATGCCGAGCGCCGGATACCCCATGACGGCCGGGCCGGCGTTAGCCGCTATTATAAGCGAAGACCCTATGACCAGCGCGGCCAATATTATGCCGAAGGTGAGCCTGTTGGAAGACCTGTCCATCTCGCCCAGGAGGTCCTCGAGTCCGCGGTGGACGAACTGCACGCTTAAGTCGTCCGACAGTATCTTCTTGAACACCCTTCTCGTGTAGACCGGCACGTTGTTCACAAGGTCGCGGTAGTCGTCGAGGGTCGTCATCCCGTCGGAGATAACCGCGGAGGGGCTCAGGCGTTTTCTGACGACCTGCGCGGCGAACGGCTCGCACGTCTTTACGATGTCGGCCTCCGGGTCGAGGACCCTCACCAACCCCTCGAGCTGGACGATGCATTTGCTGAAGAGGAGGAACTCGCGCGGGATTTTTATCCTGTACGCCGTAACGAGCCTTATGTGGTCCATGAAGAGGTCCCCTATCCTGATATAGCTCAGCGGCCGGTTGAAATAATGCACCGTTATGTCCCCGTACTCGCGGACGAAGGCCGCCATGTCTATGTCGTCCGGCAGGATGCCCATCTTCAGGTAAAGCCGGGCGAGCGATGCCGGGTCTTCGTTCAGGATGCCCAGAAATATGTCGGCCAGGTGCTGCTTCAGGTCTTCATCCAGCCGGCCCACTATTCCGAAATCAAGCAGGGAGAGCCTTTCTTCTCCCCTGACGAGGATGTTCCCGGCGTGGAGGTCCCCGTGGAAAAGACCGTGGTCGAACATCTGGGTGAAGAACACCTTCATGAGCAATCCCGCGACCTTCCCGGTCGCTATGCCCTTGCCCCTCAATTCGGCCACGTGGTCTATCTTTATGCCGGAGACCTTCGACATCGTAAGGATCCTCTTGCGCGTGTGCTTCCAGAAGACCTCCGGTATCTCGACGCTGGCGTCATCGGCGAAGTTGGCCCTGAACTTTTCCATGTAGCTCGCCTCGAGGGTGAAATCCATCTCCCTTTTTATGATCTTGGCGAATTCGTCCACGACCCCGACGGGGTCGTGGACGCGGCTTTCGGGGATGTGTTTGAACATGACCCTTGCGACATACTTGAGTATCGCGATGTCCGTGTCTATGACGTCCTTTATCCCTGGCCGCTGCACCTTGACAACGACCTCCCGGCCTTCAACGGTTACGGCCCGGTGCACCTGCGCTATCGAGGCTGCGGCAACGGGCGTCTCGTCTATCGAGGAGAATACACTGGCGAGGGGGGCCTTAAACTCCTTTTCGATCACCCTCGCGACGTCCTTGAACGGGAACGGCCGGACCTCGTCCTGGAGCTTGAGGAGTTCGGCTATGAATTCATCCGGGATGATGTCGGGCCGGCTCGAAAGTATCTGCCCGAATTTTATGAAGGTGGGGCCGAGCTCCTCGAAGGCGAGCCTCAGCCTTACGGCCATCGAGGGCTCTTCCCTTTCGGCGCCGGTCTTTTTGCCGGCGAGCCTGCGGTGCACGGCTATAAGCCTTGTCAGGCGCAGGCTTTCGAGCAGGGGATAAAACCCGTACGTGACCATGACGGAGATGATGGCCCTGAGCCTCTTTATGCTTTTATACGCGAGATGCAGCTTTACCGGGAACATTTTCCCCCTTTTTCCAATCGCCGCCCTGGCCTGCCCTTCTTTACCGAAGGACCCTCCGCGAGCGCCAGGTCTATACGCCTGCGCCCTATGTCAACCGCGTTTATCCTGACCCTCGTCTCGCTTCCGAGGCGGAATCTCCTCCGCGTGTTTTCCCCGACGAGGGCGTGTTCCTTTTCCGCGAAGGTATAGTAGTCGTCGCCGAGGGATGTTACGTGCACAAGCCCTTCGACGAAATAATCCTTGAGCTCCACGAAAAACCCGAAACTCGTAACCCCGGATATGAAGCCGTCGAAGGCCTCCCCGACCTTGTCCTGCATGAACTGGGCCTTTTTGAGGTCAACTATCTCGCGTTCCGCCTCCATTGCCTTGCGCTCCCTCTGAGAGGCGTGGAGCGCGGTCTGCGGCAGAATCTCCTCCATCCGCGAAATATCCGTCTTCGTATACCGCCTGTGTATGAGCCTCTTTATGAGCCTGTGCACGACGAGGTCGGGGTATCTGCGTATCGGGGATGTGAAATGGGTGTAGTTTTCAAAGGCAAGGCCGAAGTGTCCGGCGTTTTTTTCGGAATACACGGCCTGTTTCATGCTCCTCAGAAGCACGCGATTTATGAGTCTTTCCTCGGGCCTGCCCTCAACGCTTTTAAGGAGCCTTTGAAACGCCCCGGGCTCCTGGTTTTCGGCGAGATGATAACCCAGCCCTCCGGCGAATTCCCTGAATTCCGCGATGTCCGCCTCGGACGGTCTTTCATGCACCCTGTAGAGGAAGGGCAGATTCTGGGCGCTGAAAAACTCGGCCGCGGCCCTGTTCGCGGCGAGCATGAACTCCTCTATTATCCTGTGGGCTATGTTCCTTTCGCTCCTGACGATGTCCTGCGGGCGGCCCTCGATGTCTATTATAATCTGCGGCTCCGGGAGGTCGAAGTCAATGGAGCCGCCTTCGAGGCGGTTTTTATTCAGTTTAAGCGCAAGCTCTTCCATGAGTTTCAGGTCTTCGAGCAGGCCGCCGTGAGCCCTCAGGATCTCCGGGTCTTCTCCACAAAGTATCTTTTTGACCTTCGTATAGGTGAACCTCTCGACGCTTTTTATGACGCTCTCATATATTTTTTTCTTGACCGGCCGTGCCTCCCCGTCGAATTCAAGTTCGGCGGTAAGCGTAAGCCTCTCGACGCGCGGGTTCAGGCTGCATATGCCGTTTGAAAGCGCCTCGGGGAGCATCGGTATGCAGCGGTCCGGGAAATAAACGCTCGTGCCCCTTGAGTACGCCTCGGCGTCGAGCCTTGAGCCTTCCGGGACGTAACGGCTTACGTCGGCTATGGAGACCAGGAGCCTGTAGCCCCTGCCCGTCCTTTCGATGGCAACGGCGTCGTCAAAGTCTTTCGCGCTCTCGCCGTCTATCGTGAATACGTTCATCCCCCTTAAGTCCGTTCTGCCCTTCATATCGGCCTCCGCGACCTCCATGGGGGTGCCTCTGGCCTCATGCAGCACGTCCGGCGGGAAGCGGTGCGGAAGGCCGTATTTTTTCGCGATGACCTCTATCTCGACGTCGGGGTCTTCCGGGTCTCCCATCACGGCGGCTATGCGGCCGACGGCGGAGGAGTGTTTTTCCGGCCATTTTGTAATCTCGGCCTCGACTATCACGCCGTCGCCCGCGCCCATCGTTTGGCCCGGCGGGATGACGATTGTTCCCAGTATCCTTTCGTCCGATGGCACGACGAAAGAGGCGCCCTTGAGGCTTTTAAACCGGCCGACTATTTTTTTATGCGCCCTCTCCAGCACCCTTATGACGGAGCCCTCGCGCCTGCCGTCCTTTTTGCAGCCGTCGATCCTCGCCACTACGCGGTCGCCGTGCATCGCGTCCCTGAGTTTGCGGGGGTTTATGAAGACGTCCTCCCCGCCCCATTCCGGCGCCACGAAGCCGAACCCGTCGGGGTGGCACTGGAGGACGCCGCTTACGAGGTTCATCTTCGCGGTCAGGCCATACCTGCCGTCACTTATCTTTACGACCGCGCCGTCGGCCGCCAACTTGAGCATGAGCCTCTTGAGCGTCCCCCTTTCGCGCCCGGGGACCTCAAGCGCCCGCCCAAGCTCGCTCAGAGAGACCGGCGTCTTGGCCCCGGCCTCCATGAATTTCAATATCTCTTCCGCCCCTATCTTCATGCCGATATCTTATCTCCTTCCCCCGCACATTGCAATTATGCCGTATCCGTAGAAACAGTCCGCGCCTTTGAGTCCCCGTTCGGGGTTTAATTCCCCGAAGCAAGCTTTAAGTTGTTGGGAACGATGTTCCATGATACCCCTTAGCCAGCTTTGGGGAGGTTCACTCCGGCCCGGCCTGCCGGCCGTCGAGGACGGAGTGCCGGCCGTCGTATAGGCTGTCTATCAGGGCTTTGTATTTTTCGGCCACCTTCCGTCTCTTCACCTTCATGGTGGGGGTAAGTTCCCCGCCTTCGCAACTAAGGGTATCCGCGATGAGGGCGAAGTTTCTGACCTGCTCGAACCTCGCGAGGCCTTTGAGTCTCGCGCGTATCCTCTCTCCAAAAAAATCGCGCGCCGTTTCGTTGTCGAGGACGCCCAATTGGCCCCTGAGAGGGGCTGGTTGGCCGTCGAGGACGGAGTGCCGGCCGTTGGTTACGTGCTTTTTTAAGAACGCCTCCATCTTTTCCGTCGCGGGCACGATGAGCGCGACGAGGTGCGGTTTCCCGTCGCCGTAGACCATCGCCTCTTTTACGCATTCGTCGGATTTAAGGAGCGCCTCTATCTTCTGCGGGGAGACGTTTTTGCCGAGCGAGGTGACTATAATATCCTTTTTCCTGCCCGTTATCGTAAGGAATCCGTCCCGGTCAATAAAGCCTATGTCCCCGGTATGGAACCAGCCGTCTTCATTCCCGCAATGCGGGTTTGATTCCTCAAGGCAAGCTTTAAGTTGTTTGGAACGATGTTCCATGATACCCCGCAGCTTGCTGCGTGGAGGTTCATTCGCCGAGAGTGTGGCATCCGGCATGTTCAGGTAGCCCTTCATGACGTTCGGGCCTTTTACCAGTATTTCACCGTCCTCGCCTATCTTTACCCGAACGCCCTTTACCGGCCTGCCGACCGTGCCGGCCCTGTTGTCATCGAGTGTGTTGACCGTTACAACCGCAGAGGTCTCGGTAAGCCCGTAACCCTGGAGCACGGGCAACCCCAGACGGCCGAAAAATTCCACGATTTCCGCATTGAGCGCGGCTCCGCCGGATATGAAAAATTTAAGGCCCGGCGCGAAATCCTCCTTTATTTTTTTTAGGGCAGAGGGCCAATTAGGCGTCCCCGACGGCCAACCGGCCGAGCCGGTTTCTTCAATGCCCGCAACGGCTGAAAGGATCCTCTCTTTCATCCTCTCGAAGAAAAACGGCACGCCGGTCATAAACGTAGGCCGGAAAAAACGCGCGTCCGCCGCCGCATGGGCAAAACCGCGGGAATACGCGATGGGAATGCCGTTAAAAATAAGCAGGTGGTGCATCATCCTTTCAAATACATGGCTTAATGGAAGATAGGACAGATAAACGTCCTCCCTGGTAAGCGGGATTACCTCCGACACGGCCGTGATGTTTGAAAGGATGTTTTTGTGCGTGAGTATTACGCCCTTTGGCCTGCCGGTCGTGCCGGAGGAGTATATGATGGAGAAGGGGTCGTCCGCGCCGATAGCCCCCATCCTCTCATCGAGCGTCTTTTCGCCGGTGCATCCGGGGGGTCCGGCCCCGAGCCTTTTGAGCCCCTCAAAGGTCATGACCCCAACGCCCGCGGCCCGGGCCGTGGATATGAGGCTTTTTAACGACTCAAGCCCCTTTTTCATTGATACGGCCGCTGCCTCAAACGGAGCGGAGAATATCATCGCGCTTACCCCGGCGTCCCTGAGCACAAACGCCTTTTCCTCCATGCCGAGCGTTGTATACACCGGGACGGATACGGCGCCCGATGCCGATATCGCGAGGTCCGAGATAATCCACTCCGGGCCGTTTTCAAGGAGTATCGCGACCCGGTCTCCGGGGCTTACACCGATGCCTATGAGCCCGAAGGCGAGTTCCCGCACCTCCTTTTCAAAGGCGGCCCTCGGTTTGCCGATTATACCGTCGCCGTCCCTTACAATGAGAGAGGGGCTGTCTCTCGCCGCGGTCTTTGAGTAAAAAAACGCGGAGGGGATGGTTGCGCCCTCTCCGTGATTGGCACAGGCTGCCGGGCGGTTAAGTTTTTTCCGGTTGGGCATTTCCTGCGGTTCGGGGTCTTTTAGAGAGGTTATAACCTTTTTACTTGGGAACCTTTTCCCAGTCCTTCAAAAACCTCTCGATGCCAACGTCCGTAAGCGGATGCTTCGAGAGCTGTTCGAGCACCTTGAACGGTATGGTCGCTATGTGCGCTCCGGCAAGGGCCGCGTCCAGGACGTGCACCGGGTTTCTTATGCTCGCCACTATGACCTCGGTCGGGAAACCGTAATTTCCGTATATGCACATTATCTGGCGGATGAGGTCCATGCCGGTGTGGGATACGTCGTCAAGCCTTCCTATGAACGGGCTTACGTATGTCGCCCCGGCCTTTGCCGCAAGCAGGGCCTGAACAGGGGAGAAAACGAGCGTCACGTTGGTTTTTGTTCCCTCGGCGGACAATCTTTTGACGGCCTTCAGGCCGTCAAGCGTCATGGGTATCTTCACGACGATGTTCTTATGGATTTTTTTAAGCCCTTGCGCTTCCTTTATCATGTCATCGGCCGTATGGCTTACGGCCTCGGCGCTCACCGGGCCGTCAACTATGCCGCAGATCTCCTTTATCAGTTCCCTGAACGGCCGGTTTTCCTTCGCGACGAGAGATGGGTTTGTGGTAACTCCGTCTAAAAGCCCCCAGCCGTGCGCCTTTTTAATCTCCTCGATGTCCGCGGTATCAATAAAAAATTTCATTTTTCAAAACCCTCCTTCCGGCAAGCCGGGTTCCCGGCCAATTAGCCGTCCTTGACGGCCAACCAGCCGGCCACGCCGGTTGCGGCCGATATATTTTGATAAATACCGTGTATTGCGAAGAAACTTCAAAGATTTAAAAGACTTGACTAAAGATATTGACTATGCAAAAATTTTCAAACGAATAAAGGCCGCGCAACAAAAATATATAACGAAATAGCGGCTATTGCAAGCCTGTTTATCGCGGCCGGTCATCCAGCCGGCCTTGCCGGTTTATCGAGGATTGCCCTTGCCGAAGTGGCGGAACTGGCAGACGCGCCAGATTCAGGGTCTGGTGGGCGAAAGTCTGTGGGGGTTCGAATCCCCCCTTCGGCACCATTTTAGCGATGACGGCGGGCACTCCGTTCAACGGATCAAAGCTCGCGTTTTTAAAGAGGACCATGCGTTTTTTATGTCAAAAACACCGGGGAGAGAGACTTTTGGCGGCAACAGGGTTCTTGTCATAATCCCGGCCTATAACGAAGAGGCAACGGTCGGCGGGGTTGTTCTGGACGTCAAAAAAGAGATGCCTTCGGCGGACATCGTCGTGGTTAACGACGGGTCCGGCGACCTGACCGCCGCGGTTGCAAGGGAAAAAGGGGCCCGGGTTCTCGAACACCCTTATAACATGGGCATCGGCTCGACGATGCAGACCGGTTACAGGTACGCCATCGGGAACGGCTACGACATAGCCGTCCAGGTCGACGCCGACGGACAGCATCCTGCCTCGGAGATAAAAAAACTCATAGGCCCGGTCGCCGAGGGCCGTGCCGACGTGGCCGTTGGCTCAAGGTTTCTCGTCCGCGGCGATTACAGGCCCTCTTTTATGAGGGGCGTTGCCATACGGGTTTTGGCCGGTATAGTGTCAATAATCCTGAGGGCGCGGATAACCGACCCGACGTCCGGCTTCAGGGCCGCGGGAGGCAATGCCATAGAGTTCCTGAGCCGCCTGTATCCGGACGACTATCCGGAAGTCGAGGCCCTTGTGCTCCTCCACAAAAAGGGGTTTGCCGTAACGGAAATCCCGGTCAGGATGGCAGGGAGAAAGGGCGGGAGGTCTTCCATCACGGCCCCGCAGAGCGTCTACTACATGGTAAAGGTCCTGCTGGCGATAGTAGTGGACCTTCTCAAAAGACTGGATTAATCCGGTGGTCCGAAAATGCAGACCGTACAGATAATCTCGCTCATCATAGCGTTGGTCTTTTTCGGCGCCGTCATTGATTTCATACGGAGGGGGCTCCTCAAGGAGAAATACGCGGTCCTGTGGCTTGCCTCGACATTAGCGGTCGCGGTGCTTTCGGTGTGGAAGGGGTTGCTTGACAGTGTGGCTTCCGTTTTAGGGGTGGCGTATCCGCCTTCCCTGCTTTTTCTCGTGGCGTTTCTCTTCGTGCTTTTCATACTGTTCCATTTCTCGGTCGTTTTATCCGTCCTGACCGAGAGGAACAAGGTGCTGACCCAGGAGATAACGCTCCTTAAGGCCGCCTTCAAGGAAAAAGAAGACGCGCCGGCCGGCCGGCGCGGCGAAAAAGGCAAGTAAAGGCCGACCTTGCCAGGGCAAAAACATCCAGGTGCGTTTATGGACAGGGTTTTAAAAAGCAGATGGTTTCACGCGGGGGTTTCGGCGCTTATAGCCGTCTCCGTGGTCATCGTCTATTCCGGCACGTTCGGCGCGGCCTTCCATTTCGACGACCTCCCGAACATAGTGGAGAACTATGCGATCCGCGATCTGAAGAACCTTCCGGCGATATTCTTTGGGAACCGGGGCCTCGTGATGGCCACCTTCGCCCTGAATTACGCCGCCGGGGGGGATAATGTTTTCGGCTACCACGTCGGCAACGTAATAATACACATAATAAACGGCATACTGGCGTACTTCCTCGTCTTCAACACCATGCTTAAGGCCGGAGGGGAAGAGGCCCGCTCAAAGAAGATAGCCGCGTATTCGGCGCTCCTTTTCGCGCTCCATCCGGTCCAGACGCAGGCCGTTACGTATATAGTGCAGAGGATGGAGAGCCTCGCGAGCCTGTTTTATCTGGCGGCGCTCGTTGTTTTCATAAAGGCCGCCGATGCGTCCTCGTCCGCAAAAAGGGCGCTCCTCTACGCCGGCGTGGCGGTTCTGTATTTCCTCGGCTTTAAATCCAAGGAGGTCGCTATAACCCTGCCTTTTGTAATCGCGCTCTATGACGTGTATTTCCTCGGCGGCAAAAAAGGTTTCATGGGGAGGCTCCCGCTTTACGGCGCGCTTTTCCTGCTTTTTATCTATTTCCTCGTGGTCACGATAATGCCGCTCGGCGGGTTTGGGGATCTGAGCGCTGAACTCACGGGCCAGTTCGCGGCCCCGCATCAACCAACCGGCCTCGCCGGTGTTGCGACCGCGCAGGGAGCCGCTCCGAGCGCAGGCTTCGGCGTAAAGAGCATAACCCCGTTCGAATACCTCTATACACAGTTCAACGTCATCGTCTATTACATAACGCTGCTTTTCGTGCCGATAAACCAGAACCTCGATTATGACTTTCCGATATCAACCGGGCTTTTCACCACGCCGGAGATACGGCCGGGCACGGTATTGAACATACCTTTGCCTCCGCCCGTTGTGTCCCTCATTATACTCCTTTTTATAATCGGCCTCGGCGTGTATCTTTTTTCGAGGTCACGCGGGAGGGGGCCGTCTTTACCCTCCTCCGGCAAGCCGTGGCGCGGCCTTATGGTCTCGTTTTTCATATTCTGGTTTTTCATAATCCTCGCCCCCACGTCCAGCTTCATCCCGGTCATTGACGTCATATTCGAGCACAGGCTGTACCTCGCCTCCCTGGGCTTCTTCGCGATATTCGCCCTGTGTTTCGATTGGTTTTTTGGGTTGTTCGCGTCGGGGCGGCAAGGCCCTTGACCCTGAGACCGCCGGTTGATGTCCGGCCTTTTCACTGGTTTTGGGCTATAATATACCGAGCGGTATGATCTTGGGTTTTTCAGCACCCTGATAAACCTATGGCGGATGAATCCGACAAAAAAGACAAACGCGTAACCGTGCTTATAGCCGAGGATAACGCCTCGGCAAGGCGCTGCCTCAATGACCACCTCGAGGCCCTGGGCTATAATGTCGTAGCCGCGGCCGGCGACGGGGAGACGGCCGTTGAAGAAGCCCGCAGGCTCAAGCCCGCGCTCGCCATCCTCGACGTAAAAATGCCGGGCATGGGAGGGTTCGAGGCGGCAAAGGAGATATCGTCGTTTCTCCACATCCCCATTATCATCGTAAGCGGCTATTCCTCCGATGAGCTGACCAACGAGGCCGTGGAGGCCGGGGTCTTCGCCTATCTCGTAAAACCCGTGACCAGAAAGCAGCTGCTTCCCGGCATAAAGCTGGCGCTGGCCCGATACGAACAGTTCAAGAAGCTAAAAGACGAGGTTAAGGACCTGAGGGACGCGGTCGAGGCCCGTAAACTCATAGAACGTGCAAAGGGCATACTCATGAGGCGCTGCAAGATAGGCGAGGAGGAGGCGTTCAAGCTCCTCCAGGCCCATTCGCAGAAAGAGAACAAGAAGATGAAGGACATAGCCGAGATGATAGTAGAGGCGAGCAAGCTCATATGAGGCTATAAGGGGCGGGCCGGCACGGCCATTAAAGGCCAGGCGACGCCGGGCGACACTCCGGTCAGCCAGCCGTCCTCGACACAGGCGAGACCTTTACTGCGAGGGGCATTTATCGTATGATAAATATCCGTCACGGTAAGGGTCTTTTGTTTTTCTGAAAAAATCACGTCTGAAGAACATACGGGGACAGGGCCATGTTCGCTAAAACCCTCAAGCAGGTAAGGCGGCTTATAGTCGCCATAGTCGGCTTTACCGTGCTTTTAATCGGGATTGCCCTGATAGTGCTGCCCGGCCCGGCGTTCATCGTCATACCGCTCGGGCTCGCCATACTCGCGACCGAGTTTGTATGGGCGAAAAAACTTCTCGATAGAGTGAAGCGCTCGATTAATGACAGGATACGGAATAAGAATAAAAACAGCGCCTGACTTTTTTGCTTTGTCGGGGCTTTACAGGGGAGGTTTCCATCACGTGCAGTGGCATGAAAAGACGGTTGAAGAAGTTCTGAAAGAGTTCGGCGCGTCGCGGGAAAGCGGGCTTACGCCGGATGAGGCCGCAAGGCGTCTTGCGGGGTATGGGCCAAACAAATTCAAAGAGCCCGAGAAAGAGTCCCGCTTCGTAAAATTCGTAAAACAGTTCACTGAATTCATAATACTCGTCCTTATGGCCGCGGCAATTGTGGCCGGGTTTTTGGGCGAATGGGTTGACGCCGGGGCCATATTCGCGATAGTGCTCTTAAACGGCGTAATCGGCTTCACCCAGGAGGAGAAGGCGGAAAAGGTCCTCGAATCCCTTAAAAAACTCTCGGCGCCCAGGGCAAAGGTGGTAAGGGACGGCGCGCTCGCGATAGTTGACGCCGCCTCGCTCGTGCCAGGCGACGTCATAGTCTTCGAGTCCGGGGACATGGTCCCGGCGGACTCAAGGATTATGGAGGCCGGGCTTCTCAGGATAGACGAGTCCCCTCTGACCGGGGAGTCCCACCCGGTTGATAAGGACCCCGGGAGGCTTACCGACGACATACCGCTCGCCGAGAGACGGAACATGGCGTATTCCGGGACAACCGTTGTTTACGGCAGGGGAAGGGCCGTTGTCGTATCAACCGGCATGTCCACGGAGATGGGAAAGATCGCCCGGCTCCTCGAGGAGGTCAAGACCGAGCCGACCCCGATGCAGAAAAAACTCGCCGAGTTCGCAAGGCTCCTTGTCTACATAGCCGGGGCTATATGCGGGGTGATCTTCCTCATAGGGGTGCTCAGGGGGGACGCCCTGCTCGATATGTTCCTCATCGCCGTAAGCCTCGCCGTGGCCGCGATACCCGAGGGTCTCCCGGCCGTCGTGACCATAACGCTCGCCATAGGCGTGCAGAGGATGGTCAAAAGGCACGCGCTGATACGGAGGCTCCCCTCGGTCGAGACCCTCGGGGCCGCGACCTTCATAGCCTCGGATAAGACGGGGACCCTTACCCAGAACCAGATGACGGTTAAAAAAGTCTTTCTCCCGGCCGCTGAAATGGAAAACGTTTCCGTTTCAGGGGCCGGTTATGAGCCTTCCGGCGAGTTTTTCGCTGGCTCAAAGGCGATAGACCCGCTTAAAAACCAGGCGCTATCAAACCTTTTAAGGACGGCGCTATTGTGCAACACCGCCGGGCTTGAGAAAGGGGAGGACGGGAAGTGGACCGTCATCGGAGACCCCACCGAGGGCGCGCTTTTAACCCTCGCCGCAAAGGCCGGGCTCAAAAAAGAGGACGCCCAAAAGGGGCTTGTCTTCGCCGGAGAGATACCCTTTGACGCCGAAAGGAAGATGATGACGGCCGTATACCGCGACAACGCCGGGCGCTGGCACGCGTTCACCAAGGGCGCGCCTGAAAGGGTGCTCGGGCTTTGCAAGACCTTCCACGACGGAAACGCCCCGGCCCTTCTTTCGGAAGGGGTAAGAAAGGACGTTCTTTCAACAAACGAGGAGTTCGCGGCCTCAGCCATGAGGGTGCTCGCCTTCGCGCACCGCGAATCCGCGGAACCCATAGACATACATGACCACAGGCACGTCGAAGACAACCTCACGTTCCTCGGGCTCTCTGGCATGATGGACCCGCCGAGGGAGGAGGTCTTCGTGGCCGTGGACAAGGCGATGGACGCCGGCATAACCCTTCTCATGATAACGGGCGACCACAAAACCACGGCCGTGGCCATAGCCGGCGAGATCGGCATATTCAAAGACAACGACGTCGCCGTCACCGGCGAGGAGCTCGACAGGATGGGCGCGGCCGAGTTCGAGAATCTTCTTCCGCGCATCAAGGTATACGCGAGGGTGAACCCGGAACATAAACTGAAGATAGTCAGGGCGTGGAAGGAGCGGGGAGAGACCATCGCCATGACCGGCGACGGCGTCAACGACGCCCCCGCCCTGAAAGAGGCGGACATAGGGATAGCTATGGGCATAACCGGGACGGACGTCACGAAGGAGGCGTCCGACATGGTGCTTACGGACGACAACTTCGCGTCCATAATCTCGGCCGTGGAAGAGGGTCGAGGCATCTTCGACAACATAAGGAGGGTCGTGCATTTCCTGCTCTCCTGCAACATGGGGGAGATACTGGTGCTTCTCGTCGCCTCGGTCGCGGGCATGCCGTTCCCCCTCCTTCCGGTGCAGATACTGTGGACCAACCTCGTGACCGACGGCCTGCCGGCGCTGGGGCTCGCGATGGAGCCGCTCGACCCCTCGGTGATGGACCGCAGGCCGCGCAATAAAAAAGAGGGCATCGTCACGCCCCGGCTTTTGAAGGTCATGGTCATACAGGGCGCGTTCATGGCGGCCTGCACGCTCGCGGTTTACGCGGCGGAACTCTATCTCCTCGGCGGGGGACTTGACAGGGCGCGGACAATGGCCTTTACTGTGCTTGTCTTCTGCCAGAAGTTCCACGTGTTCAACTGCCGGAGCGAACGCGAATCGGCCTTCAGGTCTGGTTTTTTCACGAACAGGGTGCTGAACGTCTCGGTGGGGTTCATCCTCGTTTCGCAGATAATACTCGTCTACGTCCCGTGGCTTCAGACGGTATTCAAGCTGACGCCCCTCAATGCCGTGGACTGGGGCATAGTCTTCGCGGCCTCTGTCCAGCCGCTTCTGTGGATGGAGGTCGTGAAATGGGCGCTCAGGCGGTCGCGGGCGTAGTTCCCGGGATTTGACAGACCACGCTGAATTTGTTATACTTTCAGATAAAAGTAAAACTAATTTGCAGAGGTAAAACTTATGTCTACGGTAAAGGTATCTTCAAAATGCCAGATAGTAGTGCCAAAGAAGGTAAGGGACGCCCTCGGCATAAAGCCGGAACAGAAGGTGTTCATCAGGGTGGTGAAGGATCATGCCGAGATTACCCCTCTCCCGCAAGACCCGGTGAAGGAATTCTGCGGCATCTTCGGAAAAGGCCCGTCCCTTACCAGGGCGCTTTTAAAAGAGCGGAAGGAGGATGCCAGGGTTGAAGAAAAGAAGGCTCCTTGATTCCTATGCCCTGCTCGCATATCTCGACAGGGAGGACGGTTGCGAGCGGGTGCTTGAGGTGCTCTCTAAAGACTCAAGGGAGGATAGCGCCATAATGAACGAAATAAACGTCGGGGAGAGTTATTACATTATCGCGAGGGAAAGAGGAATGGACAAGGCCGACTACTTCATGGAGACGGTCCTTCCCAATCTTCCCATCCGGATCATTTCAAACTCTTTTGAAGACATAATAGAGGCGGCGAGGATCAAGGCCGTCCACCCTATTTCTTATGCCGATTGCTTTGCGGTATCTACGGCCATTCGCGAAAAGGCTGTGATATTGACCGGCGATCCGGAATTCAAGAAGGTCAGGAACCTCGTTGAGGTGGAATGGCTGTAGGCCGCCGCCTACCACTGCCTCGGCACCTTGAGCATCTTATCCAGCGCCCTTTTCGCCCTCACCCTTATATCCTCCGGGACGGTCACGATGTTTTTCATCTCCCGCAGGCTTTCGAGGACGTCCTCGAGGGTTATGAGCTTCATGTTCGGGCATATCAGTTTTTCCGAGGCCAGGACGAACTTTTTCTCCGGGTTTTCCTTCTTGAGCCTCCAGAGTATCCCCATCTCGGTGCCCACGATTATCGTATTTGCCTTTATCTCCTTCGCGAATCTGTACATCCCGGAGGTCGAGCACACGTGGTCGGCGAGAAGGACGACGTCCGGCCTGCATTCCGGGTGGCAGACAAAAACGGCGTCCGGGTTTTCCCCCTTTGCCTTCAAGACGTCTTCGGGCTTAAGCCTCTCGTGCGTGGGGCAGAACCCGTTCCACCATTCGAGTTTCTTCCCGCTCGACCGCGAGATGTAGTGCGCGAGGTTCCGGTCCGGCACCATGTAGACTTTTTCAGAGTCCATGGAATCAACGACCCTCACGGCGTTGGCCGAGGTGCAGCAGATGTCGCTTTCCGCCTTGACCGCGGCCGTGGTGTTCACGTAGGCCACGACCGGAACCCCCGGCCTTTTCCCCTTTTCTTCCATCAGTTCCTCAGCCGTTATCATATCGGCCATGGGGCATCCGGCGTCCATCCTCGGCAGGATAACCGTTTTTTCGGGCGCGAGTATCGCCGCGCTTTCCGCCATGAAGTGGACCCCGCAGAACACTATCACCTTCGCGCCTGACCCGGCCGCGGACTGGCTCAGGGCCAGCGAGTCGCCCGTGAGGTCGGCCGTGTCCTGCACCTCGTCCCGCTGATAGTTGTGGGCGAGCATGAGCGCGTTTTTTTCCGCAAGGAGCGCGCGTATCTCTTTTTTCAGTTCTTCCCTTGTCTTCATCGGGTTTATCTACACCACCAGTCTGCCAAAAAATCTGTCCAGTGCGGATTATATATGATACCATATCAAAGGCGCAAGAAAAAGCGGCCCTTTGGCCGTCATGGACGGACGGTTGGCCTTGCTTGCGCGGCATATAGCGTATGGCGTTATCGGAAAGTGAGAAAAAGGCCCTCCTCGACATGGCCCGCGCCACGATAGAGGGCTGTGTGAGGACAGGGAAAATCCCGTCGTTTAAAGCGGACAGCCCCGGCCTCTCCGAGGCGAGGGGCGCGTTCGTGACAATCAAAAAAGGCGGGAACCTGAGGGGCTGCATCGGGGTCTTCGACGCGGACAAACCCCTATATGAGACGGTCCGGGAGATGGCAATCTCGGCGGCGACGCGCGACCCGCGCTTTCAGCCCGTATGGCCGGCCGAGCTGAACGGGATAACCATCGAGATATCCGCGCTTACCCCGCTACGCAGGGTCTCCGACCCCGGCGAGATAGAGGTCGGACGTCACGGCATATACATCATAAAGGGCCGCAACAGGGGGGTGCTGCTTCCACAGGTCGCAATCGAGTGCGGTTTCGACCGGGACACCTTCCTCAGGCAGACCTGCCTCAAGGCCGGCCTCGACCCCGCTTCATGGAAGGAAGGCGCTGAGATTTACGTGTTCGAGGCCGAGGTATTTTCCGAAGGCGGCAGGGGATAAAATATTACTCAAGCCTTCCGAGCGCCTCTCCCATCCTCTTCAGCCCAAGGCGGATGTCGTCCTCAGAGCACGCGTAGGAAAGCCTTATGTGGGCGTCCGAACCAAAGGCTATGCCCGGGACGACCGCGACCTCGGCCTCTTCGAGGAAAAAAGAGGTAAACGCGACAGAGCCGGCGATGGCCCTCTCCTTTAATCTCTTTCCGAAAAACGACGAAATATTAGCGAACGCGTAAAACGCGCCGTCGGGCCTTACGCAGCTTACGCCTTTGATGGAGTTAAGCCCTTCCACCATAACGTCCCGCCTCTTTTTAAACTCGGCCGCCATCTTCGCCACGGTTTCCTGCGTCCCGTTCAAGGCCTCGACCGCCGCCCACTGGCTTATGGACGCCGGGTTTGACGTGGACTGGCTCTGTATGTTCGTCATGGCCTTTATAAGCTCCCGCGGCCCGGCCGCGTATCCTATCCTCCAGCCGGTCATCGCGTAGGCCTTTGACACGCCGTTGAGGACGATGGAGTTTTTCCTCGCCTCTTGAGATAGGGAGGCTATGGAGGCAATCGGCGCGTCGCCGTAGTAGAGCTTTTCGTATATCTCGTCGGAGATGATGAAGACCCCTTTTTTAAGGGCCTCGTCCGCGATGGATTCAAGCTCCTTTGGGGTATAAACGCAGCCCGTGGGGTTTGACGGGCTGTTTATGACAACGGCCTTCGTGCGTTTCGTTATATTCTTTTTAAACGCCTCCGGCGTCATCTTGAAGCCCGTCGTCTCGTCCGTTTCCACGATCCTCGCGGCCCCGCCCGCGAGTTTTACCATCACCGGATACGAGACCCAGTAGGGCGCCGGGATTATGACCTCGTCGAGCGGGTCGAGCAGCGCCAGGAAGAGGTTGAAGATGGAATGCTTGCCGCCGCAGGATACGAGTATCTCATCCCTTGAGTAGTCAATCCCGTTGTCCTTCTTGAATTTTCCGATTACCGCGTCTTTCAGCTCGTCTATTCCGCCGACCGGCGTGTATTTCGTCTTTCCCTTTTCAATGGCGCCTACGGCCGCCTTTTTTATGTTCGCGGGGGTGTCGAAGTCCGGCTCTCCGGCGCCGAAGCCTATGATGTCATAGCCCCGCGCCCTTAAGTCCTTTGCCCTCGCCGTTATGGCGAGCGTGACCGATTCGTCGAGCCCTTCCATCCTTTTTGAGATCCCGACCATCTTAACCTTTCGCATGTTCCGTCCTCTTCGGGGCCTTGAACTTCCGTTTAAGCCTTTTGGCCACGCCGGGCGTCACGAACGCCCTGAGTCCGCCGCCGAGCCGGGCTATCTCCTTTATGAACCTCGAGCTTATGTGGGCGTAGTTCTCCGAGGTCATGAGGAATACCGTTTCTATGTCAGGGGCGAGTTCCCTGTTGGTGAGCGCCATCTGGAACTCGTACTCGAAGTCCGATATCACGCGCAGGCCCCTTACGATGACGGAGGCGTTTTTCGCCCTTACGTAGTTTATCAAAAGTCCGTCGAAGCTCTCGACCTTTATGTTCCTGTGCCCCTTTATCTCCGCCTTTATCATGGATATCCTTTCGTCCGCGCTGAAAAGGGGTTTTTTAGACGTATCCCCGGCAACCGCCACAATCAACCCGTCAAAGAGCGTGAGGCTCCGCCGGATGATGTCGAGGTGGCCCCTTGTTATGGGGTCAAACGTCCCCGGATAAATCGCGATGCGTTTCGGCATATTCCCCTTACCTTGATCCTTCCGGAGTCCGGAAGTTTTTGGAAGTTTAAGACGCCTTCAGGAAATATACGAGCGTATCCCCGTATCTTTTTTCCTTCTCCACCGTAACCCCCGCGGGCAAAGGCTCGATGGGGTGTCTTTTGGAGACCTCGCAGACGATTGCGCCGTCCGGGTTTAAAAGCCCGGCGGTGATTATGGCGTCAATGGCCGTGCCGGTAAGCGATGGGTCGGGGTACGGGGCGTCCATGAAGATTACGTCGAACCTTTCCCCTGTTTTTTCGAGATGACGCAGCGCGCCTTTTGCGTCATTTTTCAACACCGTCGAGTTTCCGTCAAACCCGCAGAGCGAGATGTTCTTTTTTATCACGGAAATAGCGGCCGCGTCATTGTCCACGAACACGGCCCTGCCGGCCCCCCTGCTCAACGCCTCTATGCCCATGGCCCCGGTGCCGGCGAAAAGGTCGAGGATTCCTTTAGACGTCATGTCCTGCCCCAGCACGTTGAAAACGGCCTCCCTGACCATGTCAGAGGTGGGCCGTATACGTCCGCATCTGAAGGACGCAAGCCTTCTGCCCTTGCTTTTTCCCCCTACAACCCTCATGCCGTTTTTTAAGCCCGCGGTGCGGGTTTAATCCCTCTAAGCAAGCTTTGAGTTGTTTGGAACGATATCCCATGATACCCCAAAGCCAAGATTTGGGGAGGTTCATGCCGCTCTGCCTCTACCCCGTTCTTTTTCCAGCCTGTGGGCGCCCGGACGCCGGATGCGCGCGGGATGGGGCTATTCGTCAGCCGGTTTCTTTCCCCCTCCAATGACCTTGATAGATACGAGCCTTTTTCTCGGGCCGTCGAACTCCGAGAAATATATGGCCTGCCACTGGCCCAGAGAGAGCTTCCCCCTCGTCACCTGTATGGTGACGCCGTTACCGACAAGAAGGGATTTGAAGTGCGCGTCCGCGTTTTTCCCGTAATCGCCCTTGTTATGGCGGTAGGTGGGCTTATTGGGGACCAGCTCGTTCAGGAAATCGTGAAAATCGGCCTCGAGGTCCCTGTCCGCATTGTTAAGGTGCAAAGATGCGGTGGTGTGGCCGGTGAATATGTGTACAATGCCGTCGGATACGCCGCTTTCGTGAACAACCGCCTCAACCTGATCGGTAATCTTCACCTCTTCCGTTTTTTTTGTCGTGGCGAGCCTGACGGTGCTTGAGAAGACCTTCATCTACCCTCCTTTTTGACCCAGTTTAAAACAGACGCCGTGATATTTTTCGGATGACTCTCGTAAGAAGTCCCGGCAGGAATTCTCCGGCCTCAACAGCCCGCCGCAGGCGCGGTCAAGGTGGTGTTTCAATCGGAACGTCCCTCGTTTCCAGGACACCGTTGCATCTAAGGCGCCTCACCCGCCAGATGTATCCGTGCAGCTCAAGCACCCGGGCGGTTCCGGCCAGCCGATAGGGGCCGGAAGCGGGACACCTCTCATTGAGCCCCTTTTTTCTTTACCGACACGCCGCAGCATCTGCGCATGGCCTCGGCTATGCTCTCGATATCCCGGGGCAGCTGATACCTGGTGTTCGCAACCTCGGAGGAAAAGTCCCTGGCCGTTATCTTGAACTCCGGCGGGTCTTTTTCCTTCCCCTTATCATCTTTCTCCTTATCGAGTTCGACGCGTATGAAGACCTCGGTATGCTCGGTCTTTTGCGTGAGGGCAATGACCCATTCGTCCCTGTCAATGTATTTCAGTTCGTAGCCCAGGGTAAGGCCTTTTGAGTATGCCACGTCAAAGGCCTCTTTCACGAGGTCTTTTTCCACGACGACCGCAACCGGCGGAATGGTTGCGACGCATGAAGCGAGCGCAAAGAAAGCAAGAAACACCGGAAATGCCGCGAGTCTTTTCATACATAGCCTCCCCTATTGATTTTTTCAAACAAAGCCCGGCCTTCGGAACCCAGCACCACTTTCCAGCACCATCCTTATTATCCTGCACAGCCTCAGCGATGGAAAGTGGTGCTGGGCTAAACCATGAACTGCCCTTCCTCGGATATGACGCCGTTGTGTATGGCGTCCGCTATTATCCTTCTGGCGTCCTCGATCTTGTCTTCCTCGACCGCTATCATTTTTTCCGTGGCGCCCGTACCCTCTTCGCCGCCGGTTTCCGCCGCAAGCTCTTTTATCGTGCAATCTATATCGTAATCACCGAGGAGGTTTTCTATTATATTGGCGTCCACCTCGTCGAAAATGGAGTATAGGTCTATAAAACGTATCCTCGTGGCCATAGCTTTTTGAGTATATTTAAAAGCGCGGTTTTTGTCAACACCGGCGAGGACGGCTGGCACGCCTCGCGGCGACGCGGGTTGGCCGGCGAGGCCGGTTGGCTGACCTGCAAGGCCGGCTCGTCACGCCCGGCCAGGGTGCTTTAAATCTTGACTTTTTGGGCGGTCAATAATATATTAATAAGATACGGCGGGGTATGGATATGAAGAGGGTTTTGTCCGTTTTTTTTATAATGTTAGGCTTGGCAATATTTGCCGGCACAGCCGGGAGCGATGATATAAACCTCCCCGTTCCGGATAAGAATTTCACGGCCACGGTTGTTGACACCGAAGGCATAGCCACTAAATGCAACGGCGTAAGCTGGGAAAACGGAAAGACGTTTTTCAGGGTCAAGAGGGGCAAGGCCCTTGTCACTATACCTTTTGAAAAGATAAAAAAGGCCGTGTTTGCGTCTCCGGCCGGCAGCGGACAGGTGGATATCGAGATCGTTCTCAAAAGCGGCGATGTGCTTACGGTGAGCGTCAACGACGACGTGAGCTTTTTCGGCAGGGCCGACTACGGCAAGTACGCGATATCTTTGAAGAATATAAAGGAGATAATGTTTGAATAACCCCGGAAGGGATTATCTCCCTGCATTCGAGCCAGCCTGAACCATTTAGCCTCTTACGGGCCATATAAACGGATTAATCTGAGCGGCATGGACAGAAAGAAGATTTTGCCGGTTTTTTTCGTACTCTTAAGCTGGGTTGTGCTTGCCGGCATGGGGGCGACCTCTGACATAGACGTTCCCCAGCCGGACAAGAATTTCACGGCCACGGTCATTGACGACCAGGACGTATCCACCAGATGCACGAATGTGAGCTGGGAAGGGAAGACGTTTTTCAAGGCCCAGAGGGGCAAGGGTTTTATCTCTATACCCTTTGAAAAGGTAAAAAAGGCCGTGTTTGTGTCTTCCGCCGGAAGCGGGCAGGTGAATTTACAGGTCGTTCTAAAAAGCGGGGAGGTGCTCGCGGTAAATTTCAGCGAGGACATGAGGTTTTTGGGCAAGACCGACTTCGGCAACTACATGATATTCGCGAAGAACATAAAGGAGATAGTGTTTGAATAGGGTCCGGGAAATATCCCCGGACTTTTTCCTTTAGAAAACCTGTTTATGGTTTCGCGCGGGAGAGGGCAGGCTCTCCGGGTGGGTGCCCGCGCCTGTCCGCCCGCAGTCCTTTCTTGAATGTCCGATACACTCAGCCCACAGGGTTTGCAAGAGCAAAGGAATAATGAGGATATCGGAATATCATCCCTTATGCCATTGGCTATGATTGCGGGCGTGTCCGTCCGCCGTGTAAAAAAATAATAAATTATTGACTTTAGCCGCGTTATACGGCGATAATATACGGTTTCGGGTTCAGGGAGATGAACGGACTATGGGACAAAAAAAGCTCAAAGAGGAAAGAAGGGAAAGAACCAGGGAGGGCCTTTTCAATAACGGCCCTGCCGCGGCCGCCGGGAGCAGCCGCGCAGGCAAGGCCGGCTGGTTGGCCGGCGATGCCGTTGTTTTTGCCGTAGCCGCTGTTTTGGCCGTCATAGCCTTTTTAGTCTTCATGCAGTCCCTGGGCTACGATTTCGTGATATGGGACGATAACATCCTTATTTCCGAAAACCGCAATATCCAGACGCTGGACCCGAAGTTTTTTAAATGGGTCTTTACGAGCGTCGGCATCACGACATGGTACCCGGTCACGCTTATTTCCTTCGCGATAGATTACGCCGTATGGGGGCCGGACGCGCAGGGTTTCCACCTCACGAACATCATCTTCCATTCGTTTAACGTCTTTTTGGTTTTTATCCTGACCGTCCGGCTTGTGGAACACGCAAGCCCGGCGCCGTACGGAGGCCTGAACAAAAAAGCCTTTATCGCGGCGCTTACCACGGCCCTGCTGTTCGGCCTGCATCCGCTCAGGATCGAGTCGGTAGTCTGGATAGCCGAAAGAAAGGACGTCCTTTACGGCTTTTTCTTCCTCCTGAGCGTCATCTCCTATCTCAGGTATGTCTCTTCGGACGGTTCGAAGAAGAAGGCGTTTTACTACGCCTCCCTTGTCCTTTTCGCCATGTCGTTTATGAGCAAACCCATGGCCATAACCCTTCCGGTGGTGCTCCTCATCCTCGATTTCTATCCGCTCGACAGGCTTC
>JACRCI010000047.1 GCA_016219105.1 Deltaproteobacteria bacterium | reverse complement strand
CCGTGCATGACAAAAAGAAGCCCCCCTCATCCCTCTTAACGGGCATGTCCATATAACCTTTTCCAAAAATTAAATTGACTCCAACCCCCTTGCCTATTATCTTTTATTTTAGTAAAATCTATACCCTTGACGGATTTGCACGGACAAAAGCTGAAAAAGGAGGCAATTTTATGGACTGGGGAATGAAGAACCGTCTGTCCCGCATAATCAGGCCGTCCGACGGCAGGACAGTCATGTTGGCCGTTGACCACGGGTATTTTCTGGGTCCCACGACAGGGCTTGAGGAGCCGCGCAAGACCATAGAGCCGCTTCTTCCCTACGCCGACACGCTGATGCTCACAAGAGGGGTATTGAGGAGGTGCGTTGACCCGTCAATGGACGTCCCGGTCGTCCTCAGGGTCTCCGGCGGCACGAGCGTCCTTAAAGACGACCTCTCGGACGAGGGTCTTACCGTCTCGATGAACGACGCGATACGCCTTAACGTCGCCGGGGTGGCGCTCTCCATCTTCGTCGGAGCCGCGAACGAGAGGCAGACGCTCCTTGCCATGGCGGACCTCATTGACGAGGCCGAGGAGTGCGGGATACCGGTCGTCGCGGTCACGGCCGTGGGCAAGGACATGGTCAGGGACGCGCGCTACCTGGGGCTTGCCTGCAGGATAGCGGCCGAACTCGGTGCGCATATAGTCAAGACCTACTACTGCGAGGACTTTGAAAAGGTCGTAAGGGCCTGCCCCGTGCCGGTCGTCATAGCGGGCGGAAAAAAGATCGCGGAAAAGGACGCGCTCGAGCTCTCTTATAACGCCGTTAAAAGGGGCGCGGTCGGGGTTGACATGGGGCGTAACATATTCCAGTCCGAAAACCCGGTCGCCATGATAAAGGCCGTCAGGGAGGTCGTCCACAATAACGCAACGCCGGAGAAAGCATACGACCTCTTTAAAACGCTCTCGGCCCGGAAACAGCAAAAGAAGAAGACCGCGTGATGAGGGCCGCCGTTTATTACAACAACAGGGACGTGCGGGTTGAGGTCCTGCCGAGGCCTTCCATAAAAGACGGAGAGATACTCGTCAGGATAGAGGCCGCGGGCATCTGCGGCTCGGACGTAATGGAGTGGTACCGGCTGAAAAAGGCCCCGCTCGTCCTCGGCCACGAGGTCGCCGGGACCGTGGAGGAAGCCGGAGGCGCCGTCTCCTCGTTTAAAAAAGGCGACCGGGTGACGGTCGCCCACCACGTCCCGTGCAACACGTGCAGACATTGCCTCGCCGGCAACCATACCGTGTGCGACACCCTGAGGAAGACCAATTTCGACCCCGGCGGGTTTTGCGAATACGTGAGGGTCCCGGCGATAAACGTTGACCGCGGGGTTTTTCATCTGTCCGAATCGGTAAGCTTCGAGGAAGGGACCTTTTCAGAGCCGCTCGGATGCGTTTTAAGGGGCATGCGTATGGCCGGGATGGGCCCCGGCAAAAGCGTCCTCGTCATAGGCTCGGGCGTATCCGGGCTTTTGCACGTAAAGCTCGCAAGGGCGCTCGGCGCCGGGTTTATCGCGGCAACGGACATAAACGACTTCAGGCTCGCCCAGGCGAAAAGATTCGGCGCCGACCTGACGCTCAAGGCCGAGGACGACTCGGCGGCCGCGATAATGGAGGCCTCCGGCAGACTCTCGGACATAGTCTTTCTGTGCGTGGCCCACGACCCGGCGATAGCGCAGGCCATAGAGAGCGTGGAGAGGGGGGGGTGCGTGATTTTCTTCGCGCCCAAGGAGCCGGAGGCGACTTACCCTATGCCGCTTTTCAGGATATGGCAGGCGGGCGTTACCATTAAAAACACATACGCCTCGGCCCCGGCCGACACCCTTACGGCGCTCGACCTCATCTCATCCGGCGCCGTTACGGTAAAAGACATGATAACCCACAGGCTCGGCCTCGATGAGACGCAGACCGGCTTCAGGCTCGTTAGCGGGGCCGGCGAATCAATGAAGGTAATAATAGAGCCGCAGAGATAAGGGAAGAGAGGAACGGCAGGGAATGAAAAAGATAGGGCTTGTCGCGAAACTTATAAACCCGGAGGTCGTGAAGTTCTGCGCCGAGGTGACCGGGTGGCTCAACGCAAGGGGCGTCGAGGTCTACGGCGACGGGGAGATATCAAAGCGCGTAAGCGCCGTCAAAAAGGTCTCGCGCGAGGAGATGCCCGACGCGGTCGAGGCCGTCCTCGTGCTCGGAGGGGATGGAACGATGCTCTATGCCGCGAGGCTCGTCGGAGGCAGGAAGATACCTATACTCGGCATAAACATGGGAGGGCTCGGATTCCTGACCGCGGCCACCGCAACGGACGCGTATGCCTGTCTCGAGAAGGCATTGAAGGGCAAGTGCGAGATAGAAGAGAGGATGATGCTCTCGGTCGGCATAATGAGGGGGGGCAAGAGGATAGCGGATTACAGGGTCCTTAACGACGCCGTCATAAGGGGTACGATAGCGCGGCTCCTCAAGCTCGATGTGCGCATAGACGAAGAGTATGTCACGACCTACCGGGCCGACGGGCTTATAGTCGCCACCCCCACCGGCTCGACGGGCTATTCCCTTTCGGCCTTCGGCCCCATCCTCTACCCCACGATCCATTCCATCATCATCGTGCCGATATGCCCTTTCAACCTCACCAACCGTCCGGTGGTCATACCGGACAGGATGACCGTCGCCGTGGAACTTGGCAGCGAACACCTTGAGACCGTGCTTACGCTCGACGGGCAGGTTGACATGCCGCTTAAGGCCGGGGACGTCATCGAGGCGAGAAGGGCCGAGGAAAACGTATACCTCATAAGGGGCAACGGAAAGAGCTACTTCGACGTCATGAGGGAGCGGCTCATGTGGGAGCCCAGAAGATAGCGGGCATTCCGTTCAGGGACGACGGCCTAAAAGATGCTGCTTGAACTCAATATAAAAGACCTCGCTATAATCGCCGACCTTTCGATAGAGTTCGCTCCGGGCCTCAACGTGTTCACCGGGGAGACCGGCGCGGGCAAATCCATAATCATCGGCGCCATAGACCTGATACTCGGCGACAGGGCGTCCAACGAGATGATAAGGAGCGCAAAGGAGGAGGCGCGGGTCGAGGCGATGTTCGACGTGTCGGAGAACCCGGGGCTGCGTCCCGCGCTCGAATCCTCGGGGATCCCTCATTCGGATACGCTCGTGATAAAGAGGCTCATCACAAGGGGCGGCAAAAACAGGGTTTTCATAAACGGCTGCATCTCCACCCTTTCCGCCCTTGCCGACGTGGGAAGCCGTCTCGTGGACGTATGCGGCCAGAGCGAGCACCAGTCGCTTGCAAGGGACGAGGACCACGTCGAGATGCTGGACGCGTTCGGTTGTCTCGGGGACCTGAGGCGAGCCATGAGCGATGCGTTCGCTCGGTGGTCGGCGCTTAAACGCGAACTTGACGCGCTTACGGAAGGCGCGAGAAAGGCCGCCTCGGACTTGGAACTCCTTGAATTTCAGTTTGGCGAGATAGAGGAGGCTGGGCTTAAAGAGGGGGAGGAAGAGGCCCTCAGGGCCGAGGGGGAGAGGCTTAAAAATATTGAAAGGCTCCGCGCCGCGACCCACGGGGCGGAAGAGGCCCTTTACTCCGGCGAGGCCTCGGTAATCGAAAAGCTCGCGGGCATGGCAAGGGAGCTTAAGGACGCCTCCAGGTTTGACTTAAGGCTTGAGGACCAATGCCGCAGGATCGAGGCCGCGCGGTATGAGCTCGAAGACGCGGCCGGCTTTTTGAGGGACTACTCATCGGGGTGCGAGGGCGACCCGGCACGGATCGAGGAAATCGAATCGAGGCTCGACTGCATAGCGAGACTCAGGAAAAAATACGGCGCTACCATTAAAGAAATACTCGAGAAGAAAAAGGCCATAGGGGAAACGCTCAGGGCCATATCCGGCCATGACGAAAGGCTCGTCGCCGTAAGGGGAGAGATGGAAAAGGCCGCATCTTCAGCCGCGTCCGCAGCCGCGGCGCTTACTGAGGCGAGGCTTAAAAAGGCGAAAGAGCTTAAAAAGGGGATGGAGAGGGAGCTCAAGGAACTCGGCATGGCCGGGACGGTCTTTGAGGCGGTCGTTCAAGTCGAGAGGAACCCGGATTCGACCCCGCGTTTCGGGGAAAAGGGCGCGGACAGGGTCATCTTCCTCATATCGCCCAACCCCGGGGAGGAGACGAAGCCGCTTTCGCGCATAGCCTCCGGAGGGGAGCTTTCGAGGATAATGCTCGCGATGAAATCCCTTAGCTCAGCCGGCAGGGTCCCGACGCTCATATTCGACGAGGTTGATACCGGCATAGGGGCAAGGATGGCCGAGGCCGTCGGAGGCAAGCTCAAGGTGGCGTCCGCGGCGCATCAGGTGATATGCATAACGCATCTGGCGCAGATAGCCGCGTTCGCCGACGCCCATTATTTCGTCGAGAAGGTGGCGGACGGGGAGAAAAGGACGGTTACGAGGGTTAAAAGGCTCGCGGCCGGGGAAAGGGTCGAACACGTGGCCCGCCTTCTTGCCGGGGCGAAGATAACCGAGACCGCGAGGAAGCACGCGATGGAACTGCTTACGCTCGCCGGAAGCAAGGCCCGGCCCAATGCGGCCGGCGCAACGAAGTAGCCGCGATGGAGGGGATTTGGTACGCAAGGCTGTTTTAAACGACGTAGACGCGATATACGCCATCGTCGAGAGTTTCGCCCGCAAGGGCGACATGCTCCACCGCCCTCTCGCGGAGGTCTACGCCAACCTGCGGGATTTCTTCGTCCATGAGGAAGGGGGCGAGATACTCGGCACCTGCGCGCTCCATATATGCTGGGAGGAGATAGGCGAGATACGGTCGCTCTGCGTAAAAGAGGAGGCCTCCGGCAGGGGCGTGGGCCGCGCCCTTGTCAAGGCCTGCCTCAGCGAGGCGAAGACGCTGGGCGTAAAAAAGGTCTTCGCGCTTACATACAGGCCCGCGTTCTTCGAGAAGATGGGCTTCAGGCCGGTCGAAAAGGAGATACTCCCGCACAAGATATGGGGGGACTGCATAAAGTGCGCCAAGTTCCCAAGCTGCGACGAGAACGCCGTAATAATCGATATCAGGCCCTGAGCGCAACATACGCGCGGGAAGGCGGTTATGAAAAAGGGTTTTAACGGGACCATTGACGTCATACGCGGCCTTCTTAAAGGGAGGGCCGACTCATACGAGATATTCCTTTCGACTTCAAGGGGGCTTACGGTCGAGGTGAGGGAGGGGAAGGTGGACGCCCTGAGGGTGCACTCGGCGTCGGGGGCCGGGCTTCGGACCGTCATGGACAAAAGGCCCGGGTTCGGTTTTTCGAGCGTCCTTACGGAGGACGCTCTTGGGGAGATGGTGTCCCTTACCGTGTCCGGAAGTACCGGCGCAACGGCGGACGGTTTCGTCTTTTTCCCTTTGCCCTCTTCTCCGGTATCCTCTGCAAAAGGGCCTCTTGATACAGTAGACCCGGCGTTTGACGTTGCGACCGAGGATGAAAATATCGGCCGCGCCCTCTCTCTGGAAAAGGAGGCGCTCGGGTTGGACCAACGGGTTAAGAGGGTGAGGAAGGCCTCGTACAGCGAAAGCACGGTCTCGACGCGGACCGTAAACTCGGCCGGGGTTGACGCGGCCTATTCCGGGACGTTTTTTTCCGGGTCGGTCGTGGCTATCGCCGAGGAGGCCGGTGAACAGCAGATGGGATGGGACTGCGGCATGGGGCACAGAAGGGCGGACGTTGACTGCCTCTCCATCGCGAAAGCCGCGGCGCAAAGGGCCGTGGGCATGTTGGGGGCCAGGCCCATAGGCACTGTGAAATGTCCGGCGGTTTTTGAAAATACAGTTGCGATAGAGTTCCTGGAAGCCCTTTCAAGTTCGTTCCTCGCGGACAACGTGCTGAAGGGCAAATCCATGCTCGCTGACAAAAAGGGAAAGATGGCGGTCTCGCCCGTAGTCAGCATCGTTGACGACGGGCTTATGCCCGGAGGATGGTCAACGTCCCTCTATGACTGCGAGGGCGTTCCTCGGCAAAAGACTTTTCTGGTAAAAGAGGGTGTGTGCGCGGGTTTTCTCTACGACACCTACTGGGCCCGCAGGGCCGGCATTGCGAGCACGGGCAACGCGCAAAGGGGCGGCTTCAAGGGCACGCCTTCCGTTGGAATATCCAACCTTTACATAGAGAAAGGAAAAAAACCTCATACCTCGGATGAGCTTTTAACGCGGATGGGCAGCGGGCTTTTCATAACGGACGTCATGGGAGCGCACACGATAGACCCGGTAAGCGGGGAATTCTCCCTCGGGGCCTCGGGTTTTTGGGTTGAGGGGGGCCGTCCGGTTCATCCGGTAAGGGGCATAGCCATAGCAGGGACGCTCCTTGAGCTTTTTTCAAAGGTAGAGGTCGTTGGCACGGATACGCGCTTTTTGGGCTCGACAGGTTCTCCGGGCCTTCTCTTCAAGGAGATAAACGCAAGCGGGGCGTGAGGTTTTACGCATATCCCGCAAGAGCGCGGAAAGCGCCCCGGTCTTTCCTTTAAGGATATTTTAAAGATATATTGACATCCCCGCGGAATTTATGTAAATTTGACTCCTTCTTTCCATAAGATAGAAATAACAGCCGAAAAATCAGAGGAGGATACGCCGTGGGCAAAAACATAACCCAGAAGATAATAGAAGGCCACCTCACGTCATCCGAGGGGGGGGAGCCGGTTTCCGGCAAGGAAGTCGCCATAAAGATAGACCAGACCCTCACGCAGGACGCAACCGGCACCATGGCCTATCTACAGTTCGAGGCCATGGGCGTTGACAGGGTAAGGACCTAGCTTTCGGTTAGTTACGTTGACCACAACACCCTCCAGTACGGCGGGTTTGAAAACGCCGACGACCACCGGTTCCTCCAGACCATAGCCGCCAAATACGGCATCTATTTCTCGAGGCCGGGCAACGGCATCTGCCATCAGGTCCATCTCGAAAGGTTCGGGGTCCCGGGACAGACCCTCCTCGGAAGCGACAGCCACACCCCGACATCCGGAGGGCTCGGCATGATGGCCATAGGCGCGGGCGGGCTGGACGTGGCCGTGGCCATGGGGGGAGGGGCCTTCAACCTCACGTTCCCAAAGGTCGTGCTCGTAAAGCTCAAGGGGAAATTGAAGCCGTGGGTGTCGGCAAAGGACATAATCCTCGAACTCCTGAGGAGGCTCACGGTCAAGGGCGGGGTCGGCAAGGTGTTCGAGTACAACGGGGAGGGCGTAAAGAGCCTTAGCGTGCCGGACAGGGCCGTCATAACGAACATGGGCGCCGAGCTCGGCGCAACCACGTCCCTGTTCCCGAGCGACGAAGTAACGGCCGCTTTTTTAGAGGCCGAGGGCAGGGCCAAGGACTTTGTTGAGATCAAGGCCGACGAAGACGCCAAATACGACGAGACTATCGAGATAAACCTGACGAGGCTCGAGCCCCTCATCGCCCAGCCCCACAGCCCGGACAACGTCTGCAAGGTGTCCGACATAGAGGGCATGAAGGTGGACCAGGTCTGCGTCGGAAGCTGCACCAACTCGTCTTACAGGGATCTGATGCTCGTTTCAGAGGTCCTGAGAAAAGGCGGATACAAGGTCCATCCAGAAGTGAACATGACCGTATCGCCCGGGTCGAGGCAGGTCGTTGACATGATAGCCCACACAAAGGGGCTTACGAGCCTCATCGAGGCGGGCGCGAGGATACTGGAGAACACCTGCGGCCCGTGCATCGGCAACGGACAGTCCCCTCCCTCGGCCGGGGTGTCCTTGAGGACGTTCAACAGGAACTTCGAGGGCCGCAGCGGCACAAAGGACGCCAGGGTCTATCTGTGCAGCCCCGAGGTCGCCGTGGCGGCCGCCATATACGGGGTCGTGACCGACCCGCGAAAGCTCGGCAAATACCCCAGGATAAAGCTTCCGAAGACCTATATCGTGGACGACTCGATGATAGTGCCTCCGGCGAAAGACCCCTCGCGGGTCGAGGTGAAAAGGGGCCCGAACATCCAGCCCCTTCCGGTGCAGGGTCCTCTTCCCGATTCCCTGCGGGGTACGGTCCTGATAAAGCTCGGAGACAACATCACCACCGACCATATAACGCCGGCGGGCACGTGGCTTAAATACAGAAGCAACGTCCCGAAGTACTCGGAGAGCGTGTTTTCGGCGATAGACGCCAAGTTCCACGAGAAGGCGAAGGAGGCCAGGGGCGGGTTCGTCGTTGGCGGGGAGAACTACGGACAGGGCTCATCCCGCGAGCACGCGGCCCTGTGTCCCATGTATCTCGGGATAAAGGCGGTCATCGCGAAGAGTTTCGCCCGCATACACAAGGACAACCTCGTTAATTTCGGGATACTGCCCCTTACGTTCGCGAACCCCGCTGATTCGGACCGCATAGAGGCGGGCGATACGCTTGAACTCAATGGGCTTACCAACGGGCTTTCATCAGGAGACACCCTTACCCTTAAAAACGTAACGAAGAATTTCGAGGTTAAGCTCAAACACGGATTTACGCCGAGGCAGATTGAGCTTATAAAGGCCGGGGGCACGCTCAACTACACAAAAGCCCACGCCGCGGCTTAAACAGCATCTCTCCCGCAGCCTTTTTTATCCGCAAACCGCGCTCCCCTTTTTCAGAAAAGGGGAGCGCGCCTATTACAGGCACGCCGAACCTTTCAAGCTCCTTGCAATTGAACCCGTCGCTTAAGTCCGTCTTGGCCGTCGGATGGTTGAGTATCACGCCCTTTACCTCGACGCCTGAGTTCATGGCATATACGAGGGTGAGGAGGGTGGAGTTTATGCAGCCGAGCCTCGAGGGGGAGACTATTATCGCGGGTATGCCGAGAAAGAGTATAAGGTCGAGGGTCGTCTTGTCGCCGGCAAGGGGGGTGGCCAGCCCGCCGGCGCCCTCGACGAACATTACGTCGTGTCCCGCGGAAAGCGTTTCAAACGCCTTTTTTATCCTCCGGAAATCTATCCGCTTGCCGCTTATCCTCGCGGCAATGGAAGGCGCGAGCAAGAGGGGGAACCTGTAAGGGTTTATGAGGTCGAGGGGGTCGGACGAACGCGCCGCCTCCTTAAGCCTCACGGCGTCGAGGGGGAGGGGTTTCCCATTCTTCAGGGGGCAGCCGGTCTCAACCGGCTTCATCACCCCGACATCCATTCCCCTTTGCCTTGCGGCTTTGGCGAGGGCGGAAGCAACGAACGTCTTCCCGGCGTTGGTGTCGGTCGCGGTTATGAAAAAGGCTTTTTTCATTCTTCGCATACCTCCTGCCCCGTAACCTCTTCGATCGAATCGCGTATTACGCCCGCGAGCATTTTAAGCTCGCCCGCGGTTATGCTCAGCGGGGGCATTATGACGATGGTGTCTCCGAGTGGCCTTACGATGACCCCTTTATCCCTCGCGCTGAGGCAGACCCTATGCCCGATGCGCAGTTGGAACGGATAGGGTTCTTTCATCTTTTTATCCTTTACAAGCTCGACCCCGGCCATCAGGCCCCGCTGCCTTACGTCGCCGACGTGTCCGAGGGAGCGGAATTCATTGAGGAGTCTTTCGAGAAGGCGTACCTTAGGGTGCATTTTTTCCAACACCCGCTCCTTTTCGAATATCCTTATGTTCGCCAGGGCCGCGGCGCAGCCGAGCGGGTTGCCGGTATAGGTGTGCCCGTGATAGAAGGCGTCAGGGTCTTTTACGGTCCCGAGGAACGCCCTGTATATCCTCTCGGTCGAAAGGGTCGCGGCAAGCGGCAGGTACCCGCCGGTCATGCCCTTGGCGAGGCACATAAGGTCCGGGCTTACCCCCTCGTGTTCACATGCGAACATCGCGCCGGTCCTTCCGAATCCGGTCGCCACGCAATCGGCTATCAGGAGGACGCCGTATTTTTCCGTAAGCCGTCTTACCCCTTTCAAGAACCCTGGAGGCGCGGAGATCATGCCGGCGGCCCCCTCCATGAGCGGCTCTATTATGCACGCGGCTATCTCAGGGCCGCGCCTTTCAAGGATATCCTTCAGCTTATCGAGGCAGGCAATCTTGCAGTCGGGGTATTTCTTTTTGACCGGACACCTGTAACAGTATGGGTATGGCGCGCGCAGCGCCTTGAAAAGAAGAGGCCTGTACCTTTCGACAAAGACGTCTATCTCGCCTACGCTCATCCCGCCTAAGGTGTCGCCGTGGTACGCGCCTGTAAAGGCGAGGAACTTTTCCTTCCGCGTGTTTTTATCCCTTGCCTTTGAGTAGTGGAAGGCCATCTTGAGCGCGGATTCCACGGCGGTCGAGCCGTCGTCCGAATAAAAGACCCTTGTAAGCCCTTTCGGGGCGAGGGTTACGAGTTTTTCCGCAAGCTCTATGGAAGGGACGTTAGAGAGGCCGAGGAGCGTTGAGTGCGCGATTTTATCGAGCTGTTTTTTTATCGCTTCGTCAATTGTTTTTTTCCTGTGGCCGTGCACAATGACCCACAGAGACGAGGCGCCGTCGAGATAACGCCGCCCCTCGGTGTCTATAAGGTGGCAGCCCTCGCCCCTTTCTATTATGACCGGGTCGGACTCCACCCACTCCCGCATCCTCGTGAATGGATGCCAGACGTGGAGCCTGTCGAGCCTTTTGAGCCGTCCGCTATTTGCTTTTTTAAGCTTCAAGGGCTAAGTTTTATATGCCGTCGCGAGGATTACGTCGTATGTCGCGCGTATCCCGCCTTCAGGGTAAGGGAAGGCGGTCAAGTATATCTTTGATGTCTCCTTGAGGGTAGAGCCCCTTGACAGCGTGTTTTTGCCGCCGGATGAAGGGTTTACGGCGCCGATGAACTTAAGCGTCCTCAGGAGTTCGCGGAGGTCGTTGTAGCGCCTCTCTCTCTTTCTCTCTTCCATCTTTATACCTCCAAAGCCGGCGGCTTCAAGGGCCTTCAGGAGTTCCTCCGCGTCCGCGAAATCCATGAGTCGCGGCAGACCGTTCCTGCCGGTAAGTCTTTCCGCTTCCTCAATGGAGCGCCGGAGTTCAATGAACGTCCCCGGGCCGAGGGTCGAGAAGATAAAGACCCCGCCTGGCCTTAAAACCCTCCATGCCTCGCCAAACGCCCCCTCCGGGTACTCGACCCATTGGTAGGCCATGTTTGACACCACGGCGTCAAAGGAGGAATCTTTAAACGGCAGGCTCTCGCAGTCCGCGCAGGCGAGCCTTGCCCCCTTGAGTGCCGGTTTTCCGCCCGCTATACCGAGCATGGCCCGCGCGATGTCAAAGCCGTAGACCTGGGCCGAAGGGCTAAGCGCCTTTACGTATTCCATCACGCCGCCAGTGCCGCACCCGGCGTCGAGGATAACCCCGGGCTCAAGCGGCAGGAGGGCCGAGACCTCCCGGGCCGTTTCGCCCTGAAGGCCGCTGTGCGAGTCATACGTGGCCGCGGCCTTTGAAAAGGCCCTTTTTATAATCCCCTTATCGAACGCCCCGGTCATATCCCCTCCGTAAAACCGGACACGGCTTTACTGAACTCCTCCGGGCGGGTGATAAATGGCGCGTGTCCCGCGCCTTCAAATATCCTGAGCGTAGCCCCGGTGATATTCTCCTTCAGATAATGGGCCGCCCCTATCGGGCAGACATTGTCCAGTGAGCCGTGCATGATAAGCGTGGGCACGGTGATTTTTCTCAGCCCATCCCTCAGGTCCGCGTCCATGAGCGCCTTAAGGGCCAACGTCAGTCCGTCATAGTCATAATTAAGGGCGCTCTGAGGATGCCCTGAGTAGAGTTTTAAGAAACCCTTTGCCCTGGCGGTGAGGAACTCCTCTTCCGTGAAGTTCAGGGCATAAAACCTCTTGAGCGTCTCGGCCGGGTTTTTCCCCATGTCCGCGAGCATTTTTTTGACGCGGGCCTTTTTCTGTGCCCACGGAAAGCCGTCGCGCTCGATGAAAGACGGCGTGGTGGAGACAAGGATAAGCCCCCGGAACCTTACGGCGTTGGTTGAGGCGAGGTGCATCAGTATCTCCCCCCCGAGCGACCAGCCTATGCCGATAGAGTCCGGCGCAGAGCCGAGGAGCGCTTCAATCGCAGGCGCGAATGTCGGCGAGTCCCATTTTTTCCCGCCGGCTGGCTGATTGTCATGACCGGAGGGCCAGTCGCCATGACCGGGAAGATTTACGGCGACGGCGTCTTCGCCCCCACCAGCCGGCCTCGCCGGCCCGCCAGCCGTCCTCGACGGGTCTTTTATGAATTCCCGCCAGACGCGGCTGTCGGTCGCCCATCCGTGGACAAAGATTTTCTTGGCCGCTGAGAGCGGCTGGTGGGCCGTCGTGGACGGCTGATTGGCCGGCGGCTTCATTCGCAGGCCCTTGCGATGACCTCGATCGCGCGTTCGAGGTCCGCGGGTTTATGCTCCGAGCTGACCGTTATCCTGAGTCTGGATGTCCCCTGCGGCACTGTCGGCGGACGGATGCCCTGCACGAAAACGCCGCTGTCGAGGAGCCTTCCCGTTATCTCCATTGTCCTTTGAGCTTTGCCCGTTACAAGCGGGATTATGTGGGTCGAGCTTTTGAGCGTGTCGAAGCCGTTTTTTCTCAGCCCGTCCCTCATGAAGGCGGCGTTTTCCGAAAGTCTTTTTCTCCTCTGAGGCTCCCTTCCGGCTATCTCTATCGCCTTTGAGCTTGCAGCGCATACGCCCGGCGGCAGGGCGGTCGAGTAGATGAAACTGCGCGCCCTGTTCATGAGAAGTTCCATGAGTTCCCTGCCGCCGGTTACGAACGCGCCGTATGACCCGAAGGCCTTTCCGAGCGTTCCGGCCTCGATTACAGACTGGCGGCGTTCGATGCCGAGGTGTTCGAGGGTGCCCCTTCCGTTTTTACCGATACATCCGACGGCGTGCGCGTCGTCGAGAAAGACCATGGCGCCATGCCTTTCGGCAAGGGCTATAATCTCCTTGAGCGGCGCGACGTCGCCGTCCATGCTGAAAACGCCGTCCGTCACGATGAGTTTCCGTTCGGCCGTTGATCTTCCGAGAAGGCCTTCAAGCGCGTTTACGTCGCCGTGCGGGTATCGCCTGAGGTTCGCCCTGCCGAGGATCGAGCCGTCTATGATGGACGCGTGATTGAGCCTGTCGGAGAAGACGTCCGCGCCCCTGCCGGCCATGGCCGGGATAATGCCGGTATTGGCGTGCCAGCCGGAATTGAAGACCAGGGCGGCCTCGGCCTTTTTGAATCTTTTTATCCTGTCCTCAAGCTCCCTGTGCGGCTCCATCGCGCCGGAGGTGAGCCTCGACGCGCCTGCCCCGGCGCCGTATCTTTCCGTCGCTTTTATCGCCGCCTCTTTGACCTCCGGGTGGTTCGCAAGCCCCAGGTAATCGTTGGAGCAGAGACACAGAACCTCTTTTCCGCTGATCCTTACGCGCGGAGACTGCGGCCCCTCTATGAGGGTGAGGGAGCGGAAAAGTCCTTCGTCCTTGATCTTTTTAAGGGTCTTTTCTATCGCTGAATTCATGTCAGACTTTTTGTCATCCTGAATTCATTTCAGGATCCAAATAGAGACCCTGAAACAAGGTTCAGGGTGACAGAGTAAGGTCATGCCTTAGGTTTAAGTCCGAGGTCTTCGAGCATCCTCAAGTCGTCCGCCGGGGGCCTCCCCTTTGTCGTAAGGTAATCCCCCACCATCATGCCGTTTGCTCCTGCGGCGAATATGAGCGACTGCATATCGCGCAGATTCACATCCCTTCCGCCGCAGACTATTATGTCCTTGGACGGCAGCATGAACCTGAAAAGCGCTATTATCTTGAGGCACTCCAGGGGCGTCAAGTTCCTCGCGTTTTCAAGCGGCGTGCCTGGCCGCGGGTTTAAGAAGTTTATGGGGACGGAATCCACGTCGAGGTCCCTCAGCGTTCCGGCAAGCTCGACCCGGTCTTTCCATCCCTCGCCGAGGCCGAATATGCCGCCGGAGCAGACGTGAAGGCCGAGTTCCCCGGCGGCCCTGACCGTGGCAACGTCCTCGTCGTAGCCGTGCGTGGTGCAGACGTTCGGAAAAAAACTCCGGGACGTTTCGAGGTTATGGTGGTAGCTCTCAAGCCCCGCGTCTTTAAGCTCTTCAAGCGTTTCCCTTTTCATTATGCCGAGGGATGCGCAGGTCTCAAGGCGGCCGGTCTCCTTTATCCCTGAAATGGCCTTTTTAAGCGTTGAGACGTCGCTCTTCTTTTCTATCTTTGTCCCGCTCGTCACTATCGAAAATTCCCTTGCCCCGGATTTTTCCGCCCGTAGCGCGCTGGACACTATTTCCTCTGCCTCTATCATGGGGTAGGCGTTTATGCCGGTTGAGTATTTTATTGACTGGCCGCAGAACGAGCAGTCCTCCCTGCACAGGCCGCTCTTTGCGTTGACTATCGAGCACAGGTTTACCTCCACCCCCTTGAAGCGGCGCCGTATCCTGTCCGAATAGGGTAATATCTCGAATATCCGGTCTTCGGGGATATCGCTGAACCGGAGCGCGTCCTCATGACATAGGCCGATGCCGCTTAGGGCCTTTTCCTCAGCTTTTTTAAGCGCTTTTGAGATGTCGTTCATGGTATTTCTCAATAACATGGAAGGCGGACATTGTCAACCTGTTATTTTCAAAGGTTGACAATAAAGGCGGATTTTTAAATTGACCACTATTATTGCTTCTGATAGGTTATCCAGTGTTACGATTTAGCAGGCTGCTGAACGAGTTTTTCCGCAAACTGCTACAATCTTATCTTTCTTTTAAAAAGCCCCTTTACGCCCTCTATCCTGTCTATGAACAGGACGCCGTCGAGGTGGTCTATCTCGTGCTGGAGCGCTATCGCCTCGAGTCCGGTCGAGGCGATTTTAACTGCCCCGCCCTCTTCGTCCAGCCCCTCCACGATAACATCTTCCGCCCTTTTTACGTCAGCCGTGTATTCTGGAATGGAGAGGCACCCCTCCCTTACGGTCTTTGAGCCTTTTGACGCCGTAATCACCGGGTTTATAAGTATGATGAGCCCACCCCCCGCGGCCCTGGACGTTACGTCAACGACGATTATCCGTTTCAGTATCCCGACCTGGGGCGCCGCAAGACCCACGCCAGGGCCTGAGCGGAGCGTGTCCACGAGGTCGCGGATAAGGTCTTTAAGCCCCTCGGATACGGCCGTTACCTCTAAAGATTTTTCCTTGAGAACGGGGTCCGGGTACTGGAGGATTTTTAATGCCGGCATATTGATTTGACGGATTGAGGGACGTGGTCCGCGGCCTCAGAGCGCCTCGTGCGTCTCTATCGGTTTCATCTCTATTTTTACGCCCATGCCGTCGCCGAGGGTTTTAAGCGACGCCGCCACTGCCGCGCCGTCGAGCGTTTTTGGCAGGGAAACCTCCATGAGCATTATGTAGATGCTCCTCCCGTGGCCGTGAAGCATCCTTGTCGTGAGGTCGGTTATGTTTATGCCGCATCCGGCCAAAAGGTCGGCCGTCTTATAGACTATCCCCGGCCTGTCATAGCCCGATACGGTGACCATGTGCGTTGAAGCGCGTTCTTTCCGGAGCGGTTTTTCTCCAATTTCCTTGAAGTGGATTTCAAGGCCCATGCCCCTCTCCATCTCCTTGATTTCCTTCTCAAGCTCCGCCGTTTTAATGTCATCGGCCGTTGTCATTATCAGGATGACCGAGAACTCCTCCTCGAGCCTCGTCATGCTCGAGTCCTCGATGTTGCAGCCGTATTCAAAGAGGACACTGGTGATGCCGGCCACTATGCCGGGCGTGTCGGCGCCTATCGCGGTAAGGGCGAACCTTTTCATTGTTTTTTTCCCTCCGGCGGCGTGTAGTATTTTTTTCCCTTGAGCTCAGCGGGCAGGTAGGCCTCGTCCACCTTCGAGCCCTCGTAGTTGTGCGGGTATTTGTAGTCTTTTCCGTAGCCGAGGTCCTTCATCAGCCTGGTCGGCGCGTTCCTCAGGTGGAGCGGAACGGGGAGCGCCCCTTTCCCGACGACGTCCTCCTTTGCCCTGAGATACGCCGCGTATGACGCGTTGGATTTGGGGGCCGTCGCCAGATACGCAGCACCCTGCGCCAGGGGGATAAAGCCCTCGGGCATGCCCACGAAATGAACGGCCTCCTTTACCGCGACGGCGACCGAGAGGGCCGCGGGGTCCGCGTTCCCTATGTCCTCGGATGAGAATATCACCATGCGTCTCGCTATGAAGAGCGGGTCCTCGCCTGCCTCGACCATGCGCGCGAGCCAGTAGAGGGCCGCGTCGGGGTCCGAACCCCTCATGCTTTTTATGAACGCCGATATGACGTTATAGTGTTCCTCCCCGCCCTTATCGTAGAGGAGGGCCTTTTTCTGCATCGCCTCTTTTACGATGTCAACGGTTATGACCCTCGCGCCGCCCGCGTCCGCCGGGGCCATCATGCAGGAATTTTCGAGCGTATTGAGGGCCTCTCTTGCGTCCCCGTGGGAAAACCCGGCGATAAACTCAAGGGCATCCTGGTCCGCCTTTGCGTTGAGCCTGCCCAGGCCGCGCTCCGTGTCCTTCAATGCCCTCTCCACGAGCGTCTTTATGTCCTCGGATGCGAGCGCGTTCAGGACAAAGACCTTGCACCTTGAAAGGAGCGGGGCGTTTACCTCGAAAGAGGGGTTTTCGGTCGTCGCGCCGATGAGCGTCAAGGTGCCGTCCTCGACGTGGTGGAGGAAGGCGTCCTGCTGAGCCCTGTTGAAGCGGTGGATTTCGTCCACGAAGAGGACCGTCTTTTTGCCGAGGCCCAGGTTCCGCCACGCGAGTTTTATTACCTCCCGTATCTCCTTTACCCCGGACATGACCGCCGAGAACGCCGTGAAGTCCGAGCCAGAGCTCTCGGCGATGATGCGGGCAAGGGTGGTTTTGCCGCATCCCGGAGGGCCCCACAGGATGATGGAGGGGACCTCTCCTTTTTCTATGGCCCTCCTCAGGAATTTTCCCTCTGAAACGAGGTGCCCCTGCCCGAAAAATTCCCCGAGGTCCGCGGGCCTCATCCTGTCGGCTAAAGGGGACAGGGGGGATGCCTTGGCCCTATGCGGGTTCCTTCCATGCCCACCAGCCGGCCACGCCGGTATCTTTTTAAAAAGCTCCATGGATAGATATTACAACAGATAGGAGTGTAATGGCAATATGGATATGGAAAGCGCCGGGCTACCACCCGGCCACGCCGGCCCCTCTCTCTTGACGCGGCCTTCCGCCGCTGTTATACTCTTTTAGTTTACGGAGGCGCGCAATGGGACTTTTAGAAGGGTTTGACCCGTTTAAAATAATAAAAAGGGCGCTCAAAAACGGCGGCGATTTTTCCGACGTCTACGTTGAAGATACCCTCTCTACCTCGATAAGCTCCGAGGAGGACAGGGTCGAGAAGGTCGTATCAGGCAGGGACAGGGGGGCCGGGATACGGGTGATTGCCGGGTTCAAGACCTTCTACGCCTACACGAACGACTTGACCGAAGGCGGCCTCAGTGAAGTCGCGGACGTTGTGGCAGCGGCCGTCAGGGAGGGCGAGTCCCAAAAGGACATAGCCCTCAAGAACAGGGCCTTCTCTCCGGGGTTTGATATAAAGGTTCCCCCTGGCGGGGTGGACCTGTCAAAAAAGATAGAGCTCGTTACAAGGGGCAACGCCTCGGCCAGGGCGCTTGACAGGAGGATACGGCAGGTAAGGGTCGTATACGGAGACGGGCTTAAAAAAACGGCCGTGGTTAATTCCCTCGGCGAGTGGGTGGAGGAAAATAGGACGTCCATCCTTTACCTCTGTCAGGTCGTAGCCGAGGAAAACGGCGTCATCCAGACGGGTTACGAACCAATGGGCGGGGCGATGGGGCTTGAGATATTCGACTTGACGCCCGTTGAGGCCGTGGCCGAGAAGGCGGCGGCGAGGGCCGTCATGATGCTCGGGGCCCGCAAGGCGCCGGGCGGGCGGATGGGCGTTGTGCTGTCGAGCGAGGCCGGCGGGACCATGATACACGAGGCCGTCGGCCACGGGCTGGAAGCCGACCTGGCGCAGGAAAGGCTTTCGGTCTATTCCGGAAAATTAGGCGCGGTTGTCGCGTCCGCGGTTATAACCGTCATAGCCGACGGCCGAATCCCGTTTAAGCGCGGGTCGGGTTTCTATGACGGCGAGGGCACCCCGACGCAGAAGACAGTGCTCGTGGAGGACGGCGTTCTGAAAAGTTACATGTACGACAGGATAACCGCCATGAAGGACGGCGTGAAATCCACGGGCAACGGAAGGAGGGAGTCCTATCACCACCGTCCCATACCGCGCATGACCAATACAATGATAGCGCCCGGCCGGCACTCCCCGGGAGACATTATGGCCTCTCTCGAAAAAGGGCTTTTCGTAAGGAGGATGGGCGGGGGGCAGGTCAATACGGTAAACGGCGATTTTGTCTTCGAGGTGAGCGAGGGTTATCTGATAGAAAAGGGCAGGGTCGGCGAGCCGGTAAGGGGCGCGACCCTCACGGGCAACGGGCCGCAGGTGCTTATGACCATAGACATGGTCGGCTCCGACCTCGGCTTCGCCGTAGGCACATGCGGAAAGGACGGGCAGGGCGTGCCAGTTGCCGACGCGCAGCCGACGTTGAGGATACCGGAGATAACGGTCGGAGGGGAGGTCGGGGGATAACTAAAACACAAGGTTCAAAACGCGTCTTTGACCGGCAGTAATTCAAGCCTCCCCTTCTCCCTTTTGTAAAACTCCAGAAGTTTCTCTATGCCACGCGGCTCGTTGCCGTTGCCGTGCACGAGTATGATGCTCCCGTCCGAGGGCGTTTCCCCCTTCGCAAGCCACGCGTCCGCGCCAACCGGGATAAGCGACAGTTCCTTGAGTTTTTTCATCGTCCGTCCGTCCGAGGCAAGGCCCGGGAAGCGGAAAAAAGGCGAGGGGGTTATGCCGGAATCAAGCATCAGGGATTCGTTGTCCAGAACCTCTTTTTCAAAGTCAACCCCCCTGGTCAGGAGGAAATCCTCAGTCAGGGGTTTTCCCTTGCCAGAATAGGGATGGGAATAGCTGTGGTTAATCCACGTAACGTCAAGTTTCCTTGCCTTGACCTGCTCCAAAATCCAGGTAAGTTCCCCTTTATGCGTCTTTATCCACGCCCCGGTTATTGCAATGGCCATTGGAGCTGGGATTTTATCGCCTGAAAATTCAATTGCGGCCAGGAACATGTCCCTATCGAACGGCCTTTTGGACGGGCACAGGTCAACGGTGAGGAAAACGCCTCCCCGCGTGTTTTCCGCCTTTGTTATTCCGTGGTTCTGAAGCCTTACGGGCGGGGCGGAGTATCTCGTGAGGGCCTTTATGAAAGGGGAGGCGTTGAGGGTTTTTTCATATCCGCCAGCCGTCCTCGACGGCCCACCAGCCGGCCTCGCCGGTTGACCGGCCTTTGAAAAATCAACGCCCGAGGCGTCCTCAACAAAGGTCTCGAACGTGGAGGGGTCCACCGTAAGCAGTTCCTGTTTCCCCTTGCGGTTGAATTGCCGTATGGCTATCCTGAATTTGCCGTCGCTTAAGTTGAAGGGTTTGAAGATACCTCTGTAAGCGGATATTGCCGCGGCCGCATACGACCCGGCAGGCGCGGCGAGCAAAAAAACAAGCGCGGCCGAGAGAAAGAGGGATGATATTTTCTTTGGTCCGCAACTCATAAAGACAGCGCCTTTCACTGAGATTGCCCGGCTTTCAGGCGGCCAAAGACCTTTATCGGGTCTTTGATTATGATGCGAATATAGGCGCCGGGCCTGGTTTGTCAAGGCTGAGGGGGATTTACGGAGGGTCATGGCCGGTGTTTTAAGGGCCGATGCTATCGCGCCCTTTCGGTCTTGGATGTGAAGTAGTAGCAGACAACGAGGATCAATACGATGACGGCGTATACCCCGGCCTGTATGACCCCGCGCGTCCATTCAACCTCGCCCATGGCCAGGCCCATCTGCATTATCAGCATGCCCCTTATGCTCGCTATGACGCCTATGAAGAGGAAGGGGTTCAGCGAGAACTGATGGCGCAGGAACTGGCGCATGACCTGCCTGAAGAGCTCCATGATTATGAGCACGAACATCAGGTCGCTGATTATGTGGGTGACCGAATACGCCCTGATCGTGAATATGTCGAAGAAGGCCTCCGACATCACGATTATCGCGACGGCTATTATGCCGAGGCTTACGATGATGAGGATGATATCGTCGAGGTAGCTGAAGAGCCGGCCGAACCAGCCGATGACGCGGTTCTCGATTGTGGTCTTTTTCTGTTCGTTGGTTTCTACAGGTGTCTCCATAGCGATTATTCCCGGTTGTTCGCGTATTTGGTCGTTCAAAGTTTAACAAAACCATGAGAAAAGTCAAGGTAAGCCCTGTGTTTTGTCACGCGATGCGGGTTTGATTCCTCGAAGCTTACTTCGGATTGTTTGGAACGATATTCCATGATACCCGCAGCCGGGCGCCGGGGAGGTTCATTCGTGCGGCGCGCATGTGCCGCGATAGAGGCCCACCAGCCGGCCACTTCCGTTGACAGCCCTGGGAGGTTGTGGTAAAAAACATTTATGACGGGTTTCTTCAAGCGCGTATGGAATTTCTTCGCCTCCACCACGCTTACGATAGTGCTTGCCGCGCTCGTGTGCATTGACGCGGCCGTTGGTTCAATGGTTGTTCTGCGTAACCGCGCTTTTTTTGACGCCCTCGACAGAGAAATCCTCCTGCCGTGGCTCTTTACCTCCGGGACGGAGCATCCCGGCAAGACCCTCTGGATATTCATCTTCGTCTTCCTCATCGCACTTTTTGCCGTGAATACCGCGGTATGCACGGCGGACAGGCTTTACCTCATAATAAGGAAGAAAAGCCCTTTCAGGTCCTTCCTGCCGCAGGCCGTGCACGTGGGGTTTCTGATAGCGCTTCTCGGACACCTCGCCGGCAGCCTCTACGGCTTCAGGTCCTACGGCAACCTCGTCGTAAAGGGGGAGGCCCTCGCCGTGCCCCACGCGGAAGGCCTGTCCATGCGCCTCGACGGCGTTGACGTAAGGTTCGACGACGCGGGAGAGGTGGAGAGCCTTTCCTCGGCCGTTACCCTTTTAAAGGGCGGCACCGAGGTAAAAAAAGGCGGGATACGCCCGAACAGCCCCCTTATATACCGCGGTATGGCCTTTTATTACGTTGACCACGGCCGCTCTGTTACGGGATTTCTCCTCGATGCATCCGGCGAAAGGAAAGAGGCCGGCTTCGGCAAAGGCTTCGTAACCGCTGACGGGAAACGGTATTCGCTCGGCGCGCTGTACCCCGACATGGCCTTTGACGTGGAAGGCAGACCCTATTCGCGCTCCGGCCAGTACCGTAACCCGTATCAGGAGATAACCTCGATTGATGACAACGAAAGCGGGTTTCTCGATGTTTCGCGGCCCGGAGGCGGCGTAAGTATAGGCGGCAAGACCATAACCCTCGTTAACCATATCGTTTCACCTTACGCGGTTTTTACGATAAACAAAGACCCGGGCATATGGTTCATAATAGCGGGCTCTTTCGTGCTGACGGCGGGGATGGTGCTGCTGCTTTTCTCAAGGGGGGAGAAGGGGGAGCTTTTCAGAACGAGGGGTTAGTCTCCGGCATGGCCGGCTGGATGGTCTGACCGTTCATTGCGCGGCCTTTCCAGGAACTTTTCCGCTCAGCGCTATTACCCCGGCCATAAAGGGTTTAAGCCTTTCATCCCCTTTTATGAGCGCTGATACCTTAACGAAACCGTAGCCCCTCTCCCTGAGCGCGTCTATTATCTCGCCGAGTTTTCCCGATACCCTGTCTCCCGCGCGTTCGGTCCCGAGGTGCATGAGGATTATGCCGCCCCCGAGGCCCCCTTTGTCCATGCCGAAGTTGAGTATCCTGTCTTTTATCTCTCCGGAGGTGAGGTAATGTTTTGAGGAGCTGTCGCAAACCCAGTCGAGGGTGTCGAGGCTTTCCCTCCTTTTATAGTCGGACGTCCAGCCGACGTGCATGTAGCCTTCTTCAAACGCCCACTGCCGTATCTCATCGTTTATTTCTCCGTAAGGCGCCCGCCACATACCCGCCATCCTGCCTCCGGTTATAGAGGTGAAAATCCGCGAGGTCTCCCTCAGTTCCGTCTGGAGGAACTCCTTCGTAACCCCGTGGCTCGTCGTCTGGCGGTAGCTTCTTTCGTAGTCCGTAAGGTGTGGGTGGTTCATCGTGTGGTTGCCTATCTCGTGTCCGTCCTCCACCATCCTTTTCACGAGCCACGGGTATTTTTCCATGAAACTCCCGGTCAGGAATAGCGTTGTCCTTATCCCTTTCTCCCTGAGGGTGGAGAGGATCATTTCGGCGTCGTCCGCCTCCGACCCTCCGTCGAACGTGAGGGCTATTTCCATGCCTTTGGCTGGGCCGCGCGTGATGTCGGGAGGGACGTTCCCGTTAGATGGCCATGCCGGCCTGCCACTGAGGGCCGTGGAATATCCTGCTTTTCCGAAAGTAGCAATGGAGAGGGTGATGGCCGCGGGCATGGGCATTTCGTTTTCCGGCATTTCCGGGGCAATGACGGCGGTATGGACCGTCCTGTCAGCCGGCCATGCGAGGTGAGTATGAAGGAAAAAAACGGAGAGGGCGATAGAGGCAAGGACTGTTTTCAAGGGTAACGGTCTTATTGTGCCCACGGGCCTCGCCAGGGCCGGGAACGGTTTTTTTATCATCTCCTTCAATCTTTCCATGCGGAAAGAATCGAGCATGAACGGACTTTACCATTTTTCCTCCGGCGCGTCAATTGAAGAACTCCGCCCCCGTATCAAGTACGGGGCAGGCATAGATGGCGGAGATTCTTCGACGGTTAAGGAAGTTGTCGTTTGTATAGCCCGCCTTGACCCTCCCCTTAAGGGGAGGGATTGCGGCGGGCATTCCGTTCACTTTTCAGGTTTTTTCACGGCCTTGCGCGGAGGAACCGTTTATGCGGAGAAATGTATTGAAAGAATGGCCGCGTTATAATAAGATTTATCATTACTTTTTTTTGGCGCGCGCCCGCCCATTGCGGCGGCGAGAGGAAACACCGCGGAGGGGTCTAAAGATGTTCGGCATAGGGATTGGAGAGTTATTGCTCATAGCGGTCATCGCCCTCATCGTCATGGGTCCCGAGAAGATGCCGGAAATGGTAAAGTCGGCCGCAAAGGTGTTCAACGAGTTCAAGAAGGCGGGCCGGGAGGTGAGGGTGAGCCTCCTTGAATTGGAGAAAGAGGCGTCCGTTGGGGTTGATGGGCCGGGAAAAGGCGAGGCGGCTCGAAAGGTTGAAAAAGAAGGGGACGAAGCCGGGGGGAGATAATATTGGTGAATGGCCGAAGACTACCAAAATATGCCCCTTGTAGGGCACCTTAGGGAACTCAGGCGGAGGTTCATGATAGCGCTCCTCGCCGTGGGAGTGGCCTTTTTATTGACCTACACATGGTCTGCAGAGCTTTATTCCTTCCTCGCAAAACCGCTCCTTTCCAACCTGCCTAATGAGCACAGGTTCATAACCTTTACCGGGGTCGGCGAGCCTTTTTTCGTATATCTCAAGATAGCGTTCGGAGCGGCCGTTATGATATCAAGCCCGGTCGTCCTATACCAGATGTGGGCGTTTGTCGCGCCCGGGCTTTACAGGGACGAAAAACTCTGGTTCGGGGCGCTGGTCGCCTTCTCGCTCGCGCTTTTTTCCGCAGGCTCGGTCTTCGCCTACAAGGTGATATTCCCCTTCGGCTTCAAATACCTTTTGAGTTTCTCGACCCCCGAGCTCGTCCCGTTCATCTCAATGGACCTTTATCTGTCGCTTGCGGCAAAAACTATCATCGCCTTCGGGGCGGCGTTCGAGCTGCCGCTTTTGATGCTCGTTCTGGCGAGGCTCGGGGTGGTGGATGCGAGGATGCTGCTTTATTACTGGAGGTATGCGGTGATCGGTATTTTTGTGGTAGGGGCGATATTCACCCCTCCGGACGTGTTCAGCCAGTTGCTTCTGAGCGTGCCGCTCCTTATCCTTTACGCCATGGGGGTTATCCTCGCGCTTATATTCGGGAAGAAAAAAAAGGCTGAAGGCGCTTGAGCCGTGGTCGTCTTAAGACGGATAGATCCTTCTTATGTTAGTGGCCTGAAGTCCCTTTTCCCCTTTTACCACGTCGAACTCGAAGATATGTTCCCGGTTTGGGAGTTGTCCCATGTCTATCGCCTTGTCGAAGTTGGATTCGTGGGCAAAGGCCGTTTTGTAGGGAGTGTCTTCCCTGCGCGTGTCAGTTATCCACAGCCCCGGGCCTATATGGTCGAGGAAACGCATGAACCCGAAGCCTTTTTCACGATTATAGCTGTAGCATATCCCGCGGGCCTTAGAGCCTACATCTCCCCACTTTTTCATCTCCGCGCCTTCTATCGGGAGAAGGTTTGGTATCAGGTAGCCGGACATGAAGAGGTCCGCCTCCCTTTTGAGCTGGGAGGATATGTTCTGGAAGGCTATAACCTCCACCCTGCAGCCCCTGTTCTGAAGCGCCCTTACGACCTGTATGAAATCCCCGTCCCCGGTCGCGATAAGCACCCTGTCGAGGTTTTCCGACTGCAAGAGCGCGTCAACGGCCATGTCGAGGTCCGCGTTGGCCTTGCCGTAACGGGACCCTCCCTCGTCAACGTACCATGTGACTATCTTTTCCATCACCTTGTAGCCGAAGTCCCTGAGGGCGGAATGGAAATTAAACGTGCGGTCCTTGTATTCGCGGTCTTTCTTCGCGCGTTCCTCGTCATAGGCGACGTAGGCGTTCATCCTTATGGGCTCGCCGTTCTCGCGGCAGGCGAAATCCCTTAAGATGTCGAACCTCATGCCGTAGCCGCCGTTGCGGGTTATATTGGCCACGTCAACGTATATGCCGACCTTCTGCGATTTGTCCCTTGTCATTGGAGATGCCCCTGTTCCGTTCGGTGTTTTTATATGTCGAGGTTCGATACCTCGAGCGCGTGCCTTTCTATGAAAAGCCGCCTTGGTTCGACCTGGTCTCCCATGAGTTTGGTGAACATCTCCTCGGCCGCCACCGTGTCTTCGACCGTCACGCGGCGCATGACCCTTTTTTCCGGGTTCATGGTGGTCTCCCAGAGCTGTTCCGGATTCATCTCGCCGAGGCCCTTGTACCTCTGTACCGTAACCCCCTTTTTGCCTATATCGAGGATGCGGGAGGTCATCTCCTCGAAGGTTCTGACCTCGACCTCCGCGCCTCCATGGTTGAGGATGAAGGGAGGTCCTCCGATTTGAGCGAGTTCGCCTCCGAGGGATTTAAGCTCGGAGAACTCCGCGGACGTCATGAATTCCCTGTCTATGACGGTCGTGGACTCGGAGCCGTTTTTCCTGTGCGTGCACCGGACGATGAAGCCCCCGTGCTCCGGGTCCTCCTCGGCGCTGAATTCAACGGGCATAATCCCGGGGTGGAAGGCCTTCAAATAGGTCTTGAGGTTGTCGAAGGATTTTTTCAGGGCCTTGAGGTCTTTGAGCCTGTCGGACGTGAAGCCGTCCTCAAGCACAAGCGCCTCCACGATATATCTGTTTTTCTGGCGTCTGCCGACCCTGTCGAGGATGCGTTCGAACCTCGTTATTTTCCTTACGACGGCGATAAGCGACGTGCCTTTTATCGGGCCTTTCCTGTTCTTCGGCGTTATGGTCACGTCGTCCTTCAGCGATTCGAGCAGGAAGCCTTCCTTGCCGGTCTCGTCCTTGATGTATAGTTCCTCCTTGCCCTTTTTTATCTTGTAAAGCGGCGGCTGCGCTATGTAGAGGTGCCCGCCTTCGGCGAGGAACGGCATCTGGCGGTAGAAAAACGTAAGCAGAAGCGTCCTTATGTGCGAGCCGTCCACGTCCGCGTCGGTCATTATGATAATCCTCCCGTAGCGCAGTTTCGAGGGGTCCTGCTCCTCCCTGCCTATCCCGCAGCCCAGGGCCGCGATTATGGTCCTTATCTCCTCGTTCTCCAGCATCTTGTCGAACCGCGCCTTTTCGACGTTGAGGATCTTGCCCTTGAGCGGCAGTATGGCCTGGAATTTCCTGTCCCTGCCCTGTTTGGCCGATCCGCCGGCGCTCTCGCCCTCGACTATGAAGAGTTCGCTTAAAAGAGGGTTTGTCTCCTGGCAGTCCGCGAGCTTGCCCGGCAGGGCCGCGCCGTCGAGGGCGCCTTTCCTCCTTATGAGGTCCTTTGCCTTGCGCGCCGCCTGTCTGGCCCTGGCGCCCTCGACCGCCTTCTGGACTATCTTTTTCGCGACCGGGGGGTTTTCTTCGAGAAACGCCGCGAGCCTTTCGGCCACGAGCGATTTCACGAAGCCCTCGACATCCGAGTTCCCGAGTTTCGTCTTTGTCTGGCCCTCGAACTGCGGGTTGGGGAGCTTTACGCTTATTACCGCCGTAAGCCCTTCCCTTATATCCTCGCCCTGGAGAGGTTCCTTGAGGTCTTTGGCGAGGTTTTTTTCTACGGCGTAGCTGTTGATTGTCCTTGTGAGCGCGGATTTGAACCCTATGAGGTGGGTGCCGCCTTCGGTCGTGGAGATGTTGTTGGCGTAGGAAAAGACGTTTTCGGAATAGGAGTCGTTCCACTGCATGGCCACGTCCATCCGCACGCCGCCTTTCTCCCCGGTGAGGCAGACGACCCTGGGGTGTATCGGGGTTTTGGTCTTGTGCAGGTGCTCGATGAAGCTCGTTATGCCGCCGTCGTAGCGGAACTCGTTGGATTTGCCGGTCCTCTCGTCCGTTATGGAAATCCTTATCCCGGCGTTCAAGAAGGCGAGCTCCCTCAACCTCTGGCTCAGGATGTCGAAGCTTAAGGCGGTCGTTTCAAATATCTCGGGGTCGGGCTTGAAGCTTACCTGAGTGCCGGTCTTTTTCGTGCTCCCGATTACCTTCAGCGTCGTGGAGGGCTTGCCCCTCAAGTAGCTCTGCTGGTAGACGCTTCCGTCCCTTTTTATCTCGACGTTAAGCCATTCGGAAAGAAAGTTTACGACCGTCACGCCCACTCCGTGGAGCCCGCCGGAAACCCTGTAGGCCTTCTGCTCGAATTTTCCTCCGGCGTGGAGTTCCGTGAGCACCACCTCGACCGTTGGTCTTTTCTTTTCGGGGTGCATCTTTACCGGTATGCCCCTTCCGTCGTCCGTTACGGTCACGGAGTCGTCGGAATGCACCACCACGAGAATTGTCTTGCAGTAACCGGCCAGGGCCTCGTCAACCGAGTTGTCCACCACCTCATAGACGAGGTGGTGCAGGCCGGACGGGCCGGTTGAGCCGATGTACATCGCGGGCCTTTTCCTTACGGCCTCAAGGCCCTCGAGCACTTTTATGGACCCTTCGTCATAACGCTCCGGCTCGTTGCTGCCGTCGTGGACGGCAGCAGCGCCGGCCGGGGCTTTCATCCTGTCTTTTGTCAATGCCGTCGGTGTCCTTTCGGTCTGTATTATATTCAAGGCATGATAACATAGGGATATGGAAAATGCCATAAAAAAGCTAATCCCGGCGAAAATAGGTATTAGCTTTAACCGGTTGATTATTATAGATTATTCAGTCATGGGGTTTACGGGCCGCGGGCCTTCCGGTCCGCGGCGGATTGTGGAGCTTAAATCCCTTGTTTTCTTTAACATTTTATTGTAAGATTCAAAATTGATGACCTCCTCAAAACAAGACGCTGACCCCGTTCAATGCGCGGGAAAAATTCAGAAGGATTTTTTGAGCCCCACCTTCGGCAGGCTTACCGATGAGGAGATGTTCTTAAGGGTGGTCGAATACGTCTCTGAAGGGGCTGACTACAGATATAACCTGATTATAGGCACCGATTCGTTCCTCTCCGCGGAGACGCACTTCGTGACCGCCGTGGTCGTCCACAGGGTGGGGCACGGAGGCCGGTATTTCTACCGGAAGACCCGCCACAAGAAGATGGACAATATCCGCCAGCGGATATTCTACGAAACGACCATGAGCATTGAACTCGCCTCTTTTATGAAAACGAAAATGTCCGAGAACGGCTGCAAACTTCTGCCGGTGGAGATACACCTCGACGTCGGCACGAAGGGCGAGACACGGGATATTATCAAAGAGGTGGTTGGGATGGTTACAGGCAGCGGCTATGCGGCCGTGACCAAGCCCGACTCCTACGGCGCGACAAAGGTGGCCGACAGGCACTCAAGGTAGCGTTCCTGCCCCATTGCCGCGGCACCCGCTGTTTTTATTTTACCTGTAGCTGAATGCTGCCCGTTCGGGTAGTTGACCGTGCCTGGGCCTGCGGGTTATACGAATAGGTCTTTCAGTGACGCTTATTTATGCCACCATCTTTAAGATGCTTGGGGGTAGACCGAATGGCAAGGGGCAAGACAAAAAAGGGACCGACGGCGCTGACTCCCAAAGAGATAGAAATACTGCGCTGGGTGCAGGAGGGCAAGACCAACGATGAGATAGGCGTCATAATAGGCAAATCCGTGTGGACCTCCAAGTACCATCTCAAAAGCATCATGAAGAAGCTGAACGTCACGAGCCGCGCCCAGGCCGTGAGCCAGGCCATCGGGATGGGGATGCTCCCGTCGCCAAAGCCGGCCGTGGCCGAAGAGTTCGGGCCCATGATGAGCGTCGGCATAGTGGGATGCGGCAGGGGCGGGACGGCGGTCCTTAACCTTTTCAGGGAAAACCCCTCGGTCAAGGTGGAGTGGACCGCGGACAGGAACCCCTCGGCTCCGGGCATTATAATCGCAAGGGAGGCAGGCATACCGACGGCCGAGGATTACAGGTTCTTCCTCGACAGGAAGGTGGACGTGGTAATAAACCTGACCGGCTCCACGAAGATAGCGGAAGACCTGAGGAGGTCAATCCCGGCCTCTACCGAGCTTATGGGAGGGGTCTCCGCCAAGATAATGTGGCAGATGTTCGAGGAGCGCAGAAAACGGGCGGAGGAAAGGGAAAAGCTCCTCAAGGAACACGAAGCCCTCTATCACCTCGGGCTTGTCGTCGAGAGCATAGACAGCGTTAACGCCGCGGGATACGCGATAATAGATTACGCCACGAAGCTTACGGACACGCCGGCCGGCTCGATCGCGCTTTTCGACGAGAAAAGAGAGGACATGATGCTTGTCGCGTCCAAGGGCTTCAGCGCCGATTTCAAGAAGGTCGCGAGGTGGAACATAAGGGACGGCGGGCTGACGCACACCGTCGTGAACCACGAAGGCCCGCTCTTCATACCGGATATGAGGGAGTTTTCAAAACCCAACCCGGTGCTTCTCAAAGAGGGCGTGAGGACGCTGCTTGCGGCCCCGCTCACGATGGAGGGGAGGATCGTCGGGGTGCTATACGTCAACGATTTCAAGAAGCGCAGGTTCAGGGCCGAGGACATCTCTCTTTTTTCGCTCCTTACCATATACGCGGGCCTTACCATGGAGAGGGTAAAGGCGCTCGAGGAGACGCGCCTTCTGAGCATAACCGACGGGCTTACCGGCCTCTACAACCAGCGCTTCCTCATGGAGCAGCTGCAGAAGGAGATACAGGGGGCCGCGCGGCACAACTACATACTTTCGCTGATTATGCTCGACATAGACAGCTTCAAGGAATATAACGACACGTTCGGCCACCTCGAGGGCAACAAGATTTTGAAATCAATAGCGAGGCTTTTGAAGAAAAACACGAGGATGACCGACACCGTGGGCCGTTTCGGCGGCGAGGAGTTCTGCATAATAATGCCGCAGATTAAAAAAGAAGGGGCACATGCCTTCGGCCGCAGGCTCATAGGCGAGATAGAAAAGTACCCGATGCCGAACAGGACCGTTACCTTAAGCGGCGGGGTCGCCACCTTTCCGACGGACGGCAAAAACCACCTTTCGCTTTTGAGGAAGGCCGACGCGCGCCTTTACAGGGCAAAGCGGGAGGGAAGGAACAGGATATGCAGTTGACGGCGGGTGCGCCGAGCGTTACGCCCCGCGGCCTAAGCGCGGAGCATCTTTTTGAACTCCTCCTCTGATATTATCTTAAGCCCCAGTTTTTTCGCCTTGCCATATTTAGACCCCGGTTCCTCCCCCGTCACGACGTAATCAACGTTTTTGCCTGCAGCCGACGCCGCAACCCCGCCCGCGGCCTCGACGAGTCTTTTCGCCTCTTCCCTTGAAAACGTCTTGAGCGTGCCGGTAAAGAGGAAGGTCTTTCCATTAAGTTTCCCTTCCGGGGGTTTTTCTTCCACGGACATTACGCCGTGTTTTTCAAGCTTTTCCATCACGTCCCTGTTGTGACTTTCGGCGAAAAAATCCGTGATGCTCAAGGCCGTCTCAGGGCCTATGTCATGGACTCCGAGGAGGTCGTCTTTTGATGCCTTCATAAGGGCGCCAAGGTTCCCTAATCTTTTTGCCAGCACCCCGGCCATGTGCTCTCCCACCCCGCGTATGCCGAGGGCGTAGATGAGTCTCGTAAGCGTCGGGGTCTTGCTTTTTTCGATCGAGGCAAGCAGGTTTTCCGCGGACTTTTCGGCCCATCTTTCAAGCTTGAGCAGGTCGTCCTTCTTGACGCGGTATATGTCGGCAACGTCTTTTATAAGCCCGTCTTTGACAAGCTGTTCCACGTGTTTTGTCCCGAGCCCCTCGATGTCCATCGCTCTCTTTGAGGCGAAGTGCCGGATTGTCTCCATGAGCTGGGCCGGGCAGGCGAGCCCGCCCGTGCAGAAGTGTATGGCCCTTGTTTTTTCCACCGTTGCCCCGCATTCCGGGCATTTTCCGGGCATTACGAAAGGCCTTTCCCCGCCGGTCCTTGTATCCTTTATCACGGATTTTACCTCGGGTATCACGTCCCCGGCCCGCTCGACAACCACCGTGTCTCCTATCCTGACGTCTTTACGGTCCACCTCGTCCTGGTTGTGGAGGGTCGCGTGGGTGATGGTGACGCCCCCGACCTCCACCGGTTCGAGCACCGCCACGGGGGTGAGCGCCCCTGTCCTTCCCACCCCGACTTCAATCGCCTTTACAACGGTCGTCTCCTGCCTCGGCGCGAACTTGCAGGCGAGCGCCCATCTCGGGCTTCTCGTAAGGACGCCGAGCCTTTCCTGAAGACCGAGGCTGTTTACCTTTATTACCGCGCCGTCGAGCTCGTATCCGAGTCCTTTCCTCATGCCTTCGAGTCTGCGGTGGTATGCGAGGGCGGCCTCGATCCCTCGCACCTTTTCCACGAGGGGGTTTACCCTCATCCCTATTTTTTTGAGGTATTCAAGCGTTTCTATGTGGGTCGTAAATTCCACGCCTTCGGCCCGACCTGCGCCGTAGCAGAAGATATCCAGCGGCCGCGCGGCCGTTACACGAGGGTCGAGTTGCCTGAGGCTCCCGGCGGCCGCGTTTCGCGGGTTTGCGAAAAGAGGCTCTCCCTTTTTCTCCCGTTCGGCGTTTACCCTCTTCCACCCTTCTATCGGGAGATATATCTCGCCGCGGACCTCGATTACGCGCGGGAGCCTGGCCTTTTCAGGCTTGAGGAGCTTGAGCGGGATGCTCTTTACGGTCTTCAAGTTCCGCGTTATGTCCTCGCCGGCCGTGCCGTCCCCGCGCGTGGAGCCTGTCGCGAAGACGCCGTTAAAGTATACGAGTTCCACGGCGAGCCCGTCTATCTTGGGTTCCGCAGCGTAATCTATCTCGTCCGCCGTCTTTAAAAACCGTTTCACCCTGCGGTCGAATTCCACGGCCTCTTCCCCGGTGAACGCGTTATTGAGGCTCAGCATGGGCAGGGTATGTTTGATTGCGCCGAACTCCTTTGACGGTCCGGCGCCCACCCTCTGCGTGGGAGAGTCCGGCGTTACAAGGCCCGGAAAACGCGCCTCTATGGCCTCGAGCCTCAGCATGAGGCGATCGAATACGGCGTCGCTTATGACCGGGCTGTCGAGGACGTAGTAGCGGTAGTTGTGAAGGTTTATCTCGTCGCGGAGAGAGGAGACCTCGGCCGAGGCCTCCGTTCGGGTAAGTTTTTTAACGTCCTTCCATGCCCTTTCCATGGGGTATTTTTAGCACAGAGGCCGGTTCCCGTCAACGGCGATTGACTGCGGCAGGCTTGAGGGGATATACTTTCCTTAACGAGGGGGGAGGCGCAATGACGTTCGACGGCTCTTTTTACACCGCGATAGCGCTTACGACATTTGCCGGCCTCTCAACCACGATCGGGAGCGCGATAGCCGTCTTCTACAGAAACCCCGGGCCCAGGTACATGGCCTTCACGCTCGGTTTCTCGGCCGGGGTGATGGTGCTCGTGTCGTTCGTGGAGCTCCTTCAGCAGGGCATCTCCATCCTCGGTTTTACGACCGCGCACGCGGCCTTTTTCCTCGGGATATTCCTGATGTTGGCGATAGATATGTGTCTGCCCCATATCTACATACTCGAATCATACGGGGACGACGGCGGGCGCCTTAAAAGGGCCTCAGTACTTGTCGCCCTCGGCATCGCCATACATAACTTCCCCGAGGGCATGGTCACGTTCGCCGGGACGCTGAAGAGCACGGATATGGGGATTGCGCTCGCGGTGGCCGTGGCCATACACAACATCCCCGAGGGTATAGCCGTGGCGGTCCCGGTCTACGCCGCGACGAAAAGCGCCGCGAAGGCGTTCAAATGGTCCGCCCTTTCGGGGGTGAGCGAGCCGGTGGGCGCGTTCCTGGCCGCTATGGTGTTCATGCCTTTTTTAACCGAACGGCTGCTCGGCTGGATACTGTGCATGGTGGCCGGGTTCATGGTCTTCATATCGTTCGACGAGCTCCTGCCCGTTGCGCATTCCTACAGGCAGGAGCACGTGGCTATAATCGGCGTTATCGCGGGCATGATCGTGATGGCCGCAAGCCTCGCAATGCTGGCGGGATAGGCACACGGAGAAAATCGGAATCGCCGTCATTGTCCCATCTTTTTTAGCGCTTCTTTAACTTCATCCACCGGAAGACCGACGACGTTCGTGTATGACCCCTTGACCGTTTCAATGAATTTTCCTCCGATGCCCTGCACGGCGTAAGCGCCTGCCTTGTCGAGCGGCTCGCCTGTTTCGAGATATTCCTCCAGTTCGGCGTCGTGTATCCTCCTCATCGTCACCTTGCTTTCAACCGTCTTTGCGATGGTCTCTTTGGTGCGGGCGTTAAGTATGCAGAACGAGGTTACAACCGTGTGGGCCTTTCCGGAGAGCCTTCCGAGCATCCTTCTTGCGTCATCCGTGTCTTTGGGTTTGCCGAGGATTTCCCCGTCTATAACCACCACGGTGTCAGCGCCTATTATAATGCCTCCGCTTAATCCTTCACCGACCTTGCCGGTTTTTTCGCGGGCAAGTCTGCGGGTGTGCCCGACCGGAGACTCGTCCTCCCTGACGCCTTCGTCCACATCCGCAGGGCGGACCTCGAATGAGCTTGAAATATCCTTCAGGAGTTCTTTTCTCCGTGGCGAGGCCGAGGCGAGGATGATTTTCTTGTCTTCGGTCATTTCTATGTTAAAAAGGGCTGAGGGAATCCCCGCAGCCCTTGCGCCCTGTTTTCACAGGGACAGGTCTTCTGGTGGAGGGTACCGGGGTCGAACCGGCGACCTTCACGTTGCGAACGTGACGCTCTCCCAACTGAGCTAACCCCCCTTATGTAAAGAACTAATGCAGGTAACTCCTCATCCCCTCCGTAAGGCCCGTGCGTTTTATGCCGAATACCCGCTCGATAGAATCATCGTCCGTTACGTTGTCCTCTTCGAGCATGAGGAGGGAGTCCCTCGACAGCGGAGGCTTTGAAAATAGCATCTCCGCCATGAGCGCCCCCGGCTTCATAAGGACAAGCGGTATGTGGACCTTTAAAACCCGCCGTCCAAGCGTTTGCGCGATCCTGTCTATTATTTCGTCGAACGAAAATCGTTCGGGCCCGGCGACCTCGTATGTTTTCCCGGCGGCGTCTTTTTTCACGATGCTTTCACGCATCATCCTCGAGAGGTCTTCGACGAACACCGGCTGCATGAGATTACCTCCGTTGCCAGGCACGAACACGACCGGGAACATCCTTATGAATCGGGCGAACGTGTTGGTGAATCTGTCGGCGCCGCCGAATATGACTGACGGCCTGAATATGGTATATTCAAGCCCGGAATTTCTTACAAGCTCTTCGGCCTCCCATTTCGTCCTGTGGTATCGGCTTCGTGCGTCGCGCCGAGCGCCGAGCGCGCTTGTGTGAATGACCCTGCGGACGCCGCGCATCTTGCAGGCCGTAAGGACGTTCGATGTCCCCGCCACGTGAATGTCCCTGTACGTCGATCCGCGCGCCTCGGCGAGTATCCCGACCAGGTGTATTACGGTGTCCGTGTTTTTATCAAGGGCTTCAACGACCGAATCCAATTCCCTTACATCGCCCCGTCTTAACTCGCACCCGAGTTCCTTGAGCCTCAAGCCCCTCTGGGCGTCCCTCACGAGGCATCTGACTCCGTAGCCTTTCTTGAGAAGCTCCCTCACGAGGCTGCCTCCCACGAAGCCCGTTGCGCCTGTGACGAGTATCATGCCTTTCTCTGAAGGATGTCCTTGATCTTTTCCTTGAGTTCCCTCAGGTCCGAGGACTTAACCACATAGGCGTCCGACGCCCACGTGCCGAAGTCCTGCTTGTAATGCGGATAGGCCGTGCAGAGTATTACCGGAAGGTCCTTCCATTTTTCCTTGATCTTCCTCAAGACCTCGACCCCGTCCATGCCCGGCATCTTTATGTCGAGGAGCACCAAGTCTATGCTGCTTGCCTCAAGCCTTTTCAACGCCTCCTCGCCGGATGCGGCAAGCTCCACGCTGCATCCCTCTTCCTCGAGTTCTTCCTTGTAGAGGAGCCTTATGCCCTCTTCGTCGTCAACTACAAGCACCCTCTTTTTCATGGCGCCAAAACTCCCGCGATAGATGATTTCATGCCCCGCTCTCCACCGGGCGGGAGGGTTCCGCGCGCGTCGGTGCACGGCAGTTTTACCGTGAAGGTTATGCCCCTGCCGTAGTCGTTGGCCACGTCTATAACGCCCCTGTGCCGCGTTATTATCTTATGCGTTATAGTAAGCCCCAGTCCCGTGCCGGTTTTCTTGGTGGTGAAGAAGGGGTTGAATATGTTGCCTATTATGCCAGGCTCTATCCCGCCGCCGCTGTCGGTTATGTCAACTACCCCCAGGTCGTTTTCCCTGCGGGTCCTCACGGTGAGCTTCCCGCCGTGCTCCATGGACTGTATCGCATTTGCTATGAGGTTGTCAAAGGCAATCTTGAGCTGGTGCGCGTCCGCGACGACCGGCATGGGCTCCTTCGATAAGGCCTTCACCACCTTTATCTTCTGGTTATGGCACGCCTCCTCGAAGAGCCACAGCGCGTCCTCGACGACCGCGTTCACCTCCGCGACGTTGAGCTTCATTTCCCTGTGCTCGGCGAAGTTGAGGATGTCGTTTATTATCTCCTCAAGCCTCGTGACCTGTTTCGAGATGTGCTCCACATAGGGGAGGTGGGGGGAGCCGGGTTCGATTTTTTTCCTGAGCCTCGCCGCGAAACCGCCTATGGATACGAGCGGGTTTCTTATCTCGTGGGCGAGCGAGGCCGAAAGCTCGCCGAGGGCCATGAGTTTCTCGGCGTTCACCAGCCTTACCTGCAGGTCTTTGAGTTTATTGTAGGCGTTCCTGAGCCTTACGTAGTTCCGTTCACTCTTGATGGACGAGGCAATCTGCTTTGAGATGACCCCTATCATCTTTTTTCTTCTTCCGGGCAGAAGGGATTTACGCTCGGTCTTGAGGTAAAGGACCCCGTACCATTCTTTTCCGTCCCTGAGGGGGTAGACCATGGCGCCCCTGAAACCCCTGAGACCCATGTCTTCGACGCCTCCGCCCCGGCAGCTTTCAGGGTCTTTTTTCGAGACCTCGATTGCCCTCCCGGTTTTTTTCACGCGCCCCGGCAGGCCTTGTTTTTCCCCGTAGGCTTCGACCGCGCCGCCGCGCCCATGGGCCGTGGCCCTGAAACGCCTGTCTTTCCTGTCCCAGAGGTATACCTCGCAGCCGTCTACCGGGAGCTGTCTGGCGAGAAGCCCGGCCACCTTCCTCAGCTTCACATCGAGGGCGAAGTCGGAATCGGTCAGCTCTATTACCCTGCTCAGTATGTCGTATCCCATGGTTATGACGTCGGGGAATTAAGCCCGCACCGCGGGATTAAACCTTTGCCTCCCTCAGGAAGGTCGCGGCCTCTTCCGGAGGGGTGGGGTTTATGTAAAAACCTGATCCCCACTCGAATCCGGCGGTCTTTGTGAGCTTGGGCATTATTTCGAAGTGCCAGTGGTAGTGCGGTATGGAGTCGCCGTTTTTGACGGGCGCGGTATGAAGTATGAAGTTGTATGGAGGGGAACTCAGCACCTTGTCCATCCTCCTCAAGACGTCGGAGAAAAGCACGGCCAGGTTTTCGTAGTGGTGCTTCTGCGAGTTCTCAAAATGAGATTCGTGGAACTTTGGCAGTATCCATACCTCGAACGGGGACTTCGGGGCGTATGGAGTGACGGCGAGGAAGTCCTGGTTTTCCGTTATGACCCGAACCCCCTGCATTGTCTCCTGTCTGATTATGTCGCAGAAAACGCACCGCTCCTTGTAATTGTAGTACTCGAGCGAGCCGTCGAGCTCCTCGCTGACGCGTTTGGGTATGATCGGCAGGGCGATGAGCTGCGAGTGGGTGTGTTCGAGGGACGCCCCGGCCGCCTCGCCGTGGTTTTTGAATATGAGTATGTAACGCAGTCTTGAGTCCTTTTTAAGGTCTATTATCCTGTCGCGGTAGGCCCAGAGCACCTCCTCGAACTGTTTGGGGGACAGGGTCGAGAGCACGTCCTTGTGGTTGGGGGATTCTATTATCACCTCATGAGCGCCTATGCCGCTCATCCTGTCGTAAACGCCCTCGCCGGCCCTGTTGAGGTCGCCTTCGATCCTGAGCGCCGGGTATTTGTTCGGCACGACCCTTATGTGCCAGCCGGGCGTGTTTGGCTTGCTCCCCCCGTCCACGCGGTAGGCTATTATCTCCTTGGGGGTTATGCCCTCGTTGCCGGGGCAGAACGGACACATGCCGCCCTTCAGGGGCGGCGGGGTAACGACGAAATCCGCGGGCCGCTTCCCGCGTTCGGTGGAGATTATAACCCACCTTCCGATTATCGGGTCTTTTCTGAGTTCAGGCATGGTGTTTTAAACGCCTTTCCTGTTTTTTGAGCCGGCCGCCGGGCCGTCGGGGACGGAGTGCGGGCATGGATGAGGACACGACAGGTCACTGGGCCTCGGCGGGTTTAGCGGGGCCATGGGGCATAAATGCCGCCGCAAGCGCGTAAAGTCAGGTTACGCGCCCCTTTGCCTCTCAAGTTCCTCTTCTTCCTTCTTGCATTCAACGCAGCAGGTCGTAACCGGCCTGACAGCGAGCCTTTTCTCGGAGATAGGCTCGCCGCACTCCTCGCAGATGCCGTAGGTGCCGTCCTCTATCCTCTTGAGGGCGTCTTTAACCTTGGCGACGAGTTTCCTTTCCCTGTCCTTGACCCTTAAAACGAAATTCCTGTCGGTCTCGTGAGAGGCCCGGTCGGTCGGGTCCGGGAAGTGCTCATCGGTGGTTCTGTTCATCCCGCTTACGGTGCGCTCTGCGTCCTGGAGCAACCCTTCGAGGGTGGAATTAAGGATATCCCTGAAGTGCTCAAGTCTGTCGTTATTCATCCATCCAGTATAACCTAAAAGGAAAAAATCTGCAAATGGTAAGTGTGTCTTTTACTGCCTCGCCGGAGCGATGCTTGGAGTAGTCTTTGGAGTACTCCGGGTGGCGCCCGGGAGGGTGTTTTGGCCGCCGGGGTTTTCCACCTCCGTTATGGCGCCTTTGACGACCTTCAGCAAGAAAAGCTCCTTTACCGCCTCGCCGTCAGGGTCGAATCTCATGCGGCCGGTGGCCCCCTCGAACTGGCCCGTGTCCGACAGGTAGGCCCTCACGGCACCGCGGTCAACGGCCCCGCCTTTAAGCGCCGAGAGTATGAGCATCGTGGAGTCGTAGGCCTCGGCCTCGAGTATGCCCGGCGGGCTGCCGTATGCCTTCACGAACATGTCCCGGAACAGGCTTGCGCCTTTCCTTCTGCTCGCCGTGAAGAACCCGTCCACGAAGACGGCCCCCTCGACGTAATCTCCGGCGAGTTTCAGAAGCTCCGGGGAGTTCCAGCCGTTTGACCCGAGGAGCTGGACGTCTTTGATGTTGTGGTAGGCGAGGTACGGGGCGATCTGGATGACCGTTGAATAATAGTCGGGTATATAGAGGGCCTCGACGTCCACGGTGGGCGTGTATTCGGTAACGCGCCTGCGGCCGACGAGTTCCTCTTTAACCTTTATGCCGAAGAGCGTCTTTATCTCGGAGTTGAAGTCCTTCGTGCCCGGCTGATACTTAATTTCCGAGACTATAAGCCCGCCGTGGTCTTTAACGGCCGCCATGAAATGTCCGGCCAGCTCGATCCCGTAGGAGTTTTCGGGATAGAGCACGGCGAATTTCCTTATGCCGAGGGTCTTCGCGGCGTATTCCGCCACGGTCATGGCCTGTTCTTTCGGGGTAAGGAAGTTCCTGAACACGTAGTCCCCGGTCTGGGGTATGCCCTCCTTCTGCGACAGGACTATGACCGGGAGTTTCCTTTTCTGCGCCTCCCGCGCCGCCGCCGTGGCGGTCGAGCTCAAAAGCGGGCCGACCGCGGCCACCACGTTTTCTTCCGCGCCGAGCCTCTCAATGGTCTTTTCGGTCTCCCTTTCCGATTCCCCGCTGTCTTCCACCCGTATCTCAACGCCCATGTCCGTGCCCTTCCCGAAAACACCGGCGGCGAGCAGTATCCCCCTCAGGGTGTTTTCGCCGTAGGCCGAATATTCCCCTTTAAGCGGAAGCACGGCGGCTATGGCGGTTTTTCGGGCGCGGCCGGGGGCCTCGGCGTATCTTATCGTGTCGAGGATTCTCCGTGCCTTTACCTTCTGCGTCACCGAGGCGTCCGGGTTCGACGCGACCGCATCGAGGGAGGACTTCGCCTCCCGCGCATCCCCCAGCCTGTACCGGCAGTATCCGAGTCCGTAGAGGGCGTCTATCTTGTAGCGGCTCGCCGGAAAGTCCATTAGAAGCCTCTGGTAGTACACGGCGGCCTCGCGGAAATCGGATTTCTGGACGAGCATGGACGCGACCCTCTCGATGGCCTCGTCGGTCACGCTTGAGAGGGGGTAGCTCCGGATGAAGCCCTCGATCTTTTCGATAGTCCGGTCCGTCGGGGCGTTTTTCTCCGCCTCGTCCAATACCGTAAAAAGGGCCTTTCCAGCCGCATCCTCCGAGAGGCACGGGGCCGCCTGCGTCATGACGGCGGCGATGAGGAAAGGGATGATGAAGGGAGGAATCCGGCGTCTCATCCGAACATCTCCTTCACCTTGTCGAGGAAGCTTTTTTTATGGGGGAACACGTCGTCGTTGCTTATCCGCGCGAACTCCTCGATCAGTTCCTTCTGCCTCATGTTGAGTTTCGCCGGCGTTTCTATCCTTATGTAAACGAGATGGTCTCCGCGCCGCGGCGCGCCAGGGGACGCAACGCCCTTTGCCTTGAGCCTGAAAATCTTTCCCGGCTGCGTCCCGGGCGGTATCTTCAGCTTCACGGGCCCTTCGAGCGTGGGGACTTCTATCTCGGTCCCGAGGGCCGCCTGCGGGAAGCTTATCGGCACCTCGCATATAACGTCGTCTTCCTCCCTCCTGAATATGGGATGGGGTTCGACGCTTATGAACACGTAGAGGTCCCCCTCCGGGCCTCCGCGCGTCCCTGAGGCGCCTTCGCCGGCCACCCTGAGCTTGCTGCCCGTATCCACCCCGCCGGGTATATTGAGCGTAAGCGAGTGTTCGATCTTTACCGCGCCGGCGCCGCGGCACTCCGCGCAGGGGTTCTCGATGACCGCGCCGGCGCCGCGGCACTCCGGGCATGTCTTTGCAATCCTGAATATCCCCTGCTGGAACCTTTCCTGGCCTGAGCCGCCGCATCGGCCGCAGCGTTTGGGGGATGTGCCGGGCCTGGCGCCGAGGCCCTGGCAGGTCTTGCAATGAGCGACCTTGGGGATGATGATCTTTTTCGTGGTCCCGAACGCCGCCTCGGTGAAGGATACCGTGAGGTCGTATCTTAAGTCCGCGCCCGCCTCAGGCCCGGGGCGCCTGCGGCCCCCGAAAAACTCCGAGAACATGTCTCCGAAGAAATCCCCGAAGTCCCCTCCGAAATCAGCCGCGCCGCCGAAGTCCGCTCCGGCGCCGGCCTGTCCGAACCGGTCGTACTGCGCCCTCCTCGAAGGGTTTTTAAGCACCTCGTAGGCCGCGTTTATCTCCTTGAACTTCTCCCCGGCTTCTTCCTTGTCGCCCTCGGATGCGTGCTTGTCCGGGTGGTACATGTGGGCGAGCCTTCTGTAAGCCCGCTTTATCTCGTCATCGGTCGAGTTGCGGCTTACGCCGAGTATGCTGTAGTAGTCCTTTGACATAACGTTACGGGCCCTTCGGTCTCCCCCGGCCAACCCGCCGGCGCCGCGAGGCGTGCCAGCCGGCGCCTCCCCCTGGTTTTATTTTGCGACTATAACGAGCGAGGGCCTGAGGAGCCTGTCCCTGAGGATATAACCCTTTTGCAGTTCCTTTATGACCGCCCCGCTCTCAAACCCTTCCTTTTCCTCGTGGGAGAGCGCCTCGTGCCTTGCGGGGTCGAACCTTCCGCCCTCGGCCCGTATCTCCTCCACCCCGAACTTTTTGAGGATATCCGACATCTTCCTGAGGGTCAGATCGACCCCCCCGATAAGGGACGAGGCCGCCGCCTCCCCCGGCTCCTCCCCGCGGTGCTCAAGCGCCCTTTCGAGGCTGTCCACTATCGGGAGTATCTCCTTTATCAGGTCTTCGTTAGCGAACTGAACAACCGAGGAGAGTTCCTTTTCCATCCGCCTTTTGTAGTTTTCGAGGTCGGCGCATTTCCTGAGGAACTTGTCATGGTTTCCCGCGGCCTCTTTCGCCCTGGCCTCAAGCTCTTCCGTCAGCCGGGCCACGGCCGATTCTCCGGCCCCGGCGCCCTGTTCAGGAGATTCTTTCCCTTCCTCCGTCCCCTCTGTCTTTTTTTCGTCGGCCATATCCGTGCACCCCGTCATGTCTTGAGATTGGACTTTTTTCCTCCAGAATTTTAAGAAGACGGCGTTCTAAAGGGCTTCGGTGAGGAGTCCTGCGGCGTAGTTTACAAGCGGGATAATCCTTGGATAGTTCATCCTGACAGGCCCGATGACCCCGACGGTGCCAAGCGCAGATTCGTCCTTTCCGTAAGAGGCGGCGACAAGGCTGAGCCCCTCGAACCCCTTCGTGTCGCACTCCGAGCCGATGGAGATGCGCACGCCCCTCTCCTTGATGCTCTCGTCGAGTATCCTGACGAGCAGGCTTTTTTCCTCGAAGGCGGCGAATACGCGCTTCATCCGCTCGATGTCAATTGCGAATTCGGGCTGGTCGAATATGTTCGCCCTGCCTTCGACGTATATGTCGCCCTCGGCGTCGCCGTTACTCGCGGCCGTCTCCCCTATCATCAGGCCGAGCCGGAGCGCCGCCTTGAAGAGCCCGTCGTAGAGGTTCCTTTCCTTCCCCATCTCCTCCATGACCCTGTCCCTCAGTTCCTCCATCGTAAGGCCGGCGGAAAAGGAGTTCAGGTAGTTCGATGCCTTTTCAAGGTCTATACCGGCGAACCCTTTTTCCCTTCTTACCGGCCTTGTGTTGACGATCCCGTTGGTTGAGACGATGACGACGAGTATGAAGGAGTCGTCCACCGGGAGGAACCGTACGTGCCTTATCAAAAACCCGGCCCTGCGCGGCACGAGGACAAACCCGGCGCAGCTTGTGATGCTGGAGAGCATCCTTGTGGCGCCGCGCACCATTCCATCGCAGACAAGGGTGTTTTCGCAGCAGGCCCTTATGCGGTGTTTGTCGTCTTCGCGCGGCTCTTCGACCTCAAGCAGGCTGTCCACATACAGGCGGAAGCCTTTGTCCGTCGGCACCCTTCCGGAGGAGGCGTGCGGCCGGGTGATGTAGCCCTGACGTTCAAGCTCGGCCATCACGTTTCGTACGGAGGCGGGGCTGAGGCCCACGCGGCGGGTCTTCGCGATGCTCCCGGAGCTTACCGCCCCGGCCGTCGAGATATACACCTTGACTATCTCTATGAGTATCTTTTCCGCGCGTTCCGTGAGGGTCGTCACGTCGCCTCCTCGTTTATGCGGCTCTTTAAAGAAAGATACCAGCGTGAAAAACCGTTGTCAAGGAAATCAGGTTTTTGTCCTTTTGCCGCGCCAGGCCGGAGGCCTTCTCCGTCCGCTAAAAGACCTCGTTTGAAAAAAGTATGCCCTTCTGGGTCAGGGCGATAAAGCCGTCCTCGGCGCGTATGAGCCCGAGCTCGTTCAGCTCTTTCCAGCGCAGGATGAACTCCGCCGGAGGCGAGCCGAAGCGTTCGATGAATTCGTTTTCCCTTATGCCCTCTTTAAGCCTCAGGCCCAGCATAATCCTTTCCGTCGCCTCCTCCTCGACCTTAAGCGTCTCCGAGCCGGCCGAAGGGCTTAACCCTTTCCCGGCCATCTCCATATAACGGCCCGGGGAGGGCTCGTTCCACCACCTCAGTCCCTGGCCGCTTAGGCCCAGATAGGAATGGGCGCCTGCCCCAAGCCCTATATAGTCTTTTCCCAGCCAGTATCTCATGTTGTGCCTGCATTCAAAGCCGTCGAGAGCGAAGTTCGATATCTCGTAGCGCGCGTAGCCGTTTTCCTTCATGACCCTGGCGCCGCAGCGGTACATGTCGGCGTAGAGACCTTCGGACGGCAGCACGAGCTCTCCTTTTTTCAATAACCCGTGGTAGGGGGTGCCTTTCTCAACGGTAAGCCCGTATATTGACACATGCTCGGGAGCGAGCCCCGTTATTTCAATGAGCGTCTTTTCCCATCCCCGAAACGTCTGGCCCGGCACGGCGAACATGATGTCCACCCCGATGTTCTTAAACCCGGCGTCCCTTGAAAGCGCGACGGCCTCCACGGCCTTTTCAGCCGAGTGGAGCCTGCCGAGGGTTTTGAGTTCCGTTGGGTTTAAAGACTGGATGCCTATGCTCAGGCGGTTTATACCGGCGTCCCTGAAGCCGCGGAGTTTTTTTCCATCAACGGTTTCCGGATTCACCTCAAGGGTAATCTCGGCGTTGTCCGAGAGAGGGATTACGCGGCGTATCCCGCCGATGATGCGGGCTATCGTATCAGGTGAAAAAATGGAGGGGGTGCCGCCGCCGAAATACAGGGTTTCGACCGCGCGTATCCGCTCCCCGAGCCCCTCCCTTTCAGCGATGGAGGAAAACTCCATGAGCACGCTTTCCGCGTACTCTTTTTCAGGCGTTCCGACGGCTATCCAGCCGTCCCCGACGGCCGCGACCGAGTTGAAATCGCAGTACGGGCACTTCCTTTTGCAGAAGGGTATGTGGACGTAGATGCCGAGGGTGTCCTTTTTTTGTCTTCCGGATGTTTTCAGCAAGGCCTTTTCAGTTCTTCCGTTTTCTTTGCCTGCGCGGCGCTACGCTCCTTACGAGGTCTGCGCCCATTTACGGTCTTTGAAAGATTATACCAAATAATCCGGCGGGTTGTAAATGATGGGCCGTCGAGGACGGCTGGTTGGCGTAAACATCCGCGGCTTTGCGGGGATGCGAAAGGGGGTCGGGGCGAGGGCTGATGCGTCAGACCGCCACGACAAAGGCCATTATGTATATCACCGCGGTCAGGACGATGGTTATGGCCAGCACCAGCTTCCACATGGCCCGGATCCAGTCCAGGGGCGTAAAATTGGGGTCAAGATATCTGAGGATGAAGGCAAAGGCGACCACCGATTGGGCGGAACCTATGTGGGTCAAGGACCCGCCGGTTGCGTAGCCCGCTATCTGGGTGGCGGCAAAAAGGAACATGTTGGGCATTCCATGGATGGCCCTGGACGTGATGTCGGCCACCACGTTGTTGTCGAGTATCGCCGAGAGGAGGCCGGAGCCGATAAACTGTATAACGGCCACGTTGGCGTTTCCGATGGTGGAGATACCGTATTCTATGACGCCCTTGGCCTGGTCGAAGAACCCGACCGCCGTCAGCAGGCTGATGGAGAGGAACAGGGGGAAGAGAAAGAGGTATTCCCTGTATTCATGGGCCGCCTCAAGCAGGGCGAGCCTGCGCATCTTCGGGTGGGGCAGTATCCCCATGAAGGCGAATCCGAAGCCGGCCAGCGACGACACGAAGAGCGGGACTTCATGGTTCTTCGCATGCCAGAACAAAAGGGCGATGAACGGGACAAAGGCTATCTTCCCCCACGTCTGCGCGGCATGTCTCTGCAGGCGGGTCGTCTCCATCAGACGCTCGATGACGTCCGCATGCACCATCTCATGTTCCACCTCCTTTGACCGCTTCCGTTTAACCCTGTGGCAGTAGTAGGAAAAGACCGGCGTCTTGAATTCCTCTCCCAGATATTCCCCGATGAATTCGTGTGTAATCTTCCTGTCCACCCCGGCCCGGCACATGGCCGATATGGGATGGTGCCCTTCATGGTAGGAGGCGTCCACGGCCGCGGCCTTGTCCCCGAGCCGGCCGGCAAAGTCCTTCAGCATTTCCTCCATCTCCCTGGTCTTTCCCTTATGCGCCGCCTGCATGAACCGGACGTCCGCTATGTTTTGCTCCAGGACGTCCAACTCATCGAGCGGTATGGCGACGCCCCGCAGCCGCGCGTATATGAAATATGCGACGATGACGAAAGTGGCCGCCGCCATCGGCATGGCGTATTTGAGGAAAAAAGAATCAGGGAGTGACAGGTTCGACTTCATGATGAGGTTGGGAGGCTCCCCATAGGCCAGCCACATCCCGCAGACCGTGGTCATTATCACCGAAACCATGGTGATGAATTTGATGCCGTGGGAGTCAACCCTGGCCATGACCAGGATGATGACCAGCACCCGGATGGTAAGGCCTATCATGGATACCCCGTCAAGTATGCCGGAGGCAAAGGAGACCAGCCCCCCGATAACCAGGACGGTGAAGAAGACGCGGCCCTCGAATATCCTCAGGATGTTCATGCTTATGGATTCGAGCAGGCGGGTCTGCGAGATTACGGCCACAAAGAAGGTCAGCCCGAGGATGAAGAGCATCGTATCGGCATGGGCGAGTTTTTCAAGGCCGTGCAAAGAGAGGAGGTTTTCCTTCGCCGCATTCAATATGGCCGGCACTCCGTTCTGGATGAACTCCTGGCGCAGTTGGGAGCCGGGCCACCACATGGGCAGGAAGGTGGCCAGTATGATAAGTAACGCGCCGTATGTGACGGCGTTCTTATCTATCCTGTACTTGATGGAGCCGAAGATAAAGAGGGCCAGGATGGTGGCGAACACCTCTATCCCCAGCAGAATCGGTGCAACGGGCATTGCCCATGTGATTGTCCCTATCAGGGCGGCAGTAACAAAACAAACCAGGAAATACGATTTTGCCGGTATATCAACGGTATTGCTTGACGGTTCGGCGGCTGTTGACACGTTGCCCCCTCTTCTTATTTTGAACGGAATGCCCGCCGCAATCCCTCCCCCCAAGGGGAGGGTCAAGGCGGGCTATACAAACGACAATTTCCTTAACCGTCGAAGAACTCCGCCATTTATGCCTGCCCCGTACTTGATACGGGGGTGGAGTTCTTCAATGACAATATTGAGACCTCTGAAAAACCCCTTGGGACGTCATTACGGAGCGAAGCAATCTCGTCTATTCGATAAATCAATGAGTTATGAGATTGCTTCGTCGCCTACGCTCGCAATGACATCAAAAAAAGACTTTTTCAGAGGTCTCAATATTAGGTTATTTGACGATGCGAAGTCAAGGGGACATTTCCGGATGTGTCAAGGCAATTTAGTAATGTCCTATTCTTGGCAAAGTATTAATGTCCTATTCGGTTAGTATAGGTAATGCCTCCCTTGGCGGGAGAGGCTGTCTGTTTTGCCACCGTCTCCAGGGGTGGTCCTTGGAAGGAACACAGGGCTTCCTCGGCCTTGATCTCTTGGCCGGGGTCTCCTTCTTTGG
>JACRCI010000046.1 GCA_016219105.1 Deltaproteobacteria bacterium | reverse complement strand
TGATTAATTCCCAGTCCCGTCATTGCGAGCGTAGCGAAGCAATCTCGTCCTATAGGCAAATCAGTGAGTTACGAGATTGCTTCGCCGCAAAAACGCGGCTCGCAATGACAAAAAGAGAATTAATCAGACCTTCCTTAGATTATACTTTCAGCCCCTGAAAAAGCAAGGTAAAAACAGAAACGGAAAAGCGGAAAGAAAGGAGAAATAGCGCCTGCGCCATAAAATCGCCTTGCGCGGAGAGGGAAGTGGAGCTAAGATAAAACCAGCGGAAAATAAAGGTGTTTCAAGGACGGTTATGACTTCATTCGCGATATTCAGTTTTTTCGGCGGGGTGATGCTCCTCCTCTATGGCATGAGGCTTGCCGGGGACGGGCTCCAGAGGGCCGCGGGGGCCAGACTCAGGGGGTTTTTGCTTGCCGCGACCGGAAACAGGGTCAAAGGGGTCATTGTAGGCGCGGCCATAACCGCGCTCCTTCAGAGCTCGAGCGCGACGACCGTCATACTCGTCGGATTGGTGGGGAGCGGGCTTATGAGCCTCTCCCAGACGATGGGTGTGATATTGGGGGCGGACATCGGCACGACCCTCACCGTCCAGATAATAACCTTCAGGGTATACGCCTACGCGATACCCATCGTCGGGACGGGGATATTATTAAGATTTCTTTCAAAGGGCGGCGCGGCCCGTGACGCGGGGCTTGCGATACTCGGCGCCGGGTTTATATTCCTCGCGCTTAAGATCCTTATGGACACGTTCTCGCCGCTCGCGGAAAACCCGCTCCTCGCGGAATTCCTCCTCGGATTCAGCAGGGACCCGGCGGCCGGGATAATAATCGCGGCCCTGGCGACCTCGCTCCTGCAGTCGAGCGCGGCCACCCTCGCGATAGCCATAACCTTCGCGCATTCCGGGCTCCTTACGCTGGACGCGGCCGTGCCGGTCGTGTTGGGGGCCAATATCGGCACGTGCGTAAGCGCGGCGATATCGAGCATGGGTGCCCCGCCGGACGCGAAGAGGGTCGCGCTGGCGCACGTGATTTTCAAGGTGACCGGGGTTATCATCGTACTGCCGCTGTTGGGGGTTTTTACGCGCCTCGTAAGCCTTCCGAGCCATGAGGTCGCCCGTCAGGTCGCCTACGCGCACACGTTTTTCAACATTGGGATAGCGGCCATGTTCCTGCCGTTCACCGGGCCCCTTACGACCATGGTGCAGCATTTTCTTCCGCTTAAGGCGGAGGATAGAAAAGCCGGGCCGAGGTATCTCGACCCGCTCGTGCTGGCCCATCCGCCGCTCGCGCTCGGACAGGCCACGCGCGAGGCGCTGAGACTCGCCGACACGGCGGAGGAGATGCTTAAGGATTCGATCGAGGCGTTCAGGAAAAACGACTTTTCGCTGATAGACGGGATACAGGATATGGATAACGACGTGGACCTCCTCGACAGGGAGATAAAGCTGTATCTGACGAAGCTCGCGAAGGAAAGCCTCACCGCGGACGAGGCCCGCAGGGAGTTCGAGATACTCACGTTCACCAACAACATGGAGAACATGGGGGACGTGATAGACAAAAACCTCATGGAACTGGCGCGGAAGAAATTGAAGGGGGGCTTTTCGTTCTCGGCCGAGGGGATGAAGGACATAGTGGAACTCCACCTGCGGGTAATGGAGAATTTCAAGGAAGGCGTGGCCGCGTTCGCATCGAGCGACTCCGGGCTTTCCCGCAGGCTCCTTGCCCATAAGGCGCGGATAGCCGAGATGGAAAAGCAGATGAGGGAGGCCCATATAGACAGACTCCACAGGGGGCTCAAGGAATCAATAGACACGAGTTCCATCCACCTCGACGTGCTGGCCAACCTGAAGAGGATAAACTCTTACGCATGCAACATAGCTTACGGCGTGCTCGAAAGCGGACATCGGGAATGAGTGGGGGAATGAACGGGGGGCGCGGCAAGAAAAAGATCCTCGTGCTCGGCGTCGGGAACGTGCTGCTTTCGGACGAGGGGCTGGGGGTGAGGGCCGTTGAACGCCTCGCCGCCGACTATTCCATCCCTCCTTCCGTGTCTTTGGTTGACGGAGGGACGGGCGGGCTGAACCTCCTCCCCGTCATAAAAGGCCGCGCCTACGTGATAATAATAGACGCGATAAGGGGGGGGCAACGGCCCGGCGCGGTTTACAGGTTGGGCGCTGAAAAATTCTCCGCGGCGCGCCGCCCGCTTTCAAGCCTCCACGGACTCGGCGTAAAGGAACTCCTCGAAGCGGCGTCGCTTGAAGGGAAACTCCCCGGGACTATCGTGCTTGGCATGGAACCTTTTGATATCTCCCCGGGGCTTGGGCTTTCGCCCCTTATTGAGTCAAGACTGCCTGCTTTAATAAAATCGGTCGAGGGCGAACTTCTCAAGTCAGGGGTGAGGCTCAAGAGAAAACAAAGGCGCGGGGTTTAAAGTGGGCAGGGTGAGGATACTCATAAAAGGGGTCGTGCAGGGAGTGGGTTTCCGCCCCTTTGTCTATAACCTCGCGAAGCGCCGCGATATCAGGGGGTTCTGCCAGAACACCTCCGATGGCGTGGTCATAGAGGCCGAAGGCGATTGCATGGACGGGTTCATCGCCGAGATACAGGCGTCCGCGCCGCCGCTTTCCCGCATAGATTCGCTCACGGCAAAAGCCGTCCCCACGGACCCCGGCGCGCCATACACAGGCTTCACAATAAGGGAAAGCCAAAAAGAAGAGGGTAAATTCGCCCTCGTATCCCCTGACGTGGCCACCTGCGACGACTGCCTGAGGGAGATGAAAGACCCCTTGAACAGGCGCCACGGGTATCCCTTTATAAACTGCACCAACTGCGGCCCGCGTTATTCCATCATCCTCGATATCCCGTACGACCGCCCCTCTACGACCATGGCGAGGTTCAAGATGTGCGGCCAGTGCGAGGCGGAATATAATGACCCGGCCGACCGCCGCTTCCACGCGCAGCCAAACGCCTGCGGGGTGTGCGGGCCGCGCGTGTGGCTTGTGAAAAAAGGAGACAGCCCCGGCAATGCGTACGCCAGAGGCAGCGACGCCATAGAACTCGTGAAGGATTTTTTGAGGGAAGGGGCCGTCGTGGCGATAAAAGGGCTCGGGGGGTTCCATATAGCCTGCGACGCGGCCAATGACAAGGCGGTCAAGAGGCTGAGGGAGAGGAAGAGAAAATCCAACAAACCCTTTGCCCTCATGTCGCCGGATATACCGAGCGTCAGGGGATACGCCCGAACGGACGGAAAAGAGGAGGATATCCTCTCCGGGAGGATACGGCCCATAGTCATACTCGAAAAGCGCGGCCCCGAAAGTCTCGTTTCAGAACACGTAGCCCCGTCTACATCCACCTTCGGCGTAATGCTCCCCTATACGCCGCTCCATCATCTCGTCCTCGACGGATTTGCCGCCCTCGTCATGACGAGCGGGAACGTCGCGGATGAGCCCATCGTGATATCGAACGAAGAGGCCGTGGAAAAGCTCTCCTTCGCAGCGGATTTTTTCCTCCTCCACGATAGGGACATCTACATGAGGGTTGACGATTCGATAGTGCGGCTTAAGAAGGACACGGGCAAGACCATGGTCCTGCGGCGGGCAAGGGGCTATACCCCAGGCGTGGTGGACTGCGGCGCTGAGATGGGTTCGGTCTTCGCCTCCGGGGCGGAACTTAAAAACACGTTCGCGCTTACAAAGGGAAGATACTCCATCCTGAGCCAGCACATGGGGGACGTAACGAACCTCGAATCCCTCGATTTCTGCCGTGAAACGATTAAAAACCTCAGGAACACGTTCAGGGTAAGGCCGCGTATTGTCGCGTATGACATGCACCCGGACTATCTCTCGACCGCGTTGGCGATGGAGTGCAAGGAAAACGAGGATATCCCGGACTTAAACGCGGTGGCGGTCCAGCACCACCACGCCCATATCGTAAGCGCGATGGCCGAACACGGCCTCGACAACGACGTCATAGGCGTATCGTTCGACGGCACCGGCTACGGCGCGGACGGACGGGTGTGGGGAGGCGAGTTTATCATCGCCTCGCGCGCTGGTTTTTCAAGGATAGCCCATCTTAAATACGTCCCCATGCCAGGGGCCGACGCGGCGGTGCGGCAGCCGTGGAGGATGGCAACGAGCTATCTCTATTCGGCCCTGGGCGAGGGTTTCCCGCATCTTGCCCCGTTTTTTGTTGAAAGGATAGGCCGGGATAGGATACAGTTGGTTACAAAGATGATACAGGAGGGGATAAACTCTCCTCTTACATCGAGCGCCGGACGCCTTTTTGACGCGGTATCCTCGATACTCGGGATAACCGACGTCTCGACGTTCGAGGCAGAGGCGGCTATAGCCCTTGAAAAGGCCGCTCTGGATACGGCGGGTGTTTACCCCTTCGAGGTGGCGGACGGCGGGGTGATGGAGATTGACACGGCCCCCTTGATACGGGCGATAGTCCAGGACATGAAAAAAGGACGCCCAGGAGGCGTCATCTCGGCTGTTTTTCACAATACAACGGTTGAGATAATAGCTGAAACCGTAAAGAGGCTCAGGGATGCGACCTCGATAGACACGGTCGTTTTAAGCGGCGGGGTGTTTCAGAACTTCCGTCTTTTAACCGGGGCGGTTAAAAGACTTGCCGAAGACGGGATGAGGGTTTTTCATAACGAGCAGATCCCGATAAACGACGGAGGAATTGCCCTCGGACAGGCCGCGGTCGCATGGGAGAGGGTGAGGGAGAGGGTAAAGGGTAGGGGAATTGAAAGCTAAGGGAGGGGGACTATGTGCCTCGGAGTTCCGGGAAAGATAATTGAAATAAAAGGCGAGTGGGCGAAGGTGGACGTGGGCGGCACGAAAAGGGAGGTGAGCCTTGCCCTCCTCGAAGGCGCGAAGCTGGATTCGTATGTTATAGTGCACGCCGGGTTCGCGATACAGACGCTCGACGAGGACGCCGCGCAGGAGACAATCCGGTTTCTCGACGGGTTCGCCGGGGGGCGGGATACGGCATGAAATACATGGACGAATTCAGGCGCCCCGCTCCGGCAGCGGCCATGGTCGAGGCCATAAAGACCCTCTCGGCAGGCCGTCGAGGACGGCTGGCAGGCCGGGAGATCGGGATAATGGAGATATGCGGCACGCATACCCACTCCATATCCAGATACGGCATAAGGGCGGCCATGCCGCAAAACATAAGGCTTATCTCGGGCCCGGGATGCCCGGTATGCGTTACCTCGCAGCCGGACATAGACCGGCTCATACATTTCGTAAGGAGAGAAAAAAAGGCGATAGTCGCCACATTCGGAGATATGCTGAGGGTGCCCGGGAGTTTTTCATCGCTTGAAAGGGAAAGGGCGGAGGGGGCCGAGATACGGGTCGTCTATTCGCCGCTCGATTGCCTCGATATCGCGGCCGCTAACCCGTCAAAAGAGGTCATGTTCTATTCTGTCGGCTTCGAGACCACCGCCCCGACGGTTGCGGCGACAATCGTCGAGGCCCGGCGTAAAGGCGTAAAAAATCTCTCCGTCCTTTCCCTCCACAAACTCACCCCTCCGGCCATGAGGGCGCTCGTGGACGCCGGAGACATCAATATTGACGGCTTCATAGCGCCGGGGCACGTGACCGCGGTCATAGGGGCGCGGGCCTACGGCTTTCTCTCGGAAGAATACGGACTGCCGTGCGTTGTGGCGGGTTTCGAGCCGCTCGACGCGCTCGCGGGCCTGTGGATGCTCGTAAAACAGCTCAGCGAGGCGCGACGCGACATAGAGATACAGTATAAAAGGGTCGTGACGTGGGAGGGTAACAGAAAGGCGCAGGCCGTCTTAAACGACGTCTTTACCGAGGCCGACGCCATGTGGAGGGGGATAGGGGTGATACCGGGGAGCGGGCTGAAGATACGGGAGGGATTCGCCGCGTTCGACGCGGAAAAGAGGTTCGACATAGGCTACGATGGGTGCGTAGTGGAAGAGGCGCATGGATGCGCCTGCGGCAAGGTGTTGAAGGGGCTTATAACGCCGCCGGAATGTCCGCTTTTTCAAAAGGCGTGCAGGCCGGACGCTCCGCAGGGCCCGTGCATGGTATCGAGCGAAGGCACGTGCGCCGCGTATTACAGGTACGAGAGGGTGTGATGGAGGACCGCATACTTTTAGCGCACGGCTCCGGAGGCAAATTAAGCCACAGCCTCATAGAGGAGGTCTTCGTAAAATCGTTCGATGACGCGCTGCTGGCCCGGATGGACGACCAGGCCGTTTTTTTAAGCCCCGGGGCGATGCTCGCGTTTACGACCGATTCCTACGTCATCAGCCCGATATTTTTCCCGGGCGGCGATATCGGGAAACTCGCCGTGTGCGGCACGGTAAACGACCTCGCCGTGGGAGGGGCTTTGCCGGTCTACATGAGCGCCTCTTTCATAATAGAGGAAGGCGCGCCGCTCGACGACATAAGAAGGATAGCCGGCTCCATGGCAAAGACGGCCCGCGAGTGCGGGGTCAGGATAGTGACCGGCGACACCAAGGTGGTTGAGAGGGGAAAAGGGGACACTGTCTTTATAAACACCTCGGGCATAGGGGTTGTAAGGGACGGGGTAGAACTCTCTCCCTCTTTCATAAGGCCGGGGGATGCGATAATCATTTCCGGCACAGTGGGCGACCACGGCATGGCGATACTCACCAAAAGAGGGGGGCTTGAGATACCGGTTGAAAGCGACTGCGCCCCGCTCCATATCCTTGCCGCCGACATACTTTCGACCGGGGCCGGGGTAAAGGCGATGAGGGACCCCACAAGGGGCGGCCTGGCGACCGTGTTGAACGAATTCGCGGATACCGCGGACTGCTCGATGCACATCGTCGAAACGCTCATCCCGGTAAGGGACGAGGTAAGGGGGGCTTGCGAGATACTCGGTTTCGATCCCCTGTACCTCGCCAACGAGGGGAAACTCGTCCTTGTGGCTGAGCGACAGGGCACAGACGAGATATTGGCCGCGATGAGGAAAAACCCCCTCGGACGCAACGCCGCGATAATCGGATACGCGGCCGAAGGGCCGAAAAAGAAGGTCATCCTCACAACGGCCATGGGGAACCGGAGAATAGTGGAAAAGTTGTCCGGCGAGCAGTTGCCGAGGATATGCTGATTTTCCCCCGGACATTTCCGGCCATGAATTTTATTGTGTATCTTCCCCTGTTCATAGTAAAATCGCTCGTTGCGCCTGTTATTTCCCCCTTCATTAACGGCCGCGGCAAATACGTGCGCCCGATTCTAAACCCTTAAGCCCGGGGGGAGGTTGATTTTTTGACTTTTGACCCGTTATTATCAGCAGGAACAGTATTCTTGGCAGGAACAGTATTGTTGGCAGGAACAGTATTGTTGGCAGGAACAGTTATGGTCGGCAGGAAGAAAACTCAAGGCGGGAAAAAGCACGTAATCCTCGTTTCAAACGACGACGGCATACGCAGCCCGGGGATAAAGGCCATCGCCTCGGCGCTCAAAAAGCTTGGCGAGGTCTACGTCGTGGCGCCTGACAGGGAAAGGAGCGCGGCAAGCCACTCCCTTACCCTGCACAGGCCACTGAGGGTACACAGGGTAGGCCCTCGCGAATACGCCATTGACGGCACGCCTACGGACTGCATAACGCTGGCGCTCAAGGTCAAGGGGATACTCCCCATGAGGCCCTCGATAGTCGTATCCGGCATAAACATGGGCGGCAATCTCGGAGAGGACATAACCTATTCCGGGACCGTGTCCGCGGCCATGGAGGGCACGCTCCTCGGTATCCCGTCCATAGCAGTGTCGCTCGTTGCGCGGAGGAATTTCAATTTCAGGGCCAGCGCGAGGTTCGCCGCGAGGTTCGTAAGGCTCATACTTGAAAACGGACTGCCGAAGGACACGCTCCTGAACGTAAACGTGCCGTCGGCGGGCAGGATAAAAGGCGCGAGGATAACGAGGCAGGGTAAACGCGTGTTCGGAGACGTCGTCGTCGAAAAGGTTGACCCGCGCGGGAAAAAATACTACTGGATAGGCGGGGACATGCTCAGGTGGGAGGGGGGCGAGGACACGGATTTCGCCGCGGTTGCGAAGGGTTATATATCCATAACGCCGGTGCACCTCGACATGACGAACTATTCGGCGGTGAGCGGACTTCAGCACTGGAAATTCTGAGGCATGAAAGGCGCAATGGAAAAGGACGTCTACGCAAGGGCTCGCTCGGCCATGGTGGAGACCCAGATTATAGCCAGGGGCATAAAGCAGAAAGAGGTGATAGAGGCTATGCTTGCCGTGCCGCGGCACCTGTTCGTTGACGAGGGGCTTAAGTCCCAGGCGTACGGCGATTACCCTCTGCCCATAGACGAGGGGCAGACGATATCGCAGCCCTTCATGGTGGCGTATATGACCGAGTCGCTTAAGTTGAAAGGCGGGGAGAAGGTGCTTGAGATAGGCACCGGAAGCGGCTATCAGGCGGCCGTGCTGTCGCTTATAGCGAGCCGCGTTTTTTCCATTGAAAGGGTAACGTCGGTGGCTATAAAAGCGCGCAGGCTCCTCGACACCCTCCATTACTCCAAGGTCATAATAAAGATAGACGACGGAACCCTCGGGTGGCCGGAAGAGGCCCCGTTCGACGCTATAATAGTCACGGCCGCCTCGCCGGAGATACCGCCGGTCTACATGCAGCAGCTCGCCGAGGGTGGCCGGCTCCTTATACCGGTGGGCGGGGAGTTCGTGCAGGACCTCGTAAGGGTCACGAGAAGGCAGGGCAGGATACTCAGGGAAAGCCTCGGCGGATGCAGGTTCGTAAAGCTCATCGGGAGGTACGGCTGGCAGGCGGCCAATAACGGATAAACCATATGCTGCGCAGGACGTATAACTGGGTCTTGGAGTGGGCTCACACGCCGTACGGCGCATGGGCCCTTTTCGCGGTAGCGTTCGCGGAGTCGAGTTTTTTCCCGATCCCGCCGGACGTGCTTTTGATAGCGCTTTCGGTATCGCGTCCGGAGAAATCCTTCCGCTACGCGGCCGTATCGAGCGTGGGCTCGGTCCTTGGCGGGATATTCGGCTACGTGATAGGGCTTTACTTCATGGATGCCGTCGGACACCACATCGTCGAGATTTACGGCCTGGCCGATAGGTACGCGTATATACAGCAGCTCTACCGGCAGTACGACGCGTGGGCCGTTGGTATCGCCGGATTCACACCCATCCCTTACAAGCTCTTCACCATCGCCGCCGGCGCCTTCAGGATAGACTTTCTCGTGTTCGTGATAGCCTCGGTCATAAGCCGCTCAGCCCGGTTTTTTCTCGTAGGCCTTCTCATCTACAAGTACGGCGTGGGTATAAAGGCCCTTATTGACAGGTACTTCAATATCCTTACCGTGGCATTTACCGTCCTTCTACTGTTGAGTTTTATCGTTATAAAATTTGTGCTGTGAAAAAGACCCCGCGGGCGTCATCGTCTCCGTCGAGGACGGCCTGCCTGCAGCAGGCAGGCTGGCAGAATGAAAACGTCTTATCGCAATAGTGGATGCATCGGTGTCTATGCCGTTGAGGAGCAGGGTTAAGAGGGCGGCGGTACTGCCGGCGATCATGGCCATCCTGATTGGCTGCGCCGGGCCGGGAGGGGGGGTTTACCACACCGTAGGCAAAGGTGAAACCCTCTGGAGGATAAGTCACACCTACGGCGCGGACATACAGGACGTGGCAGAGGTCAATAACATAAAGGACCCCACAAAGATAGAACTCGGGCAGAAAATCTTCATCCCCGGCGCCAGACACGCGCGCAAGGTCGCCCCCTATAACACCCCTAAAAAATCCCGCAGTCCCGGCAGAGTCCCGCGCGACGGCGGAGACGAAGGAGAAGAGCCGGGCAGGATTGTCATGGAAAAGGGCAGGTTTTCCTGGCCCATCGAAGGTACGGTCATCTCCGGCTACGGCGCGAGGGGGGAGGTGATGCACAGCGGCATAGACATAAAGGCGCCGAAGGGATCGCCGGTCAAGGCTGCGGCGGACGGAAAGGTGGTCTATTCCAACAACAACATGGCCGGTTACGGCAACGTCGTCATAGTGGAGCACGCCGATGACTATTTTACCGTATACGCCCATAACGACAGAAACCTCGTTAAAGAAGGGGATGCCGTTAAAAAGGGCGTGGAAGTCGCGCTTGTGGGGGACAGCGGAAACGCCGCCACCCCGCACCTTCATTTCGAGATACGACGCGGGAGAAAAACGAGGAACCCTCTTTTTTTCTTGCCTTAATTCCTTTTTTGTAGTATAAACAATACGTTGCGGTCATCCATTGAACCTTTTCATCCCCGAAGACTTCCCGTATCCCTTGAAAAGCCAATCGAGTGTTTTTTTAAGGAAATTTTATATGGGGACACAGTCAGAAAAGGGTCCGCGTGAAAGTGCCACCGAAGGGTTATCGTCCTCCCGGAGCGGGCCCGGCGCAACGGCCCACCAGCCGTCCTCGACAGCGGCTTTCAGGGATTCGATAAAACTCTACTTCGATAACGTAAGGAAGCATCCCCTCCTCAGTTCCAGTGAGGAAAACGCCCTTTCGCTGATGGTTGCTCGCGGCGACGCAATGGCCCGCGCCAAGATGATAGAGGCGAACCTGCGCCTTGTCATAAGCATCGCAAAGAGGTATGCCGGAAGGGGTCTGCCGCTGCAGGACCTCATAGAAGAGGGCAATATAGGGCTTATACGGTCGGTAGAGAAGTTCAGGAGCTCAAAGGGTTGCAGGTTTTCCACATACGCCACGTACTGGATACGGCAGGCGGTGGAAAGGGCCGTCCTTAACCAGGCGGCGGTCGTGAGGGTGCCCATCCACGTCGCAAACGACATATCGAGGATGGTCAAAATCTCGGTCGAACTTGACAGGAAGCTCAAGAGGGAGCCGACGACATCCGAGATTTCGGCGAGTATGGGGGTGAGCGGCAGGTATATCAAAAAGCTCACCACCGTCAGGCGAAGGGTCTGCTCGATGGATTCAACGCTTAACGAGGATACCGACGAAACCCTCCTCGACAGGCTCGAGGACGAAAAGTTCCCCGAGCCGATGGAACTAATGAGCAGGGAGGACAGGGCAGGGAGGCTCAAGGAGTGGCTGGCCCTCCTCGACTCGACCGAGAGGAAGGTCGTAACCCTGAGATTCGGGCTTGATGGCGATAGAGAAACCCTCGGCAGTATCGGCAAAAGGTTCGGCGTTACGCGGGAGAGGATACGCCAGATAGAGACAAGGGCTTTGAACAAGCTTAAAAAGATCATGATCGGAAAAGAAATCACGTCCCTCGACGTGATTTAGAACAGCCTTTGCTGCGGGAGCATGATATGGTCGAACAATTAAAGAAGATCATCAGAGACGTCCCGGATTTTCCTAAAAAGGGGATAATCTTCAAAGACATAACGACGCTGTGCCAGGACGCGCTGTCTTTCCAGAGGATGGTGGATCTGCTCGGCCATCGCTACATAGGAAAGGACGTTGACCTCGTCGTAGGCATTGAGGCGCGGGGGTTTATAGTCGGCGCGGCGCTCGCCTACAAACTCGGGGCCGGGGTGGTGCTTGTGAGAAAACCCGGGAAACTCCCTTATAAGACCCACAGGGCGAGCTATACCCTGGAGTACGGCGAGGACTCGCTGGAGATCCACCAGGACGCGATTAAAAAAGGCCAGAGGGTCATAATAGCGGACGATCTCCTCGCCACCGGCGGCACGGCAAAGGCGGTCGTGGACCTTGTGGAAAGAACGGGGGGAAAGGTCCTCGAGTGCGCGTTTTTAGTGGAGCTCAATGAGCTTGATGGAAGGAAAAGGCTCCTTCCCCATAAGGTGTTTTCACTTGTGCAATACTGACCGCACCCGGCCCGGCCACGGATAGATAATTCGGTATTGACATGAGAGGCGAGGGCGGTTTATAATCCTCTCCCGTTGGATCCATAGCCCCCGTAGCTCAGTAGGATAGAGCAACGGATTCCTAATCCGTGTGCCGGACGTTCGAATCGTCTCGGGGGCGCCATAAAAATCAAGGGGTTACGGGATTCCCGTAGCCCCTTTTAATTTAAAAAATGACTACATTACCTTCCTTTTTCTGTTTTTCGACTTCTTTCCCGTAAAGGATTGACTTCCGCCGGATATTTCATTATATTATTTACAGAGCAAATCAACCCCTCCATGTATCCCGCATCTTTGTTCCGGATGCTCCCTCACTTGAGGAAAAGAACTTTCCAGCGTAGCATCGCAGCGCCTGGCACGAGCCGCATCTCGTAGCCGCACCGCGATTTAAACCATCAAATTGATCGGCGGAAGCATACCATCCATCCGGCCATGCCGGTAAGGGAGGCACACGCTTGAAGGGGAGGTATCATACGACCGCGCTGACAAAGGCGGTCTTCATAGACAGGGACGGCGTTTTGATAGAGGAGGCCGGCAACGTCCACCGGATGGACCAACTCCGCTTCATCCCCGGGGCGATCGAGGCGCTGGAGGCGCTTGCGGGAAGCGGCAGGTTCAGGATAATAATCATGACCGAGCAGCCCGGCATAGCGCACGGCTATTTTTCCGAACTCGATTACCACCTTTTCACGGACCAAATGCTCTATGTGCTCTCAAAAAGAGGCGTACGCGTGGACGCGGTCTATTACTGCCCCCATCACCCATCGGCGGCCGTGGCCAGATACAGGATAGAGTGCGATTGCAGGAAACCCGGCACCGGGATGATAGTTAAGGCTGCCTCGGAATATGCCCTTGAGCTCAGGGATTCATGGCTCATCGGCGATAAGACCTCGGACATCAGGGCCGGAAGCGACGCCGGGGTTAAGACGATAATGGTGAGGACCGGTTACGGAGGCGCGGACTCCTCGTGCGCCGCGATGCCGGATTATATCGCCGACGACCTCATGGCCGCGGTAAAGCTGATAGAAAGGACGTGCCCACGAGATTTCTTGTGGCCGGAGTTTGGTTAGTGGATACGCACCCGGTCAACCCGCGCTCGCCTCTCGGCGAAGCCGAGGGTCGCCGTGAGGCGTGCCAGCCCCGGCCATGCCGGTCAATCAACGATCCAGCCCATCCGGTGACGTTTTGTCTTGCCAACTCGCCAATGATGGGCTAAAATTAACCGTTGCGCTATTCAGTGCTTTAGTAATATCTCAATAGGCAGTATTAAAACTCTTTAAATTTCAACGCGTTACGTAACTTTACTTTGATTAATTATCAAGTTTTACAACAGCGGCGCAGGCTCGGCGGCAAAAATATGATGGAACACGGAGGGCTGATATGTCTGTAGAGGCGTATGTGTTAATCGAGTGTGAGCACGGCAAGTCATCGGATGTGGCGGAAAAGATTATCAAAATCGGTGGAGTGAGGGATGCGCGGCTGGTGACGGGGCCTTACGATGTGATAGCCCACGTCGAGGCCTCCAATTTCAAGGTCCTCGGGGACGTGGTGATAAAAAAGATGCAACTCGTCAAAGGGGTCAAGAAAACCCTTACGTGCGTGATAATTGCCTGAAAACCCTTCAGCCGGCCATGCCGGCCCGGATACCCATCCCCATGACGCCATGTCGCATAATGGATATTATGTCAAATTGCGTGGGGTCTGGAACGTCTGTGTGAAATGAGCCTTTATCCGCCTACCCCCTCGGGTGGTGCTCCCTGTGGAGCCTTTTAAGCATCTCTTTCCTTACGTGAGTATATATCTGGGTGGTTGATATGTCGGCGTGTCCGAGCATCTCCTGGACGGCCCTTAGATCCGCGCCCCTTTCCAGCAGATGCGTCGCAAAGGAGTGACGTATTATGTGAGGTTTTACCCTATCCCCGTCTATACGCGCAACGACGGCATACTTTTTCATCATACACCAGAAATTCTGCCGCGTCATGTTGGAACCCCTCGATGTAATGAAAAGATGCCTTGAAGTCATCCTGTTTTTCAATATGCCGGGGCGGGCGTCCTCGATGTAGCGCTTGAGCCATTTCATTGCCTCGCCCCCGAGCGGGACCATCCTCTCCTTGTTGCCCTTGCCAAAGGCCGTAAGACACCCAATCTGGAGGTTAAGGTCGTTCAGTCTCAGGTTCACGAGCTCGCTCGCTCTGAGCCCCGTCGCGTAAAGGACCTCGATCATGGCCCTGTCCCGCAAGCCGGTAGCCGTCGCGGTGTCGGAGGCGCCCAAAAGACCCTCAACCTCATTCAGCGTGAGGTAGGCCGGCAGTCTCCTGGTCGTCTTCGGTATGTCCACATACGAGCACGGGGAGTCCCCTATCGCCCCCTTTTTAAGGAGGTGGCGGTAAAAGCCCCGTATTGCGATAAGGCTCCTCGCAACGCTCTGTGAGGACAGCCCGCCCTGCCTGAGCCTGAGAAGAAACGCCGAGACGTCCTCATGCGCCGCTTTCAGCGGGTGTCGTTTTATTGATTCAATATAACGGAGATACCTGCCTATGTCCCGTCCGTACGACTCAACCGTATTTCTGGAAAGCCCCCTCTCGACCGCGAGGACGTTAATATAGTCCGCAAGCAAAGGCTCTTTCCCGCCAATTAGCCGCCCATGACGGTGTAAGACCGTGTCTGTCTTAATCGGCCGAGATAGAGTCATAAAGCGCCTTCTCTATTTTTTTAATCAGTTCCGTATCGTATACCTTCTGGCCGAAGATATCCTTTATGTAAAATATGTCGGCCGCCTCGTTGCCCCTGGTGGAAATCTTGGCTACCCCTATGTAAAGCCCCATCCGCGCAAGGGTCGAGGTTATCCTGTAAAGCAGCCCGATCCTGTCCCGCGTGTGTATGTCCACGACGGTGAACACGTCCGAGACCTCATTGTCTATCTCTATCCATGTCGGCACGGACGGCAGGGCTTTTTTATCGAGGAGCGACGGCCTTACCTTTTCAACGAGCGTGGAGACCCTTACCTTGCCGCAAACGACGTCCTCGATGTCTTTTTTAATCTTACCGAGCTTCAGCTCGTCCGTCAGCAACTCCCCGAGGGCGTTTTTTACCTGCAGCACGTCGAGGGCTATGCCGTTATTCAGGGTATTTATCTGCGCCCCGAGTATGTTAACCGAATTGGCGGCCATTACGCCGGTTATCATTGAAAAAAGCCCGTGCATGTCGTGGGTCACGACGACAACCTCGGTATAGTCCCTGTCCGGCACCTGCCCTACCCTCGTGACGCAGGGGTTCTGTCCGAGACCCCTTACGATCTTTATATGCCCCGCGATGGCCTCCGGGCCGTTGGCGAGGTAATAGCGGTGGGGAAGGAGGCCGAAATAATCGTCAATTGCCATGGCCTCGACTTCACCCTTAAGGAGCGCTTTCACCGCGTCCTTTGTCCTTGAAATCTTGGCTCCCGCGTCCTCGACCTCGTAAGCGCCCCTGTCCAGCACCGTGAGGGCCTTGAAGAAAAGCTCCCTGAAAAGCTCCCCCTTCCACTGCGTCCAGACCTCCGGGCCGACGGCCCTCACGTCCGCGAACGTCAGGAGGTAGAGGAGCGTAAGCCTCTCGGCGTCCCCGACTTTTTTGGCGAACTCGATGACGAGCCTTTCATCGTGCATGTCCCTGTACTGCGCCGTGTCGGCCAGTATCAGGTGGTTTTTGACGAGGAATGCCGCGAGGTTGGTCTCGTCCTCGGAAAACCCGATCCTTCTGCATACGGCCGGGACCACGGCCGCGCCCTTTTCGGCATGGCCCTTTCCCATGGCCTTGCCTATATCGTGCAACAGAACCCCGAGCATGAAGACATGTCGGTCTTTGACCTCCTCGAAGAGGGTGGCCAGCACCGTAAACTCGCCTTTATACGCGTCCTTAAGCCTTTCAATCTCCCTTATCGCGAAGAGCGAATGCGCGTCAACCGTGTATACGTGATACATGTCGTGCTGGACCCTGCACGTTATGGCGCTGAATTCAGGGATATACCTTTCGAGCACCTTCAACTGGTGCATCTCGGAGAGGGTGTCATACACATTACCGCCCTTGAGTATGTTCCTGAACGATTCCCCGACGGCCGGCGATATCCTGAAAGGGTCGTCTATCAGGTTGAGATTTGCGAGTATGAGGTCCCTGGTGCGCTGCTCCATACCAACCTCATAGGACTGCGAATACTCGAAGGCCCTCATGATGGAGGCCGGGTCTTTCGCGAAGACCCCGTCCGCCGCCGCCGCGAGGAGCCCGCCCTTTATGACGAAATCCCCGTCTATCGCGGCAATTTTCCTGATGAAGGTAAAGGCGCCGTCCTTCTTGCGAAGGCACCGCGAGAGGATGAGCGAGGTTATATTTTTGACGGCCGAGGCGAAACGGTAGTAGTTCTGCATGAAGGACTCGACCGCCAGAGAACTGTCCGAGTCCCTGAAACCCATCAGCCCGGCCATCCGTTCCTGATGGTCGAAGGTCAACTGGTCTTTCTTCCTCCTGCTTGCGAAATGCAGGTCGTTCCTCACCCAGTGCAGAAACCCGGCCGCGTCGTCCATGGCCTTTTTTTCATCCCCGGAAAGCAGTCCGTCCCTGAGGGGCTCGAAACGCCCCTCCTGTTTCGCCCGCACCACCCACTGGGCCGTGTGGATGTCCCTCAGCCCCCCCTCCCCTTCCTTGACGTTGGGCTCGAGGATGTATACGCTTCCGCCGTATTTTTCGTGGCGGGCCTTGCGCTCCTCGACCTTCTCCTCGATGAAATTTTTAAGCGCCCTGCCGGTAAAAAGAGAACCGCGCACCTTTTCCTCGAGACCGGCGAAAAGGGCGTTGTTTCCGAGAAGATACCTCATGTCTAAAAGCGAGGTCATGGTCTTGGAGTCCTCCCTGGCGAGCGCGATGCACTCGCCGGGGCTCCTTATGCTGAATCCCACGTCAAGCCCGGCGTCCCAGAGTATGTAGAGCATATCCTGCGTGAGGCGTTCTATTCCGGGGGTTATGCGGCTTTTATAAAGGAGCATGAGGTCTATGTCCGAGCGTATGTTAAGCTCCCCCCTGCCGTAGCCGCCGAGCGCCACCAGCGCCGCTTTGTCCCCGGCCGTGGAATCCCCCGAGAGAGACATGAAAAGGGACTTGAGGATATCGTCAACGCCGAGGGTGTGCGAGCGCGTTATCTCGATGCCCGGCGTAAGCGCGAGGTGGGCCTTTTTAAGCCCCTCTTCACGGTCATTGAGATACTCCTTTACTCTGGCCGTTAACGCGGCCCTGTCGCCTTTAATCACCTCTAACGCCCCGCCGGTCGGCATTAAATTCCCTATAACCCCCCTGCCCCGCCGTTTATATATTTAAGTATGCCGGCTGAGATGCCCTTTGTTATCTCCTCTATGTATCTATCGCCCCTCATCCTGTCCTCCTCGACGGGGTTGCTTATGAACGACACCTCGACGAGTATGCTCGGCATGTTGCAGTTGACGATCACGTAGAAGAGCGCGCCCTTGATGCCGTTGCTCTTCGAATCGCCGTAGTGCCTCTTAAGTTCGCCGGAAAGCCCCTCCTGCACCATCGCGGCGAGCCTGATGGATTCCTGCTGGTTTCCGCTTCTCTGGAGGTCTTTGAGGATATACCTCAGCGTGTCGCTCATCTCCGCGGCCGAGGAATTGTTTTCCCTCGCCGCGACCCTTATCGCCTCCCTGTCCTCGGTAGAGCCGAGATAATATGTCTCGACCCCGGAGGCGAGCCTCCTCGCGGAAGCGTTTGCGTGCACGGACACGAAGAGGTCGGCCTCCCGGCTGTTGGCAATGGCCGTCCTCTCATCGAGCGGAATATATACGTCCTTTTCCCTCGTCAGTATTATCTTCGAGTCGAGGAGTTTACCGAGTTCGTCCTTAAGCCTCCGCGCTATCTTAAGCGTCACTTCCTTTTCCTCAAGCCCCCTCGGTCCTATGGCGCCGGGGTCCTTGCCCCCGTGGCCAGGGTCTATGACGATGGTGCGTATGGCGGTTTTTTTAGAGGCCGCGCCCTCTTTATCGCCTCCGGCGCCGCCGGGCGCTATCGCTCCCGGCACCGAGAGGGTCAGGCCGGCCGCTTTCGCCTTGCTGAATTTGGAGCCCTCGCCAAGGACGTCTATTACTATCCTGTAAGGGTTTGAAAGTGGAAATACCTTGTAGTCCTCTATCGTCTGTATGTCCAGAACGACCCTGACGGTATCCCTGTCGTGCTGAGCGGTCCTTACAACCTTCAAAAGCCCGTCGTTAATCGGTATCTCTTTGCCTACCTCGCTTCCGAGCCGGGCGGATGAGACGTCTATATAGAGACGCCTGGGCTTATTTATGGATGCATCCTGCTTAAGCAGCCTCCATGCATAGTCCGTCTTGCGGCTTAGAGTAATCACCACCCTCGTGTAATTCGGGGCCGACCAGTACCTTACGTCTTCAACATGGGACGGGGTTACGAGGGACGAGGAGGTTTGGGCCTGAAGCAGAAAAAAGACGAGGGCGAGCAGGAAAAACGCGCGGCGTATCTTTATGTTAAAGACCGGGGTCACTTTATTCGTCGAGCATCCCTTTAAGCTTGTTCAGAATGTTAAGCGCCTCTACCGGGGTAATGCCGTTCACATCGAGTTCCGTCAGAAGTTTCCTGATCCTTCCGTCGAGGACGGAGTGCTGGCCGGCTGGGCCGGCTGATGGGCCGAAAAGGCACGGGAGGCCGGGCTGCCCCTTGTCGAGGACGTCTAACCGGCCGGATGCCGCGCCGCCGGTATCCGCGGAGTTTTTCAACCCGGGGTTCATTTGGCCGGGGTTCATCCGGCCATGACGGCCGGCTATCCGCGGCAGCCCGGCCTCGTTCAGTTCCCCTTTTTCGAGGTTGCCGAGCACCTCCGAGGCTCTCTCTATCACGGGCATCGGCAGGCCCGCGAGCCGGGCCACCTGTATGCCGTAGCTGCGGCTCGCCCCTCCGGGCAGAACCTTCCTCAAGAATATTACCTTGCCGCCGCTTTCCTTTACAACCATATTATAATTTTTGACCCTTTCCTTTGTCAAGGATAGGTCGGTCAGCTCGTGGTAATGCGTGGCGAAAAGCGTCCGCGCGCCGAGAGCCGGGCTGTCGTGTATGTACTCGGCCACGGCCCACGCGATGCTCAACCCGTCGAACGTCGAGGTGCCGCGGCCTATCTCATCGAGGATTATGAGGCTTCTCGGCGTGGCGTTATTGAGGATGTTGGCGGTCTCGTTCATCTCGACCATGAAAGTGCTCTGCCCCCTTGCGATGTCGTCCGAGGCCCCTACCCTCGTAAAGACCCTGTCCACGACCCCTATTATCGCCTTTTTAGCGGGCACGAACGAGCCGGCCTGCGCCATGACGACCGTAAGCCCGGCCTGCCTTATGTAGGTTGACTTGCCGGCCATATTCGGCCCGGTAAGTATGATTATCTGGTCTTCCCCGCGGTCGAGCCTCAGGTCGTTCGGCACAAAACCGCCCCCCGGAAAATCCTTCTCTATCACCGGGTGTCTGCCGTCTTCTATTATAATCGCTTCGCCGTCACGCACCTCGGGCCTTACGTAGTTCATATCCTCGGCCACGTCGGCGAACGATGCCAGCACGTCGAGGGCGGCCACGAGCGCCGCGCTCGACTGTATCCTTTCCACGTGCCTCGCCGTATCCTTCATTATGCCCTCGACGAGGGCCGCCTCGAGCGCCTTCGCCGTATCCTCGGCCGAGAGTATCCGTGACTCCCACTCCTTCAACTCCGGCGTTACGAACCTCTCTGCCCCGACGAGGGTCTGCTTCCTCGTGTAGTCGGGAGGGACGTTTTTGAGATTAGCCTTCGTGCACTCTATGTAATAGCCGAATACCCTGTTGTAGCTCACCTTGAGCGTGGATATGCCGGTCCTCTGCCTCTCGCTTGCCTCCAATCCGGCAATCCAATCCTTGCCGTGGCGGCCGATATCCCTCAACTCGTCAAGCTCCTTTGAATAACCTTTTTTTATGTAACCTCCGTCCATCACCTTAAGCGGCGGGGTATCGTTTATAGACTCCTCTATAAGCCCTATGACCTCGCTCACGCAATCAAGGGAGGACGAGATGCGGCTTAGAACGGGAGACTTGAACCCCTTGGGAATTCCCCCAAGGATCGCCCCAAGTATACTTTTGACCATACCGACCTTTTTAAGCGATTCCTTGAGGGATATGAGGTCCCTTGGCCCGGCTATCCCGACCGCCACCTTGCCGGCAAGTCTTTCGAGGTCGTATATGCCGGCCAGTTCCTTCTCAACTTCGCCGCGCATCAATCTGTCCTCCAAGAGGTCGGCAACGCCGGCAAGCCGGTCTTCTATACCTGAAACGTCGCGCAGCGGGTAGAGGAGCCACTGCCTGAGCTGCCTCCCTCCCATCGGAGTGCGCGTCCTGTCGAGCAGGTCAAAGAGACTGCCTTCCTTTGTAAGCGTCCTTGCGTTTTCGAGCAGTTCGAGGTTCCTCCTCGTCGTATGGTCCATGACGAGAAAGTCATCCGGGTAATGAGGGACGCACTTTCTTACGTGGCCGAGGTCGGCCTTCCGGGTTCCCTTAACGTAGCTTAGAAGCGCTCCGGCGGCCTTGATCCCCTCACTGAACCCGCTCAGGCCGAAACCGTCAAGCGAGAGCGTGTTAAAGTGGCTGAGCATAAGTTCAAGCGAACTATCATATCTTAACTCGAACCCGCTTAAATATCTTGTGTTTTTTACCTGCAGCTCAGTCTCGGACGCCGCGGGCGCGCCCCTGCCGTTCAATGATTCTCCCTCAGGGAGCAGCAGTTCCGCCGGGGCTATCCTTCGTATCTCGTCTTTAAGCGCGGCGAGGGAGGTAAATTCCGCGACCCTGAACTCGCCGGTTGTCGCGTCCATGAAAGAAAGTCCGTACAGGCGGGCCGTCTTTCCCCCCGCGCCAAACGATACGGCGGCCACGTAGTTATTCGTCTTTGCATCCAGGAGTTCGTCCTCAAGCGCCACCCCGGGCGTTATTATCCTCACGACCGCCCTGTCCACCACCCCGTCGGCGTCCTCAGGGTCTTCCATCTGCTCGCATATCGCGACCCTGTAGCCATCCTTCACGAGCCTGGCCACGTATTGAGAAGCGGCGTGGTAAGGAACCCCGCACATGGGGATTTTACGCTGCCTATCCCTTGAGGTAAGGGCTATACCGAGGATTGCCGCCGCGAGTTTCGCGTCTTCAAAAAACATCTCGTAGAAGTCTCCCATCCTGAAGAAGACTATGGCGTCCTTATTTTTGGCCTTTATCTCAAGGTACTGCCTCATCGCCGGAGTCACTTTTTCCATGACCTTATCCATATCCGTTCAACCACCCAGCCTCGCCGGTCAACCAACCGACTGTGCCCATATCATACCGTCCAGTTGAGAGACTCGAAATCCTCGGTTGGGACCTCGATGAGCAAGAATCCCCGTGCGGGCCATCTTTCAAACCCCAACTCGCCGCCCTCTATGTCTATGAATAACCTCAACTCGTCGCCTACCCGGGCCACGAGCTCGCTGAAAGGTATCCCGGTCTCAACGACATCGCCGGATGCGAGAAGGTTTAGACCTCCCTTTTCGACCCACTCTTTTTCGTCGGAAGGCTTCTCCCATACCGTCCCCTTCGCATCCCTCCCCTCCACCGTAACGCGCACCCTCATGCGCGCCGGATGCAGGAAGTTGAGCGTGAAGCTCCATTTTCCCCTGTACGGGACGATGTCCTTCATGTAATCGAACCTGAAAAAAAGGGTCGAAAGGCTGAAGCCATACGCCACGGCATGGATAAGCCCGTGAGGCTCGCCCTCCCTGTGCATGGCGCCGCTTAAGTAGGCTCTCTCAAGAACTCCCGCGTAGAGCCATTCGTAATAGTTCGTAATCTCGCCGTCTATCGCCGGCTGTATAAAGCCCCTCGGGACCTTCGGAGGCACATATCCCCTCTCCTCGGATATTATGGGGACGTCGAGGATCGCCGGCGCCTCCGCCCCCAAAAGCGAATATATCTTTTTAAGGTGCAGCCTGAAAAGGTTGTCGAAGTCCCCCTCGCACATGGAGGAGTGCTCGTCCCCGTACCACCAGAACCAGTCGCTCCCCTCAGCGGCGTAGAGCTCCGTCCATGCGCCTTTGACCTCGTCAGGTTCCGGGCCCGTCCCGGCGGATTCCTGATGGGAAACTATCGCCTTACGCGCCGCGCTTATGTAATCCCACGCCGTATTGTCCTCGGGATGGCCTATCCATATCTTGAAATTGCGGTTTATCCATGAGCCGCTCGCTATCCTTTTAAGCGGCTCTCTTTCCGGATGAGCCGAAAGAAACTCGCTTGCGGTGACGCAGCGAAGCGTCTCGCTTTCGCTGAGCCTTGAGTAAAGCGCCCGGAGAAAGTCCCTGCCGTTATTCCTGTAATACTCCCACGCGTTCTCGCCGTCGAGGATTATGTTTACGATGTGTGATTGCGGCTCGGCAACCATGTCGTATACCCACTGAAGCCTCTTTATGAAATCCCCGGCGGCCTTTTCGGGGTCCCACCTGGGGTAATCGAACCCGATCAAGTCCGAGAGCACCTTGTCCCTGAAAAGCACGGCTACCGGCCCCGCGGGCGTAGCCACCTCATACGGCCGGTATATGGCCGATATCTTGCAGTTGCCGTCGGCGTCCCTCCATACCGGCTTTCCCGTCGATGCGGCGAGTATCTCCTCGTCGGTGGCGACCCAGTTCATGCCACACGTCTTAACGAGCCTCATCATATCCATGCTCACCGAACCCTCGGAGGGCCACATGCCTGAGGGCCTTACACCGAAGGTCTTCTCATGAAGGGCCACGGCGCGTTCTATCTGGCCCAGGGCGTCTTCGGGGTGCGTAAACCTCTCGGACGGCAGGACGGCGTCCGGCATGGCCTCTGTGGCGCTCAAACTGTCGCACAAAAGCGGCAGTATCGGATGGTAATACGGCGAGGTCGTAAGTTCGATAATGCCCCGGTCCTTCAGCGCGGAGTACATGGGGATTATCATCTTTATTATTTCAATCTGCCTTGAGACGAGGATTTTCTTGTCTCCCTCCGTATAGTCCCTGCCCTTTTTTATAAGGGCGCCGAGCGAGGCATCGGAGGCCGCGATATCCGGATCAATCCACGCGAGGTTGAAGAGCACCTGCAGGTCCAGAAAATCGGCGTCCGTAAAATACCGTATCGCGGCCTCTATGTCCTCTTCCCTCGCGGAAAAGCCCCTCTTTTTCAAGAGCTCCCAGTATCTCCCGACCGGCTTTATCATCGTCTCCCAGTTGGCGTGAAAAAACCTCTCAAGCAGAAATGCCCTGTCGCCCTTTGTCAAGGCCGGGGCCTTCTTAAGCGTTACATCCATATACCTGTCCTTCGCGGTGCCGGCGGCGTAGTCGTTAAGCTGCTCCACGAGCGACGGCACGAGATTAAAGACCTGATGTATGGAAGGGAATTCATTGAGCATGTCGGCCATCCCCAGGTAATCCTTGGTGCCGTGGTAGAGCACCCATGGGAGGACGTATTCTCCGGTGAACGGTTCTTTATAAAGGGGCTGGTGCATGTGCCAGAGGAAGGCTATGTTGAGGGGCTTTTTCATACGCCTCAGTCCGTCGAGGCCGGAGTGTTGGCCGTTCCGAAGACATGAAGGACCCCGTTAGTCGTCACGAGGGCTATGTGGTTGGAGGCCAGCGCAACGGAGGAGTGCACCGTTTCCCTGAGTTTAACCCCCCAGGTCTGCGCGCCTCCATCGGCGGTATACGCGGCGATGTAGCCGTGGTCTCTCTCGAGGAAACGGATATCGAACGGCGTGCTGGCGAAATTTGAAAGGACGAAGATATGGCCCTCTGAGAAGGCCATGGAGTACGGCTCTCCGTGGGAGAGTTCGGCCGTCCATGAGATGCGGCCGGATGGGCGGCCGAGGGCCACAAGGAGTTCATGACCGGCGATGTATATGTCCTTTTTCGTCACGATGAAGTCAACGGCCCTTACGATGTCGTAACGCGCCTTTTCCTCGCCGCTTACCGCGTCAAGGGCTATCACCCAGCCCTTATCGTCAATGACGTAGACAAGCCCTTCATAAAGGTACGGGGTCCTGCGCCCCCGGAGGGTAAGCATGTTCCCGTTCAACACGTCTTTTTTCCAGACCTCGGCGCCGGTTCGACTATCGAGGCATACGAGCCAGCCGTCGTTGAACATGACGTAGAGCCTGCCGCCCCATACCGCCGGCGAGGCGTCAAGGCGGGAGGCGACGTAGCTCGCCGAATTATGCGTGTAGGTCCATATCTTCTCGCCGGCGGATTTATCGAGCGCGTAGACGCGGTCGTCGGAGGACGAGAAATAGACCCTTTCGTCGGCTATTACGGGCGAGGACGTTATCTCCGACCGTGCCTTGAACCGCCAGATCTCCCGTCCGCTCTCCCTCTGAACGCAGTAGAGAACCCCTTCGATGGAGCCGAAACAGACCATGCCCTCCGATGCGGTGGCGGGGCCGTCCACCCCGGAGGCGGGCTTGAACTTCCACATGTCCTTGCCTGAGTCGAGGTCAAAGGCGTAGAACCGGCCATCTTTGGAGCCGACATAGATTGAGCCTTTGTAAACCGCCGGGGAGGTTACGAATTCCGCCTGAGGCCTGACCCTGAAAAGGCTGAAAACCGAGGCGATGCTTTTGGTCCACTCCCGCGCCGGGGGGAGCGTAAGCGCGCCGGGCGCGGAGTTGGTCCTCTCCGCGTCGTGCAGGTGGGTGCCCCATGACCGGTCTGAAAAAGCGGTATTGTCCGCGGCCTGGGCGCCCGCGCAGGCGATAAGGACGAGGGAAAGCAAAAACAAAAAGACCCTTTTTTTAACCTGAGACCTTCCGCAGGAGCCTGCGCGCGTTATCCTTGATTTTCTCATAGTCGTCCTCTCCGAGCCCGGCGCCAAGCGCCACCCTGCGGGCGTAATCCGCGGTTACGAGGTCTTCCGGCGAATGGGTATCAGTGTTGAGGATCAGCTCCACGCCGAACCTTTTTGCCATGGCGGCAACGTGCCCGTTGGTAAGACTGTGTCCCTTGCGGGTCGTTATCTCAAAAAGCACTCCTCTTTCGGCGGCAAGCCGTGCCTCCGCCTCGCCCACCAATCCAGGGTGCGCCAGCACGTCAACCCCCGCCTCTATGGCGGCACGGTTCGTCCCGGCGCAAACCGGCTCGGTGATAGTCTCTCCGTGGCATACCACGACCCTGGCGCCCAGGTTCCGTGCCTCCCTGGTAAGCCCGGCTATGCCCTTTGGATGGATATGCGTAAGCTCGACCCCGGCCACGACGGTGAGGCCGCAGTCGGGGTCCATGGTCTCGACGAACCTGACGGTCTTTTTAAGGACCTCTTCGACGTTCGATCCATCGGCATGGTCGGTTATGGCAAAGGCGATGTAGCTTAAGTCCTTCGCCCTCGCCACGAGTTCGGACGGTATGAGCGAGCCATCCGAAAAAAGCGTGTGGACATGAAAGTCTATCATACGGCGTAGACCTTGCCAGTGATATAGTCTTCCTTTAAAAGCGCCATGAAGAACGACTGGAAGATGCCCTGCATGTTATCCTTCCTCGGCACGGTAAGCGTGAATACGGGGTCGTCCTGCTTCAGATTCAGCATGGTCCTGTATTTCTTGACGATTGCCTTATCCGGCTCGGTATCTCCGGCGTGGATATGCATGACCGGGACCCGCCTCCTGGAAAGCACATCGTTCCTGGTCGAGATGAGTCCCGGTATCCCGGCCTCGCTCGAAGAGTCCCACAGAAGAACCAACCCTATGACGTTCCCGGAAAGCGTTTTGATGAGAGGGCTCATGCCTCCAACCGTCGGCACTGAAAAGAAAACGACCTCCATGCCCCCGTACAGCTTGAGCACGCCGAGGTCTCCGAGGCAGTCCTCGCCCATCCGCGCCTCTTTACCGGTGGGTCGTCCCAGGGCCGCCGTGTCTTCATCCATGAGGCGGGGAAAAAAATCAGGCAGGGCCGCCGAGGCTTCCACAAACCTCCGCGTAAGCGCGGCCGCGGTCGAGGCTATCAAAAGCTTGCCGAAATTAACGGCGAGCATGTCCGACCACCGGCTTATCAACTTTTCCTTTATCTTTATCGCCTGCGCCGGAGGGACGAATTCCCTGCCCCCTTCCCTTTTCTCCCCCTTGACCTCTTCGACAAGCCGCCTTGTCAAAAGGCTCGCAAGGGTTCTGTAGACTTCATAGTCCGGGAAAGATGACCGGTCAACGAGGTCTCTTACCACGGGGTGGTGCTTTACGAGGTTGAAGACCTCGTGCATCACGGGCTTGAGCCCCCCGGGCAAAGAAGCCACCTCGATATTCGTCGTGAGCACCGTTTCAGGCGCCGGGAAAAGGTGTTTCGAATTCTCGTATTCATCCATCTGCCTCATCGCCTCCATGAGGAGGTTGCCGGTGGTAAGGGTTATCTTCCTGGTGGATTCTACCGCCGCCGGGCGGAACGCGAACGTGCCGTCCTTCCATGTGAGGAGCCTGAAAAGCGCCTTTTCCCTTTCGGCCCTGCCGCAGACGGCGTTGAATATCTCTCCGTTCTTCATTGACACGGAGCCTGTCCCGGCGGGCGAACTTACGGACAACTCCCCCTCCTTTTTGTTCATGTGAAGCATCTGGATTACGTCCGCAAGATGTATGTGGGAGAGCCTTCCCTGTAAGTCCTTATCCCCGAGGGAGGCGTCCATCCTCCCCCCGGAGGCGAGCGTATGTTTTATTTTACCGTATATCTCATCCCAATGGAAAGGCCTCGTGACAAAGATGTCCATGCCGATCCTGAAACCCTTCACGTCCTTCTGGGCCTCGGAAATGAACATGAACGGCACCCTGGACGTGTGGGGGTTATTCTTGAGTATCTGGAAAAGCCGCTCCCCCTTGATGATGGGCAGATACGGGTCTATGACTATGAAGGACGGGGGTTCTTTAAGGACGCTCTCGAGCGCCCTGGCGCCGTCCTCGACCGATGCTATCTCAAGGCCCTTTTCTTTCAGGAACCTCGCTAACTCTTCCGAGACCTTCCGGTCCTTGAGCGCCAGCAGTATCTTTTTGCCATCCGGCATCAGAGCTGCTCCTGAAGCGAATAATCCCTCTGAAATTTGGTTATAAGCCCCTCGACTATGAACTCGTCCGAGGTATGGAAACAGTTGTGCGTATCCCCCCAGTTCTCCCTGCATATCACGGCGTATGCCGCGTCCTCGTTCATGAAAAAGGTGAAATACACGCCCTCCAGACGGTGGTCGCCGAGGGCCACGGTGGTGGAGTTCTTCGTGTCGGGCACGGAACTTCCGTCCGTGCCTACGACGAATATCTTCATGGCGGTCCTGCCCGCGGTCTCGATATCCTTCATGAACGGGAGGTCATTCGAGACCTTTTTAACCCCAAGGTAGAGTATCCCCCTTTTCTCCGGGGTCCTCGCTATCTCCATCAGTATCGCCGAGTTAACGCTCTGGATGAACGAATTCTTAAGGTCCAGGTCCGGCCCCGTGTCAAAGGTCGAATAAGCCTCCGCTCCATACGTGCCCGAGGTCAGAGATGCCACCGTCTCCCAGAAGAGCTTTCCCTCAAGCCCGAGCTGCACCCACAGGCTCTTGAGCCTCCCGGCGACCCTCCTTCCGGCGGTGCCGACAAGCTCTCCGAAACCGTTTGCGTCCTTCGGGTATGTAGCCTGCGCGAATATTATTTCCGCGCGCGGCTCACCCGCCGTCGAGACGGACTCGAGGGCCTTCTGGATCTTTTTAATGGTTATCAGGGAGCCGAAGTAATCGGTGTGCGGCAGTATCACTATAATCCTCTTGTCCTCGAGCATTCCGGCCACGTCGCAGGTGCGGACGACCTTCATGAGCGCCGAGACGACGGCCTTGAGGAACTTGAGCAATTCTTTTTTCCCCGGCGCCGTTTTCGCGCCGCCGAACGACTCTATGTGGATGATTATTACCGAATATGAAAGGCCGTATCTCTCGCTCCTGGCGGTCTCGATCCTGCCGTATTCGTTTATGAAGGCCGAGTCGTAGAAATGGTTCTCAAGGAGCTTCCTGGACTCATCCATGAGCGAGAAGTCTTTGAATACCGGTTCTTCCTTAACGGTCTCCATGTCCATAATTTCCGTTGCAAGAGGGGGTTTATAAAAGAAAGGCCTTAAGCGGCTTTCCGGCAGGGCCGGCTGGCGGCCAGGGGCTACATCCTATACTTGCCGAAGGCCTCGGGCGACATATCCTCGAGAAGCTCAAGCAGGTTGTCCTTGCCGTCGCCTTTTTTACCGCCCTGAGCGTTTCTCATGTCTATGCTTCTTGATTTGTCGAGGACCCTCGTATCCACGTATATGGGGGAACTCACCCTGAGCGCGATCGCGATAGCGTCGCTCGGCCTTGCGTCTATAGCGTATTTATCCCCGCCCTTTTCCATATGGATGGTGGCGTAGTAGACGTTGTCCTTCAAGTCGTTTACCTCCACCTTCGTGACGGTTACGTCCATGCGCTTCAAGATGTCCTCAACCAGGTCGTGCGTCATGGGCCTGGAGAACTCCATCTTTTCGAGTTCCGACGCTATGGCGCTTGCCTCAAGCAACCCTATCCATATGGGAAGCGCGTTCTTATCCTCCTGGTCCTTCAGTATCACTATAGGCGCGTTTGTGAACGGGTCCATCGTAAGCCCCGTGACTTTCATCTTTACCAGCATGCGGCCCTCCTTTCTTTCATTGAATCCCCCTTAGAGAGTTTGAACACGCCCCTGTTATGAGGACGCCGACTATGGCGCCGACACGCTCGCGCGGGCCGGGGAAATTCACGACCCTGTTGCACGGGGTCCTTCCGGTCATCTCGGTTGGACGGCCCTGACAGTCGGTTGGACGGCCCTGACGGCCATCCAGCCGTCCCTGACGGTTGCTCTCTCCCTCCACGAGGACATCCATGTTTCTGCCGACAAGCGCTTTCATCTTCTTGGCGGTTATGCCTTTCTGTATTTCCTGTATCCTGAGGAGCCTTTCCTGGGCTACCTCGGCCGGGACCTGATCGGAAAACCCCGCAGCCGCGGTATTCGGCCTCGGCGAATACTTGAACGAAAATACGCCGTCGAATTCCACTTCCCTCAGGACTGTAACGGTCTTTTCGAAATCCTCCCCGCTCTCGCCGGGGAAACCGGCTATTATATCGGTCGTAATCGAGATGTCCGGATAGAGCCTCCTTAAAAGGGCGACCTTTGAAAGGTACCCGGCGACCGTATAGCCCCTTTTCATGCGCCCAAGGACGCTGTCGGAGCCTGATTGAAGCGGCAGGTGCACGTTCCTCGATAGCTTTTTTGCCTCTTCACCGAAGAGATAAATAAGCTCCGTGGACATATCCTTCGGGTGCGATGTCACGAACCTCACCCTCTCGATAGGGTCCACCGCGCATACCAGCCTTAAAAGCCCCGGGAACGTCACGGCAGGCCCGTCTGGCCGTTGAGAACGGCTGGTTGGCCGGTATGAGTTTACGTTCTGTCCCAGAAGGGTAATCTCCTTTACCCCCTGGTCAGCGAGCCTTTTTACGTCGTCGAGGATGTCTTCGCACGGCCTCGACGCCTCTTTTCCCCTTACTGACGGCACGATGCAGTAGGTGCAGAAATTATCGCAGCCGCGCATTATGCTCACCGAGGCCTTTACCCCGCCGCCGTAAGGCAATCCGTAAGCAGCATATTCGCCTGGCCCTATAGTGTCACGAAATTCTGTCCTGGATATCTTTTCATCCGGCCGGCCTGCCAGCCGTCCACGACGGTCGGATATCTCCTCGACGAGTTCGGGGACATTGTGCACGTTGTGCGTCCCGATGACCATGTCAACGTATGGGATTCTTTTGAGTAGCCCCGCTCCCGCCTGCTGCGCCACGCATCCGCTTATGCCTATGATAAGCGATGGGTTTTTCTCCTTGAGCTCCCTATACTTGCCGGCGGCGCTGTAGAATTTCTGTTCCGCCTTGTCGCGGATGCTGCATGTGTTGATCAGTATGAGGTCGGCGCTCGCAGGCTCGTCGGTGGGAAGGTATTTCGAGTCCTTGAGATGAGCGAGCATCCTCATGGAGTCATTGTCGTTCATCTGGCAGCCGAACGTCTCGATAAATACGTATTTTTCTTTGCCGGCAGGGCCGGTTGGTTGGCCGTCGTAGACGGCTGGTTGGCCGTCAAGGCTGGTTGGCTGATAAACCGCGTCCTCCATAAGCAATATTTTAAGGGTAGAACCACGGTCAGGTCAAGCTAATTCATGTGCCTGCGTACCTCGTCTTTGGACGGCATGACCGGCCATGCGTCTATGTTCTCAAACTGTTTTGCGAGGCTTGAGGCGGCCTTCTGCGCGTCTTTGCGCGTTGAGTAGAAACCGACCCTGACCCTGTACCATTTAAGCCCCTCTTTGTTGAAGTCGGTCACATAGACTTTATAGCCCTTTCCGGCGACGGCGCTTTTAAGCTCCGCGGCCTCCTTCTTGCTCGCGACCGACGCTATGTGCACGGCCCACGGCTTATAACGGACGGGTTTTTTGGCCGGAGTGCCGGCCGTCGAGGTCGTCCTGGCCTGTGCGGTCTGTTTGATCGTCTTTTCAACGGGTTTCGCGACTGCTTTATCCGCAGGTTTTTCCGCGGCCTTCGTAACAGGTTTTTCGGACGGCTTGACCAAAGGCCTCTTAGACGGTTTTTCCTCCACAACGGGCTTCACCGCCGTCGAGGACGGCTGGTTGGCCGTCGAGGACGGAGTGTTGGTCGTCACGGACGGAGTGTTGGTCGTCACGGACGGAGTGGTGGTCGGAACCCCGGTAGTTTCCATGACGGTCTCTATCTTAACCCTCGCGGATACTATTTTATGTTCGCCGGACCGGGGGGTCTTGCCTGCCTTGAAAAGATAAAAAAGAAGCACGCCCCCGCCGACTATCAGCAAAATAACCACCAATAAAAACAACTTCTTCTCGCCGGTAGAGCTTGATTGTTTCAATTGACACCCCTCCTTCCAGCCAGATAGACGCGACGGCCAACCAGCCGGCCACGTCGGACGCTAAAAAACATGATGACAACTTTATAACAGGCGCAAAAACCCTTGTCAAACAAAAAACCCCGGAAAGAGATGGGAACCTCTCCGGGGCGCAGGATATCAGCCGCGTTTTTTCAGCGCACGTACAGGCACTTGCTCGCGGGAGTCCTCGTGTCCATGTCGCGGCCGCGGTTTATATGGTCGTCTATCTCCGAGGCCGAGCCTATCATCCTTCCGAAAAGGAACGTCGTGAACGCCGAGTCCTCCATCTCCCTTTCCGATATTGTCCCCTTATGGAAGGGCTGCCACAGTATCTTAAGGAGTATCACCGCTATCACGGCGTCCACGTTGACGCAGTAGACGTTGGGGGTGACCTTGGCCTGGAAAAGCGAGTTGACGAGCCTTCCGTAGAAGTCGAGGAAGACGTTGTATATCCCCCTCTCCTCGAACGTGGAGCTGATGAACCTCTCCCTTGGGTCGTAGTTCACGGGCCTGCCCTTGAATATCGGATGGTTTAAGCATGGGATCTTGGCGTATTCGAGGTTCCCGATGGATTTCTGCTCGGCCTTATATTTACTGTAGTGCCGTGAATACGCGTCGGCTATGGCCTTAAGATCAATGGAGTGGTTTTTGTTGCCCGGGTCTTTAAGCCCGCTATCCTTGAACCTCTCGATGAGGAAGGCTATGGCCTCATAGCCGTTGCCGCCGTGCGCGAAACCGGTATGGGTTAAAAAGCCTACGAAGGATTTGTTTATCTGCACCCTCATCGGGCTTTCCGGTCCGTCCGCGCTCACCCCTCCCTTGGCCCCCTGCGCGGAGATAGTCCCGGGGCCGTTGGATATGATGAGGCCCAGGAGCATGGAGAACTCAAACAGCTCAGCCGCCGCCGGACGGCGGCCCACCAGGGCGAGGAACGCGGTCTCGGTAAACGACCAGTCCTTTAATATCTCCGCGGTGTCAACCCCGCAGAACCCTTTCCTGGTGTGCCTGTCAGTGGGCACGGAACAGCCCACGATGGTTGAAAACACCCTCGAATACCACGGGAGCGTCATAAGCGTCCACCGCGAGATGTCCTTCTTGAGGAGGCCTTCCCATCCGAGTGTCGTCCATATCGCGGAAAGGACGGCGTCCACCGAGGGTTTCCCTCCGGATGCGTCCCTTACGAAGTTTATGAATACCGACTCTTTCTTCAAGGAGCTTAGCTCGGCGATCATGATGCTCGCCCTGGCCGCGCCGTCCGCTCCCGCGCCGGCAAAGAGCGCCTTTTCGTCCTTTGTAAGGGACTTAAGTATCGCCGAATAATTAAAACCGGAAGTCGGGTTTACCAGTCCCGAGTGTTGGAATTTTCCGAGCAGCAGTCTCGATACCTCCAGCGACTTCTTAACCCTGCCCTTTCCTATTATCGAGACCGCGGCGGCGACGACGGTGTTCGGCGAATTCTCGGCCTCCCTGCTTGCCGCGGCGGCCATGAGCGCCGGGTCGTCGTGGTGGTTTACAAAGGCGTTAAACGCGAGGTTCGCGAGTTTTCTCCCGTAAGGGTCCGGATAGCTTTTAAGAAGCGACAGGACGAGGTTTTCCTCCAGCGTGCGTTTTGATGCGTCGAGTATCGAAACGTCGTATATCCGCGTTACCTGCGTCGCGGGATCCATCATGGAGGCGCCGCTACAGTCCTTCATGGGCTGACGCGGGTACTGGGCGCCGACCTGTTTTAAGACCGTCTCTATCTGCTCGCCATAGGGAGCGACCGCCAGAACCTGCTTTACGTCGAGCGCCTTGGGCAGGCTGATACCGGCGTTGTTCGCGAGCCAGCATTTAAGGGAAAGGTCGCCTTTGGGCTCGAAGTCCGGCTCCACGCCGCCGAGTTCCATGACCTTCGAAAGCGCCTCTGGTATGTGCGCGATGTTGGTCACCACCGCGCCCTTCTTGGAGAAAACGGGCCTCTCGGGCGTGTATATGCCGTCCACGCCGAAATAATCCATGAACCACTTCTCCTTGGCCCTGGCGTCGTCGCCGCTTCCGGCAAGGCTGCCGGCGTGTCCGCACGCCTTGGTAAGGCGCGCCTTCCATCTCCCGACAACGCACGCGACCGTGGGTTTGGTGATATTGAGGCCGCGTTCGTAGTAACCGCCCGGCTCAACGTATATGACGGCGCCCTTGCTTCTCCCGTCCTTCTCCAGCGCGTTGAAAAACTCCGCCGGCGCGAACTGTATGTAGACGTCCTTTCCGCTGGATACGCTCGTGGTGGTGCCCCATCCGCTCGTAAGGAGGTAAACGGCTATGGTAGTGGTAAAATTTCCGGAATTGGAGAATATTGCTATGGAACCCTTTACGAGTGATTCGTCGGGCTTGCTGCCCCCGAGCGCCCCGCCTATCCTGACCCTGTTCCACGCGTCCGCCACCCCGAGACAGTTGGCGCCGAAGACGTCCACGCCGTTTGTCTGGCAGATGGCCCTTATGATCCGGGAGTCGCCTATCGGAACCTTCTCGGTCAGTATCACGACCTTTTTCAGTTTCGGGTTGAACTTCACGGCCTCGGCTACCCCGTCCCTCACCCCTGAGGGGGGCAGATAGATGACGGCCGTGTTGAACGGGTGCCCTTTGTCGAGGCCCTCTTTTATGGAGTTGAAAACCGGTATGCCGCCGAGCTTCGTCGGAAGGCTCTGCCCGCTCCTTCCGGGGCCTGTCCCGAAAACGACGTTCCCGCCGGAAAATTCATGGCTTACCGGGGTGACGGTCCGGCTTTCGGTGCCGAGTATGTTCAGGACGCAGACCCTGTCTTCCCTGGTCGCGACATTCTCCAGGGAATTGACGCCGACGTAGTAGTTGAATTTTTTAACGCCTTCTTTGTGCATAATCCCTCACGTTGGTCCCTTCGTTCTTTTTACGTTGTCGCCCCGCGGCGGGGTCCGCGTCCTTCAGCCTTACGGCCGCCTTTCACGCGAGAAGTAGTCGCCTTGCGGTTTGCCTCCGGGGCCGCCGTGACCAGGCCTTCGGCGCCGGGGGATGAAAACCTTTTAGAGATAAGGCTTCTACCCTCCCTCTCCATCCACCCGTCAATCTTCAGTGCGTAGTTCACGACCTCGCTCATGGCGCTGTCATGGCCGAAGATGCGGTAGGGAAGCTTCAGTTGATCGAGGGTGTCCTTCATGTAGGCCATGCCCCTTACGAGGTTAGGACCTCCCCTGCCTATGACGACGAACAGAGGGGTGGGGCCGTTGGTCTGGAAAAAGTTCCTGAGGGCGTCGGCCATGGCCCTGAAGGTCTCGTATATGTCGGTGTTATTGGCCTTGCCGCCTATTATAAAAAGGACGTTGGACTGCCTGAGCCAGTATTTGAACACTATCCGCGATATCTGGAACATCTTTTCGTACGGGGGGTTTCCGCCGAAGTCCGACGATATGGTGGCGCTCTCGCCGAGCAGTTCCGTGACGAGGGCGTTGGCGCCTCCGCCGAAGGTCGGGGCGGTTATGGTGCCGTGCGGGTTGATGATGAACACGTCGCTCTGCCCCTGATAGGTCCTGAGTTGGTTTATCTCCTGCTCGAACTCGGAATAGTCGGACGCGAATATATGGGCCGGCAGATCGAGCCTTTTCCAGGCCGGGTCGTCCTGGTCGAACGAACCCTTGAAATCGCACGCGACCGGCGTGAGCCTGTCCTGCGCCCCGGGCATCATCCTTATGGGGTTGAGCTCAAGCATGCTCATGCCGTAGTTGTTATAAAGCGTCCAGAGCCTGGGAAGGTTCTGCACGAGCGGGCTTATAATCTCCTTGGGCGCGCCGAGTTCCTCGAGCGCGTTGGATACGTGGTAGCTTTTAAGCCCGGTCAGCGGGTCGAAGGGGACTTCCTGTATCTTGTCCTTGGGGAGTTCCTCTATGTCCACCCCTCCGTGGTGGGTTATGGTCATGGTGGGGGCGCGGTATACGGTTGAATCGGCAATCGAGAAGTAGACCTCGTGCTGGGCCGGGACGAGCCCCTCGAACGTAACCCCGTCGGCCTTGGCAGTGGAGTTGCTGAAACGGTGTTCGACGAAATAGAGCCTTTCCTTGTGTCTTAGGGCCTCGTTTATGTCGGACGCCCTGCCTATGAGTCCCGCCTTGCCTTTTTTGCCCACGCCGCCCTTGAAGACGGGTTTTACGAACACCCCGGCGCATTTCTTTATGAGGGCCTTTATCTCGTCAACCGTGGCCTCGGGTCCGAGCACCTCGGCGACCGGGAACTCGACCTTCTTTAAAAGCCTCTGTCCCCAGAGAAGTCCGGTAAGCTGCATCTATGTAACCTCCCTCATTCTTTATTAGCAGGCTGCTGAAAAAGTGACTTTATGTCACCCCCGAAACAAGCCTGAAATAAATTCAGGCCATGGTTCAGCATGACAGACTTCCTATTTTTTATGGGTTTTT
>JACRCI010000045.1 GCA_016219105.1 Deltaproteobacteria bacterium | reverse complement strand
CCGCGAAGGGAGGTAAATAAGGATGTCAAAATACGCAAGCAAGATCACGCTCACGGTTAACGGGCAGACGATAGAGGACTTCAAGTCGGTCAAGATACATGAGGTCGAGTACGCCAAACCGGTCAACCTCATGAACAAGACAGGGTTCGTAAAGGTGCCCCAGCGCCACCAGGTCACGGTCAACTATATCGTGCCCAACGAGGCGGAGTTCGACTTCTCCAAAGTCGAGGACAGCACCCTGACGATCGGGAAGGAAGACGGGGGAACGATCAGCTACACAGGCGTCACCACGCTCAAGGTTGGCGAAACGGAGTTCGACGGAGACAAGGAAGCGGTACGTCCGATAACCTTCATGGCCACCTACCGCAAGGAGGAATAACCGATGCTGACAGAGACAGGCACGCTGCCAAACGGCGTCGAATACGAGGGAAAGACCCACAGGGGGTATGAGCTCCGCGAACAGCTCGTAAGCGACGCCGTGGAGATATTGGAAAGCAGGGATAAAACCCTCCTTGCGCGCGCGGAAAAGAGCGATTCCTTTTTCAACGTCTGCGTCATGGCGAAGCGGATCGTCCGCATAGGCTCGATACCGAAGGAATCTATAACGCCCGACGTCGTGATGAACATGACGCAGGGAGACTTCAACGAATTCGTGTCCGCGACCAGGCGCATGGAGGAAAGACGGCGTCGATTTCGCGCGGAGGATGGAACTCCAGCGGAAGATGGTAATAGCGCTCCTCAACCTGGGGTTCACGTATAAAGATATCCTCGGCATGACGGACACGGAAGCGGCACTCCATATCGAGCTGTATAACAAGATAATAAACCCTGAACCGAAGGCGGTTGAGGAATTCGTGGTAAGAAGGAAGTAGCAATCTATGCCGGATATGAGACTGTACCTTGAGATGATCGGCAACTCCGCCAAGCTTAAGACGGAACTGGGCCACGCCAAGACGGCGGTATCCGGGTTTGCCCAGGGGGCGAAGAGGGAGTTTGAGAATCTGAAGAACTCCCTTAATTCCGTCACCGCAAAGCTCGCGGGCCTGGGCATCTCCATAGGCATGGCAAAGGAGATGCGGGACTCCGCCCTGCTCGACAAATCCCTCACCCAGATAGGACAGACCGCCGGGGCGAGCAGGGAAGAGGTCAAGACACTCAGGGCCGACCTTTTCGCCATGTCACGGCAGACCGGCCAGGACGCGGTTAGCCTCAAGGAAGGGTTCAACGCCCTGGTGCAGTCGGGCCTTTCGATGAAAGAGGCGAAAGAGACCCTTGAGGGCGTCAATGTCGCCATGGCCGTGACCGGCGCGAACGCCCAGACGCTTGCGGGTGGGCTGACCGTGGCCGCAACGGCCTTCGAGTTCGACCTCCAGAAGCCGGGCAAGGCCCTTGAGCTCCTCGACAAGTTAACCGTGGCCGGAAGGCTCGGCAACGCTGAGCTGGAAAATCTCTCCGGGATATTCGCGCGTGTGGGCGTGAACGCGTCATCGGCGGGCATGGGCTTTGAAAAGACCCTCGGGTTTATCGAAGCCCTCTCGATGGTGGAACGCCAGCCGGAGAGGCTTGCTACCCTCGCGGATAGCACCCTCCGTGTGTTCACGAACCTTCGCTACATGATGGCGGCACAGGGAGCGACGGGCGTAAAGTTTTTTGACGCGAGCGGCGCCAGGCGCGACGCCCTGGACGTCCTAAAGGACATCAAGATTAAGTACGACGCCCTGAAGACCGACAAGGACAGGGCCCTGTTCGTACAGCGGGCGTTCGGGCACGCCGACCTCGACACCATCAAAGGCATAAAGACGTTGCTCCAGGGGGATACCTTAAGCAAGGTGTCCAGCTTCTCCCGGCAGATCGGCGAGGCGGGGGGGACATTGAAGAGGGACTTGGGCGAGGCGACGGATAACCTCATCGACCAGGGCGGGAGGCTCAAAAATGTGTTGAAGCAAGCGGCGGACGAGTTTGTAAAGCCTATAAACAAATCGCTTGCAGGGGGCGTAAAGAAGCTCCTCGATCCAAAAAAAGAGGAAGGCTACGAACTCGGCGGGAAAGAATTGATTATGGGCGGTGCCGCCGCGCTCGGAGGCGCAGTGTTGATGAAAAAGATAGGCGGCAAACTTATCGGCGGCCTTGCGGAAAGATTTTTAGGAAACGCGAGCGGCATAGCCCAGGGCAAGGCTATCGAAGCGGCAACAGGAGTGACCCCTGTATTTATAACGAACTGGCCGGTTAAATTCATGCGGGGCGAGTCGAGCCCCATAGACGCATTGAGACAGAATCCGGCGGGAGATATCGCGGAAGCAGCGGGTGCCGCGACTTTATTAGGGAAGCTTAAAACCCTGTTTACCACCAGAGGGGCCGAAGGGCTTCTCGGAGCCGGAAAAGGGTTAGGCGCTCTCAGAACCGGAGCCACGCTGGCGACGGCAGGCTTGGGTACAAGCGCTCTTCTTGTCGGAGGCACGGCCGCCGCGGCATACGGTATAGGTTCAGTGCTGAACAAAGGACTGGATGCCATTATTAAGAAAATGACCGGTGAAGATAAGGGATTGGGCGGCGTTATTTCGGATTGGTTGCACAGTGACGCCATAAAGAACACGATCAATATCAAGATCGACAAGGACGGACGGATAGTGCAGGAAGGTAACATGAAAACCGAGATAACCGTGAACCGGGGCTCATTCGACCACCCGGTATCAGCATATTAGAGGCATATATGTGGAACGAAGTAGACCTTCAGCAGGCGAGTTTTAGAGGGATAGAATTTGATTTTGTGGAGATCGAGGACGGCTTTGAAAAAAGCGTCGCAGAGTATGAATACCCATACACAGACGGGAGCGATCTTGAAGACATGGGTCTTAAGGCGCGTGTCGTCCGGCTCAAGGCGGCATTCCTGCCCGAAAACTACAATAACCTGTCCGCCTTTATCGAAGCCCTTGAGATGCAGGGGCCCGGTGAGGTCGTCCACCCGGTATTCGGGTCATTCAAAGCAATCCCTAAGACCGTCTCGATAAGGGCCGATGAACGTGCTTACTACACCGATATCGACATAACCTTTGTCGAGCATAAGGATTTAAAGTTCGCCGTGCCGGTATCTACCGCCGGGGCGAAGGCAAGCGAGAGCTCGGCGGAGACCTCGAACACTATGGACGAGTCCGAGACCGCCCTCTCCGGCGCGACCGAGGAAAGCGGCATACCCGGAGACGTCCCTTCCGACGGTCTGGGCGATGCGGGATTCCTCTCCACGATCGCGGGGTACGCAAACAAGGTACGCGCGGCCATGAAGAAGATAAACTCCGTCGTGGCCACGGTGAAGACGTACATAAACGCCGCCGCGGCGCCTTTCAAGCTCATCTCGTCGGGTGTAAGCTTCGCAACGAACCTTCCTGGCTCGATCCTCAGGAGCGTTGCCTCGGCCATCGAGAGTGTTGCAGGCGCTTATACAAGTCTCATAAACGCTCCGGGCAAGTTCATGGCCAGCCTCAAGTACGGGCTCGACAAGATCGAGACAGCCCTGGGGGACTTCAAGGGGGACAGCTCCTTGAAGGCTACCTGGCATACGAGCAAATCCACTGCCCTGGCAACCGCCGCGACTATCGAGTTCGCGGCAGACGAGGCGGCGGAGAACGGAGGGACTTTAAGCCTCAAGGCCTACGGCATGGACTCTGACGTATCGAGGACTCAGCTCCTGACGATCGACGAGATCGACAGGGTTGCGGCTGCGGCCAGGGAGGCTATCAATACCGCCATACAGGCCGTGCGCGAGGCGTACCCGGGCACCGGCTACGAACTTGAGCAGTCGCTAAAGAGGCAGGCGCTCATAGTCCAACAGACGGCGGATACGATCCGGCTCAAGAGGGAGAAGATCATCGAGTACGAGGTGCCCGGCGATATGCCGATCCATTTAATTGCTTTTAAGTTATACGGTGATTTCAACGAGGCCGAGAGGCTCCTGAGGATAAACAGCATCAAAAACCCGAACTTCATTTCAAACGGAACAATACTGAGGGTCTATGCGTGACGCAGTCGCCCTGGTCATAGGTTCGAGCCAGATATCGAACTTTGTATCCTACTCGGCGGACTCCAACGTCCTGACGCCCGCGGATTGTTTTTCCTGCAAGATATCCCGGATAGACGACTCCATCGAACCGGGCAAGCAGTTCGGACTGTACGTCAACGGCAGCCTTGAGATGACCGGAGTGATCGACAGCGTGAAGCCCTCATACGCGAAGGGATCCCAGGAAATGGAGATCGTGGGACGCGACTACATGGGCCTACTCATCGATTCGTCGGTCGAGGAGTACAAGACTTTGAACAAGATGGAGCTCAAGGAGCTGGCAAAAAGGCTCCTCAAGAACGTCAACTTTATCGACAGCTCGAAGATCATGTACGGCAACGAGCTGACGAACACCGGCGTATCGAAGCTTAAAAAGCCGAGGAGGGACGCACTATCGAAGATATTCGACGACACGTCCTCCAACGTCTGCCAGTGGGAGCCGGGCGTGTCGATATTCGAGGCCCTGTCGGACTACGCGCAGAGACGCGGACTCCTTATGTGGATGGAGCCTGACGGGATTTTGGTATTTGGGGAACTCCGGGGAGAGAGCGATACCGCGGTCTACAATTTTTACACCTATACCGAGGGTGACGACAGGAAAAAGAACAATATCATCTCCGCCAGCCGCACGAACGATATCTCGAAGAGATTCTCTAAGATAACGACGATAGCCCAGATTCAGGGCTCGGATAGTTTCGGGGCCGGTGAGCAGACGGTAAAGAAGATCTCCACGGAGAAGGACTTCCCTTTTGCAAAACCTTTAGTGATGCAGTCGCAGTGCTCATCCGTCAAGGCCGCCGCATACCAGGTGCAGCTCGAGATGAAAAAACGGGAGGTCGAAGGCTGGAGGCTCGAGATCGTCATTGCCGGCCACAGCCAGGACGGAGTGAACTACCGTGCGAACACGGTCTGCCACTTAAGGGACGAAGTGCTTGGTGAGCTTGGCAACTACCTGGTGCTGGGGCGGAAGCTCACGATGGACAGGCAGAACGGCCCGAGAACGGAGTTGACGATAGGAAAACTTATGAAAGGATACACGGTCTCATGAGAAGGCTCTATACCGCTATAAGGGTGCTCGTAAAGGCCGTCCGCACGGGGAAGATCCAGCTCATAGACGTAAAGGGACGCGGTGAGGATTTTACCTCTAAGGAGCTCTTCCAAGATTACGGCTTCGCCTCGCGGCCGCTCGACGGCGCGGAAGGGATCATGCTCTTCATCGGCGGCGTTGACAACGCGGTGGTCATTGCGACAGAAGATAGGAGATATCGCCTCACTCTTGAAAAGGGCGAGGTCGGTCTCTATACCGACGAAGGCGACTGCGTCCACCTCAAGAGGAATAAGGAGATCTCGATAAAAAGCGGGGGGCAGGTGAATATCGAGGCGGCTGTTTCAGTCTCGATAAACGCGCCAGCCGCCTCGGTCACGGCGCCTTCTGTCACGGTTACGGCCGCGACGAGCGCGACGATAGTCTCGCCGACGGTGAATCTCGGTGCCGCCGCGGGCCTCAAGGCGATCCCGACTGAGGACTTCATGACCCTATACAATACGCATACTCATAGCGGCGGCTCGGCCCCTGATCAACAGGCAGGTGCAACACACAAAACGACGAAGGTTAAGGCCGTATGAACGACTTCATCATAGACCCGTATACGAAAGATTACACGGTATCCAAAGGACAGTACGCGCTTACGACGGATATCCGGAACAATATCTATTTAAGCCTCACGATACGCCGGGGCTCATGGCCGTTCAATCCGGAGTTCGGTTCGAGGCTTTATCTGCTCGAAAGAGAGAAGTCCGTCGACCGGGTGGCGAAAAAGGCAAAAGAATACTGCGACGAGGCGCTCAAGTGGATCATCGACAAAGACCGGGCCGAATCCATTGAGGTCACGACAGAGTTAGACAAGGCTAACTCTCGGCTTAAATGCCTGATAGAGGCAAAGAGCAACGGAGAGACCATAACCCAGACAATATTCGTAAAGGTGAGATGAGATAATGTATACAACGCCTTCTTACGCCGACATACTCGACGCGATCCTTACCGACTATGCGAACCAGATACCCGGAGCCGATATCTCGGAAGGTTCGGATATCTACGTGCGGGCCTCCGTCCTGGCCTCAGTCCTTTGGGGGATATATCAATACCAGTTCTGGATCGCCCGGCAGGTATTCCCGGACAGCGCGGACTCGGATGAGTTGGAGCGCCACGCCGCGATACGGGGCCTGTCAAGGAAGCAGGCCACAATGGCCTCCGGCACCGTGACCCTGACGGGAACAGACGGCACGGTGGTCGACATCGGCGTAACCCTTAAGACCTCGGATGACGTATCTTTTGAGACCACAACAGGCGGGACTATAACCCTCGGCGTCCTCGATGTGACGGCCCAGGCCGTCGAGGGCGGAAGCTCTGGCAATCTCCCGGCCTCAACATCATTGACCATTCAGGACCCTCCGGCAGGTGTGGACTCTTCCGCCTCAAACGCGCTCGCCTTCACCGGCGGCACTGACAAGGAGGCGGATGCTGACCTCCTCTCCCGGCTCCTCGATATCATCAGACAGCCTCCGGCCGGAGGCAACGAAAGCGATTACAAGCAGTGGGCTTTGGAGGTCACAGGAGTTGATGCAGCTTACGTCTACCCGCTACGCCTCGGCCTCGGCTCCGTGACGGTCGTTCCCCTGGTGGCAGGCTCGGGCTCCTCGAGGATACCGACTCAAACCCTGGTTGATTCCGTCACGACGCATATAGACGCTCTACGGCCCGTAAGCGTAAAGATATTCCAGGTGCTGGCGCCCACGGCAAAAACCCAGGCCGTGACCGCCACGATAAAGGTGGCCTCAGGTTACACGTTCTCTCAGGTACAACCCTGGGTCGAAGACGCGATAACCGCATACCTGAACATAATGCAGCCCGGAGAGATTCTGTATAAGAGCAAATTGGAGAGGGTCATAAGCGACGTCGAGGGCGTGGACGACCGGAGCCTCACCGTGCCGGCCGCGAACGTGACGCCCGCGAATAGCGGATCAACGATTGAGATGATCTGCCCTGGAACTTTGACCATAACGGAGATGGCGTAATGCCTGGATTTTTTTCTAACAATTATTGGGGGGCAGGATATTGGGGTAATTACTTCGGTGATCCATCTGGTGCGATTACTCCATCAGAGCAGTCTGTACCTGTAAAACAAAGCTTTCTGGATCTCCTTAAGATGCTATTGCCTTACGGAACCTATTCTGATTCAGCAGATTCGGAAGTCCTGAAGGACCTGACCGTCCAGGCCGATGCGCTTGAGAATTGCCAGGACAACGCGGACGCCCTTTTATCAGAATGCTACCCGGATGGGACGGTTCAGCTCTTGCCTGATTGGGAGAGCACTTACGGGATCACAAACGATTCGAGCATTTCGTACCCGGCGAGGATCGATAACCTCCTGGCGGCCATAAATGCGCGCGGGAGCCTGACAAAGGATTATTTTATAACGCTGGCTGCCAAACTCGGGTACACGGTCACTATAGAAGAATTCCTGCCATTCATGGCAGGTTGGAATGAGGCAGGTGATGAGATATGGATAGAAGACATTATATATGTCTGGGAGGTCGTTGTATCGAATTCTAACGCCGTATCATACTATTTCGAGGCTGGCATTTCATGTAGCGGCGACTCGTTAAACTACTTTTCCGATGCCTATTTAGAGGGCATCTTCAACAGACTTAAACCGGCGCACGCGGCCGTTTCGTTCAATTATCAATAGGAGGTCTTAATGCCAAAGACGACATTCACAGATGGTGATAAATCACTGGGCATTCCAGGAACGCGGCTCCTTGCTGCGTTCCTCAATAAGATATTTGGCCATCGCCATGACGGACAGGATCAGGACGGTTCGGCCCCGCTCGATTACGCGGTTGATTCGGGCGTTGCCGACGCCTACGCAATTGCCCTGACCCCGGCCCTTACGGCCCATATTAACGGCATGCCTATCCGATTCAAGGCCGCGAACGCCAACACAGGCGCGGCGACCCTGAATATAGACGGCCTGGGCGCCGTGGCCATAAAAAAAGGCGGCAGTTACGACATCGAGGCAGGCGCGATCCTGGCCGGGGCCATAGTCGAGGTCTCCTATGACGGCACGTATTTTCAGATCACGAACGCGTCCAAGCTCGCGCACAATTGCGTGTACAACAATACCCAGCGCGCGCTGAACAACGCCGCCGGGTATCAAAACATCCCGAACACGTCCGTCACCCAGGTCTTTACGGGCAAGCGTCTCGAGATCTCGGTCGCCGTGCAGGCCAAAAACACCGGTTCGGTCGCCCATGAGCTCCAGGTCGCGCTTAATATAGACGGCACAACCGGCATAGCCCCGTTCGAGGCCGGCCCGGACGCTGCCGGCGGCGGACAATGGCAGTTTGCGGCCTATACGGTCGATTATGCGGGGCTGGTGGGCAACAAAACAATCCAACTCCAGTGCAAAGTGGACGGCGGGGCCGGTTGCCAGGAAACGGTCTATAGGACGTCTATCAACGTGCACGAGTTGCCATAAGTCATGGCAGAGGGTGAGGCAATAAAGTTATGAACGAAAATCTTTTAGAGTTTTATTCCAAGGTGGACCCATCAAATCGGCTGACGCAGACGTCAACGCGGGCGTCTTTTACGGATGTCTGGAGCAGCGAGGGGCAGACGTACCTTACTAAGACGGTCGGGCCGCTGGAGTACTCCTCCGATTTCGAGGAAAAATTTACTGCCTGCCTCTCATCCTCTACAGGTGCGCCTTTTCTATGCGTACCGTATGCGCTTAAAGATGCAGACTCGCATTTTCTCCGCGTCGTTAATAAGGGGGATGGGGCAATATCCCTGCGGGAGAGCGTTTGGAACGGTGTGGATACTTATACTGACTATGATTCCAGTTCTTACGCTGGTTCAGTCGGCACGGTCTATTATTATAAAATCAGGCGGGACGAGAGCGTCGGCCTCCACGGGACAATCTATCTTTATATTTATTCGGACTCCGCAAGGACGAACCTCCTCTCAACCCTCTCCCTTGGTCTTACGAAGAAAAGGTACAAATTTCGCTACCTCTATCTCACCCATAATTACGCTGAGGCCGCTTCCGGGTATTTAGGAACCGGCTACATCGAAAACATCGAGCGCGATACGCTCACTTATTCCGCGCCCACGTACGCCTTCCCGGCCACAATGTCTACGGCAGAGGTCTTGACGGGCAACACCGAGACTGACCCTGACGCAAAAATCACCGTCACCTCATCCCGCGTGACCGCCGATACTGGCCTCAATTACGGCTATACACGCCTCTACAAGGCCGCTGAATACTTCGCTGGATCGAGGATACAGTTTACCATTTGTGCCACCGGCAACGAGGGCGCTGGGTCTTATCTCGCCTATCTCGGCATATCGGACGAGGGAGGGGCTATCAGGGAATGGGTCTCCGGCATCCACGCGGGCCTTTACTACGATGGCACGAATTACAAGCTGAAAGTCGCCGATGTGGTAAGCGGTAAGGAGAAGATAGGCTCGGCTTCCTTGACGGCTTCCACACCTTACTACTGCGAGCTTCGCCATCACGGGAGGTTCGCAAAGATCTTTATCTTTTCAGATTCGGCTTATACCACTTGGGTCGATACCGTTGTCCTTCACGGCATAAAGGATGACTCCCGCTGGTCTACAATCTATGCGGTCGTGACTCAGGCGGCGAATGCTACAGATCCGACATGGGATCTGCTTGACCAGCCCTGGGATAATGCGACAGGGTGGACGATAACCAACACCGGAACGGGCGTAGTTGAAATAAACCCGGCGGGACAAGCTCACGCTCATCCGTCCGCATCGTCTACTACACGGTATCAAAAAAATGTCGGGGTGCTGCCGTCTCAATACTCAATCGAAGTGCGCCAGTATTATGATGCACTTGGCGCAGATGGAAGCGGTACCCATGTACAGGGGAATTACCGTAACGGGCAACACCATGTTTTTTGGCGCATTTACACCGACAGGTTTGGTTTGAACGCCGCGGCCTCTCCGAGCGGTTTGCCTGATAAGTGGATAAACCTCACGACCGCGACAGCTACTTGGTATACATGGCGCTTCTTGATTGATTCGACCAATGACTTTGTAAAGGTTTACCGTAAGGCCGACGGGGGGGAATGGGTATTTATAGGCATTTGGTACCTACTCTATGTGGACACAGGCAACGATGGGCTTGTTTATTCTAATCAAGCCGTACGCGGGGCCTCCGGAGATTGCGAGGTACACGAGGACTATTTAAAAGTTTCAACTGGGCTCACCGCCCCGCCCCATAGTCAGCATGTCTACGGTTACATTGAAATCATCAAAATCGAGACAATAGCCTTCGATCGCTTTACCTTCCTCGGCGAAGGGCTTACACCCACAATCTCACACGACGGAGAGAGCTATCCTGGAACGGGATGGACCGACAGCGGCGGCGCGGGGACGACGGGCGAAGTCTCATCCGTGTGGAAGGACAAAGGGACTTACTCCCTGCATCTTATCGGCAAGAGCGACGGCACGGATGACAGGGCTGTATCCAAGACCTTCACGGCGGCCTCGAAAAAATCGTGGGGAGTTAAGGCGAGGGCAAGGATTGATGCCGTAGCGGACGGGCATATTTGTCGGCTATTCGGAGTTGAGCAAACTTCAAACGGGAAGAAAGCCGGAGTCGGGGTCTACCGCTCGGGGTCTACTTATACTTGGTGTATTCTCACATACGATGGGACGACATGGGTAAAGACCGACTCGACTCATAGAGTGAACCTTACAGCCGATTATGACGTCCAGCTCCAGTGGATGAATGACTTGGGCTATAACTCTCTGAGCGCCTCCGTCAATGGAACGCTTGTCGCTCAATTTGATTCAACGGCCTTTGGGAGTTTTTTCGTCGATAAGGATTATATAGGCTACTACGGCGGCGCGGCGACTTTCGGGGCAAGTGCGGAGAGATACATCGACAGCTACTGGTCACTCGTAGACCGCCTCCTTAAATTCGGTGCTATCGTTCGGGACTCTAATGGTAAATTCATCGTCTCCGGGCAGGAGGGCGAACAGCATATAAACGATTACACAGCGACGTTCAAAGTGATGGAGTCAACGGACGCCGCCACCACATTCGCCGTCCAGAAGACTATCGACACCGCGAGCAAACAGGACTTTGCTCCGACCGGTCTTGTGCGAAACGGCTCTACGATCTACTGTTTTGCTGACCGTTGGGATTATACTGTTGCAGGGGAAAATTGCCGTTATACTGATGTATGGAAAACCTCGACTGGGGCGGCGAATTTTGTAAAAGTAAATGACGGCGGTACAGGGGTTAACGGTATAAATGTCACCCCGTCGCGGCTTGTCGAGAATGGGAAAATACTCGGTCTTTTCTGGTTTATCCCTGCTCCCGCCTTTGGTGACCCGAACACCGCCAATTCATATCTTAAAATGGCGCACTATGATATTGCCACAGATACATGGGACGCGCTTGGCACAGAAGTAGCCCACGGCGAGGATTATCTTAATTGCTTCCCCTCCGAGGGAACGTTGTTCAGGCGGCCTTCAGACAACAACCTTGTTGCACTCTCCCGTTGGGATGAATACAAAGGCGGCATCGATATCCACTTCCAGACCCGGCGCGTATCGGCAGACAACGGGGCAACTTTCGACTCCCACTTTAACCTCCGTAGGGATTGGGGCGATAAGGCGGGAGCGATTGCGGCTGCGGTCGTAGGAGATTATGTCTGGCTCTGTGGTTATAACAATACAAATAACGATGTTGATACAGCCTATGCCGGGAGCCAGTCTTTTATTATGCAGTGCGACCCAGTGACGCTCGAAATCATAAACGAGCACCGCTGGTCCTATGCGACGCTTTTTCAGGACATGGGCAACGGCGACATTGTGGCGAGCGACCCGGACGAGACGGGCGGATTCTATATCCACTGTGCGATACATTCGGGCCTCAGCCTCAACTATTACAGATTTAAGGTCGGCAACCCGCTTGCTGGTAAATCCCTCTGGGGTTTACCCTGGGGTTCAATTCGATAATAAGGAGAAAATGATGATCTATTTAGGCGAGTTTAAGGCTGGAGATGGCGTGTTCTACGCGGCAAACTATCATAGCGATCAGGGAACCCTGGAAGATCCGACGTCCCCGGAGGCGCAGATAAAAAACCCGGCGGGTGTATGGACGGTACTGACAGCCCCCGCAAAACAGAACGCTAAAACAGGTCACTATGGAGGGACGATAGACACGACAGGTTTTGCGGCAGGCCAGTACATAATCCGCATGGCGGGGTCGGTAACGACGTCCAAGTCCGTGGCGACGGAATTTTCATTTTTAATCGTCGGCAACACGGCAAAAGAGGTCTACGACAGGGTAGGCGCGCCTGCCGGGGCTTCATTATGCAATGACATAGCCCAAATATACGGAGCAATTGATACGGAGATCTCAACCATTCTAGCCGCTGTTACGGATAAGACCGGATACTCTCTCTCTGCAACAGGCGTTGACGCAATCCTTGATGAGGTGGTTGAGGGTACTTTAACACTAAGGCAGATGGTGAGAATCATGGCTGCGGCTCTGGCCGGTAAGACATCAGGCGGAGGCACAACAACGATATCCTTTACTGGGCTGGATGGCGCTACAACGAGAATCACGGCCACAGTGGACGCCAACAGCAACCGTACCGCTGCCACAGTGAACGGGAATTAGCCATGCTGGCGTATTTTTCGAATTATTGGAGCCTCGGCTTCTGGCCGGAAAATTTCTGGGCTGGGGCACTGGCGAGTCCTCAACCCGGCATAGAACTCTTTTCATGGGGCTTATTCGATGCCAATGGAGACCCTGTATCGGGCGCATCTGCATACACGTCCCTCAAGATCAGGAGAAAGTCTGACGGCTTTCTCCTGGACTGGAGCGATAACACGTTCAAAAGCTCAAGCTGGGGGTCTCTTCCGGCTCAATTAGACGAGGGTGACCCAGTTATACTTCCGGGTATTTATGGGAAAACAGGCGACGTAACAGGCTGGACGGACGGATATTATCAAGCTATAGGAAGATATTCAGGACTGGGCAAACAGAACAAGATAAGCGAGTTTTACGTCAAAGGCGGGCAGATGGTACCTCTGACCGTTTAACATAAAGCGGACAGCAATTCAGGGAGTTAGCACCTCCCCAAACCCTGTGTACAACCACAGTACGGGATAACCCGCTGCCATCCGCCGCTCCCCGTACGGGGCGGAAGTAATTTAGCACGGGATTCCCGAAAATCAAAACTAATTTGATTTTATGGGAGGTGCGCCCTTGAGTATCATACCCTGGATCGGCGGAAAACGCCGTCTCGCCCCACAGATCCTGCCGTTATTCCCCCAACATACCTGCTATGTCGAGCCCTTCGCCGGAGGGGCCGCGCTCTTCTTCCTGAAGGAGCCCTCAAAGGCAGAGGTACTGAATGACGTGAACCTGGACCTGGTGACCCTTTACAGGGTCGTCCAGAACCATTTTGAGGAGTT
>JACRCI010000044.1 GCA_016219105.1 Deltaproteobacteria bacterium | reverse complement strand
TGTCATTGCGAGCCGCGTTTTTGCGGCGAAGCAATCTCGTAACTCACTGATTTGCCTATAGGACGAGATTGCTTCCCGCCACGCTTCGCTCGCGGCTAAAGGCTATCTTGCTCGCAATGACGGGACCGGGAATTAATCAGAGCTTCCTTGAATACTAACCCCTTCTATTTCAAGCATGGCTTTCTTTATATCCACCCCGGGCGAATACCCGCCTATACGGCCCGATGAGGCTATAACCCTGTGGCACGGGATAACGATTGGGACCGGGTTTTTCTTGCAGGCGGCCCCAACGGCCCTTGCTCCATTGGGGCAACCCGCCATCATCGCCACGTCCGCGTAACTTCTTACCTCACCGTAAGGTATGGCCTTTAAAGCCCGCCATACCCTGTTTTCAAAATCAGTCCCCTCGGTGCATATTCCGATATCGAACTCAACCCTCCTGCCCGCGAAATAAAGGTCGAATAATCTGAAAAGCCGCCCCAGGGCGCGGCCCGCCTGCTCCTCGGGCAAGGTTCCGTGCCTTTCTTTCAACTCCTTAAAGAAGGCCTCCTTGCGGCCGCCGATGCGTATCCCGCATATCCTGCCTCCCATAGATGCGGCAAAAATTTTACCCACGGGCGAGGCGTATTGTCCGAAAAATATACTTTTTCCAGGCCGCGACATAATCAATCCCCTGAAAAACCGGCATGCGCCGGATAGCCAACCGGCCACGCAGGCCAACCAGCCGGCCTCGCCGGGTTTATTTGACTAAGACCGCGCCATCTGTTATATAATGAACCTCCCCAGCACCACTTTTCATTATTGACTCTTCTTAAAAATCGGCGTTCGCGCCGGAAAGTGGTGCTGGGGAATTAAACCCCGAACGGGGCTTAACACAGGTCACCATAAGTCAAAGGGGGGTATCGGCCATGAAAAAAATCCTCATATTCTCGTTTTTCATCCTGCTCTCGGCAGTGACGGCCGGCGCGGTCCTTGCCGCAAGCCACAGGCGCATCACCGGAGACGAGCTTAAAACGATGATAAAAAAGGGGGAGAAACTCAAGATAGTGGACGTAAGGGAGCCTGAGCTTTTTGAGAAAGGGCACGTCCCCGGAGCAATAAACATCCCCTATGATGAGGCGCATGTGAGGATCATTGAGGAGCTTAAGCCGTCTGAAAAGATAGTTTTTATCTGCCACGGCGGGCCGATGGGAGATGAGCTTGCGACGATACTCGTAAATAGAGGCTATAAGGACGTATACAATGTAAAGGGCGGCATGAGGAAGTGGAAAGGGCCGCTTACCACCAAATAGGACCAGGGGCGTTTTGACGGATGGGTCGGATGGGCTTTTTCAGCAGCCTTTCGTTCCCCTGAGTTCTCCTCCTATGTATCCCCCTGAGCCTTCGCCACGACCGTATTCCTTGCCGCAAGCCTTCCGGCGACCTGCTCACTTACGGCCCTAAAAGCCGCCATTTCGCGTTTGTCGAGCTGCTTATTTCTGGGTCCCGCATTCATTGAAAGCGGGTTTACAAGGCTCCCGCCCCTTCTTACTTCATAATGCAGGTGCGGGCCAGTTGAGATGCCGGTCGAGCCGACAAAGCCTATGACCTCGCCCTGGCCGACCCTCCTGCCCGCGCTTATCCCCCTGGCCGCGCGCTGGAGATGGCCGTAGCCCGTTATGTATGAGGAATTGGCGTGTTTTATCTCGATAAAATTGCCGTAGCCGCTCTTCCATCCGGAGAAGGTGACCCTCCCGTCGCCGGCCGCCTCAACCGGAGTTCCGGCGGGCGCGGCATAGTCAATCCCGTGATGCGGGCGATAGAGCTTAAGTATGGGATGGAATCTCCTCTTCGTAAAATAGCTTGAGATGCGCCTGTATCTCAAGGGCGATTTAAGGAACATCCTTCTTAAACTGTTGCCCTCCTGATCGTAATAATCGCCCTTGCCATTACTGTCTTTGTAATATACCGCGACGTACCTTTGCCCGTCGTTTGACATCTCGGCCCCGAGTATCCTGCCTATGCCCACCGGCTCGCCCTCGGCATAGACGGTCTCGTAGATGACGCTGAAGGTATCGCCTTTCCGTATCTCCGTCGTGAAGTCCACGTCCCAGGCGAATATGTCGGACAGCTCCATTATTATCCTGGGGCCCGCGCCGGCCTTGACCCCCGCCTCGTAAAGGGAACTCTCTATAGTGCCGCTTACAACGGTCTCGCCCACGGTGGACGGCACCGAGAACCTGTCGACCCTGAACCCGTCTTCCACTGCCGGGTCCTTTTCCACGTATAGGCCCTCGAGCCTGTCCCACCGGTATTCGATCCTTTTAAGGTCGCCGCCGATTTTGGTAACCCTTACGACATCGCCTTCTTTAACGCGGTCGAGGTTGTAAATGGCGTGGGCCTTTTTAGCTATACGGGCTATATCATCGGGAGGGACTTGAAACTCGTTCAATACCGTGTAAAAAGTATCGTTTCTCCTTATTCCCCTCTCTATAACAACAGGCTGCGGCCTGGCCGGCTCTGAAGGCATCGGCTCGGAATAGGAACCCTTTGTTGAAGACGCCTCGCGGCTTATAAAAAAGGCTGGAATGATGAGGATCAGGGCAACGAGTATGAGATGTTTCAGAAAGGTTGGCTGGTTGGTTGGTTGGCCATCAGAAGGACCGTCAGGTTCTGAATTTCTTCGGAAGTAAAAACGCATTCGCCCCCTGATTAATACCCTCAGGCACAGGCCCCTGATTGAGGTTAAATACTCCCATAAAACCGCAAGGTTATTGCTTCCTTGATTAAAACGCAAAACCACGTTGCCGGACTTCCCCGATAAGGCCCTAAGACAAGGGTCTTAAGAAGAATAAAAGAAAACCGATATATTGTCAAGATTTCTTTTTAATCACCGGTGAGGCCGGCTGGTTGGCCTTATATTGCCTTGACAAAAAGCGACTTTGGATATATTATCAAAATATAACAATAGCAACCGAAGCAAAATAGCAATTTCACCTATGACAAAGGCCGGAATACGGCCCAAAAGGGATGGTTAATCTTTTCGGCAGCGGCAATACCGAAGGTGTATCGGAGAGCGCAGTTAATCTTTAACCGTACAATACACCATGACCGAGAAGAGGTTAACGATGAGTCTTTTTAGACCCAAGCTTGGCGTAAGCGCCAAAACCTGGATTGCACTCACGATTGTGTTCTGGGTGCCGGTAATATTGCTTGCCGGCATCCTTTCGTATATGTTTCAGAACGCGATACACAATGAAGTGCTCGACTCGGTAAAGATACACCTTAAAGGGGCAAGGGATGTCTATGAGGAAAGGGGAAGGGTTTTAAGCGGCGTCCTCGCGCAGACCTCCGCAAGGAGCGACGTGCAGGAAAGTTTCCTTAAAAAGGATTCAAGGGCGCTGCAGGCCGAGCTTCTCGAACTGGGGAAGGTAACGAGCTCCTTAAGCCTCCTCTTCGCGGTTGACGACAAGCAGCGGGTGATAGCGAGGAGGAACAATAAAAACGGCGACATAATAAGGATCGGGGACGCCCTGCCAAGGGCGCTCATAACCGGCGAGCCAATGACCTCCTCCGAGCTTGTCGGCAGCGCCCTTTTAGCCACTGAAAACGAGGCCCTTGCCAAGCTCATCAAGGACATCGGCATGGTACAGTTCGTAATATCGCCCGTAAAATACAGGGAAAATACCGTCGGCGCGCTCGTCGCCGGGATAGTGCTTACGGCAGACCCGTGGCTCGGCAATACGGTATATAACCGCTTCGGCGCCGAGGTCGCGCTTTTCGCGGGCGAAAGCCCGGAGTCCTCGTTCCTCCACTCAACCGCGTCACTGCCGCGGAGCACGTGGGCCGTCGGCCAGAAAATACCGGATGGGCTTAAAGAAGAGATATCCCTCGGAAGGCCCTATTACGGGCAATTGACCGTTACCGGCAGTAAAGTCCTCATGGCCGCCGAACCCATCAAAGACGGCGCGGACAGGATAATAGGAGCCCTCGGCGTAAGCATGCCGGCAAAAAAAATAAACGCCCTCGTCATAAAGACCATCGGGAAGGGAGTGGCCATGGGGGGCGCGGCCGCCTTTATCATAGCCCTCGTAGTAACGATTTTCGTGCATGCCGACATCACCAGGCCGATAGACCTCCTTTCAACGGCCATGGACAGCGTGGGGAAGGGAGAACTTGAAACTATCGTTGAGCTTAAAACCGGCGACGAGTTCGAAAAGCTGGGCAACGGGTTTAACGCCATGGCCGACGGCATAAGGGAGCGCGAGGAAAGGCTCAAGAAGCACTACGAGGTGGCCAAGCTCCTCATGTCCACACTGGACCTCAAGGGCCTCCTCAACAACATGCTCAAGGTGGTTCTGGACGTAACCGGCTCACAGATGGGCATTGTATACCTCTACGAGGCCGTAGACGAGAAACTCTCACCCATCGTGCACTACGGGACGGTGTCGGAAATCCCCTCTTTAAAGCCGGGAGAAGGCTATCCGGGCAGGGCGGCCGCCGAAAAAACGACGTTTGTCCTGAGCCCCCCGAGGGATTCCGCGGAAATAATAATTGAACTCGGTTACACGAAGGTCGTCCCGGTCGAGGTGGCGTATGTGCCGCTCGTGCATCAGGATAAACTCCTCGGCGTTTTAGTGCTCGGAAGCGTAAAGGAATTCAGGAAAGAAGAAAGGATGCTCTTCGATTATCTGGCAAACCAGATATCCATCGCGCTCGATAACGCGATAATGCACCACAAGATCCAGGAACTCTCCATAACCGACCCGCTTACAACGCTTTACAACAGGCGTTATCTGAACCTGAGGCTCGCGGAGGAATGGGCAAGGAGCGTAAGGCACAACCAGCCGCTGTCGGTCCTGCTTTCGGACGCGGACAATTTTAAATCCGTAAACGACACGTATGGCCACGAAAAAGGCGATGAGGTGCTGAAGGGGATTGCCGGGATTTTAAAGAAAAACGTGAGGAAGGAAGACCTCGCCGCAAGGTACGGCGGCGAGGAGTTCGTGCTCGTCCTTCCGGACACCACCTCTGACGAGGCGTATGCCTTCGCCGAGAGGATACGCAAGGCATCGGAAGGAAAGCCCTACGACTGGATGGACAGGCCCGTAACCGTAAGCATCGGGGTGGCGACGTTCCCGGACGTGAAGGTCTCCAACTTCGAGGAACTCCTGCAGACCGCTGACCAGGCTATGTACAAGGCCAAGGTCGGCGGTAAGAACAGGGTCGTGGTGAGCGGGGCCGACCCCGCCAAAACTTCGTAATCCCAAATGAACCTCCCGGAAGCCCAAGTTGCGGAGTATCATGGAATATCGTTCCAAACAACCCGAAGCAAGCTTCGAGGAATTAAACCCGCATTGCGGGAATAAACAGGCCGACAAAACTCAGGGGGGGCCTGTTTATTCCCGGTAGTGGCAGGCGTTGCATATCTCCAACGCTTTTTTCCTCAATATGAATTCGTTCCCGTTGCCGTGGGGCGCATGGCATGTGGTGCAAAGTATCATCCCGCCCGGTCCAAGCGGCAGTCCTTCCGCGTTCTTTGCCTTTTCCCATAAGACCCGGCCCGTGGGGTGGCCTCCGCCCGCGGAGTGTATGCCGTCGGAATGGCACTTCTGGCAGAACTTCAGGCCCATCTCCACCCTGTCACCGAGCCCCGGATAGTGGGGCTCTCCGCCGGCATCCGGCGCCCGCGTCTCTTCCATGAAGATAATCGCCCTGGCCGCCATGTTGGTCCTCCATCTGAAAGCCGGCCGGCCCCGAACCTTTGAAACCCCTATATCCTCCACCTCGGGCTTTGTTCCGGCCGGAACATCCACAGGGGCCGCGCTGTTTAGAAACGGCTTTTTAATCCTGAACTTCAGCGGTTCCGACGCGAGGCTGCGTCCGAAAACATCCTCCGCTACGGCGCGGACGAAATAGTCTGAGCGCGGTATGAGCCGGTCAATGACCATCCGGTGGTCCGTAGCGTAATGGTTATGACCCTTGAGCGAATCTCCGTAATCGGCGCTCCTTCCGTACTCTATCGAGGAGAGCGCCGGTTTATTGGTCTCCCATGCGATGACCGCGGAATAAAAAATCCCGCTTCTTACCTCCTCGACCCTTAAATTGGATATGACCGGAGGAAGGCCGTCATCCGGCGCCATCTCCTCAAGCGTACCTGGGATGAATTCGATAGTACGCGAAAAGGCCCTGCCGCCTTCCCTGTCAATCGCCTTTACCCTCAACCTGTACGGCCTGTTTTCCTTTAAATAGAGGAGCATGATGTTATCCCGCGAATAGGCATCCACGTGGACGTCCATCTCTTTTCCGCCCGGGGGGCTTTTCAGATGGCACCAGACGCACTCAAACTGGTCGGGGTGGGTGTATTTGTAGCCGTTGATTGCCTCGTATACGCCCGGATGGCACCGCGCGCACCCTTCCCTGAGGACCTCGGCCGGGTCGCCCTCTCCCCCAAAGGACAGCGCGGCAAAAACAACGGGCAAAAAGACGGCGATAACGATTAAAGAAAGGATGCCTTTTTTCATAGGCGAAACCACGGAGGACCCTCTTTGCCAGGGCCGGGGTCAACCTCTTTCTTCGATGGGTATGTAGGACTGGCCTCTCTCTCCCACATACTTCTGGGTCGGACGGTAGATGCGGTTTGTCTTTATCTGTTCGAGCCAGTGGGCGAGCCATCCGCTTACCCGTCCTATCGCGAATATGGGCGTAAAGAGATCGGTCGGTATGCCCATGCCCTTAAAGAGAACCCCGGAATAAAAATCAACGTTCGGGTAAAGTTTTTTATGGGCGAGCTTCTCACTTACGACCTTCTCGACCTCCTCCGCTATCTCGAGGAGGTCGAGGCACTGGACGCACTCATGGTCAAAGAGCCTGTGCGCGTAGGCCTGCAGTATGTCGGCCCTCGGGTCTTTTGTCTTGTAAACCCTGTGCCCCACCCCTATTATCCTTTCCTTCCTGGCCAGCTTCCCTTCTATGTACGGCCGGACCTTCTCCTTCGAGCCGATCTCCTCGAGCATGTGGACGACCTCTTCGTTCGCCCCTCCGTGCAATGGGCCCGAGAGGGTCCCTATGGCGGACGATACGACGGTGTAAGGGTCGGCGAGCGTGGAGCCGACGACCCGCGCGCTGAAGGTGGACGCGTTCATGGTATGGTCGGCGTGCAGTATGAGCACCGCGTCCATTATCCTCTCCATGAGCGGGTCGGGTTCTTTTTCAAAGAGCATGTAGTAGAAATTCGCGGCAAAGGAAAGGTCGTTCCGGGGCTGGATGGGCGCGTCTCCGTGCCTCAACCTGTGGCATGCGGCGACGATGGTCGGCATCTTCGCTATAAGCCTCACGACCGACCAGTAGCGGACATCCTCGTCGAGGGTGTTCCTTGCGGGATAATACATGCCCATCACGGAGGTCACGGCCTGCAGATACTCCATGGGATGGCCGGCCTCGGGCAGGTATTCCATCATCCTCAATATCTTGAGCTTGAGCCTCGTGTGAAAGATTATGTCGTTTTTGAACCTTGAAAACCCTTCAGCGGCAGGCAGCTTGCCGAAGACAAGGAGATAGGCCGTTTCGAGAAACGTGCTCTTTTCGGCCAATTCCTCGATCGGGATGCCGCGGTATTCGAGTATCCCCTTTTCCCCGTCTATGAAGCTTATCGAGGATTCCGCGGCCGGTATCCCCTCAAGCCCAGGAATGACGTCCATCTCCCGTTCTTCCATGTCAAGACTCCGGCCTCACGTATTTTACTGCATTAGCCCCAAACCAGCGGCCTCGACAGCCAACCAGCAGGCTTCGCCTGTTTTCCGAAATCCATCATATCATATCGGCGTTATAATAAAAATCTTAACCCAAGGTATCGTAAAGTCAAGGTCTTTAAAGCCTGGATAACGGTATCCATCCGTATGTAAAGCGGGCCTGAGACCATTTTGAGAATCAGAATGTCTGATATCCATGCTTGACCCATCGCATTTTTGAGCTAAAATGATTAAGACGCCGCAAGGTTATTGCCTGTGATGAAAGGAGGTCCCATGAAGAAAGTCCTTATCCCCATCGCGCCTGGATTCGAAGAGGTCGAGGCCATAACCGTCGTTGACATACTGAGGAGGGCCGGGGCCGAGGTCGTAACGGCCGGCGTTGTTACGGGCCCCATCGAGGGCAGGAACGGTGTCAAGGTGCTCGCCGACACCACGGTTGATACGGTGCTTGACGCGGCCTTTGACATGGTCGTGCTTCCCGGAGGGGCAAAAGGCACTGAAAACCTTAAAAAGGACTCAAGGGTTAAAGGAATAGTCGAGGCGCATTTTAAAAAGGGGAAATTCATCGCGGCGATATGCGCGGCGCCGACAATCCTTTCAACCATCGGCATAACCAGGGGAAAAACCGTCACCTGCCACCCCTCGGTTACCGCGGAACTTAAAGGAGAAAAAGTCACGGACGATAGAGTCCGTGTGGACGGCAATATCATCACAAGCCGCTCGCCCGGCACGGCCATGGAATTCGCGTTCACGCTCGCGGAACTGCTTTTCGGAAAGGAAAAGGCCGTTGAGGTGAACAAAGGGGTTATCGCAAAGCTCTGATGCGCCCCTTACGGGGCGCCGGGAGGGGCACTCATAAGCCCCGCGTCCGTGGTTCGACTCCACGCACCGCCACCACCTACTTTCTTTTTGGTAAAAAAGAAAGTAACCAAAGAAAAACCGGTTTTAAAGACACTTCAGCACAGCTTCGAAAAATAAATCTGTCCCAATTTTTCTACAATTTTCCTGAAAAAGACTTGATTTCGTGTAACTTATAAGCTACAATAAGGCTGATGGAAACGCACCCATATACCATCGAGTATTACCTGACGGCAACCAACAAGAAGCCGTTCAAGGAATGGGTGGACGGGTTAGATAGCGTTACAAGGGCGAAAATCCGCATAAGGCTGGATAGGGTCAGACTCGGTAATTTAGGCAAAAACCGCCACGTCGGTGAAGGTGTATATGAATTGAAGATTGATTACGGCCCGGGTTACAGAGTCTACTACGCGCTGAACGGAAAGACCGTAGTCAGGCAAAAACCTATTGGGAAGATTATAAAGGGAGGGTACGATGACTAAAAAAATCACGAGTTATCAGGAAGACCTTATCGAGTCATTAAAAGACCCCCGCGAGGCCGCCGAATATCTTAATGCGGCTATCAAGGACGGGGATAAGGAAGTGTTTCTTTTAGCAATGCGAAATGTGACTCAGGCTCACGGCGGAATGTCCGCGATCGCAAAAAAAGCGCGCATAAACCGGGAAAGTCTTTATCGTATGCTTTCCAGAAAAGGCAATCCGGAACTTAAAAGCGTTTTCAGCCTGCTCCACGTGGTTGGTTTGAAGATCAGCATTGAGCCGGAAAGAACACGCCGCTCTAAAGCTGTTACGGCATAAAACGGCTTAAAGCCACAAGGGCGGGCATAAGACGGGCAGATATACGCTGGTTTAAGAAGGCTTCATGCGTGTGAAGGTGGGCTGAGCCCACTACTATACTGCGGGGAATTTCGCGATTAAAGACCGCCCCGCGTCTTAACGGCCTCCACGCATACAAACCCGGCGCCTCTTACGTATCCTTCAAGCGGTTCCTCTGTCCTTCGCTCTTCATCAGGCCTCCGCAAAAGCGTGCTCTTGACCCTCTCAACCGAAAACCCGGCGTCCGTCAAAAAGGCCTTCAGCTCATCGAGCGTATAGAAACGGGCGTGTCTGTAAACAGGATGCCCTTTCCTCTTTTTCTCCTCATAGAGCGCGCCCCACGGCGAGTCCCGCGGGATGAACCCGATGACAGCGCACCCGCCGTCTCTCAGCACCCTCGCCGCCTCCATGAGCACATCGAGCGGACTCTCCACAAAACACAGGGTCGCTATTGCGAGGACGCATCCGAAAACGCCGTCCCCGAAAGGAAGCGCCTCGCCCCTGGCCTTTACCGCCTTTACGCCCCTTTTCCGCGCCATCCTGAGGAGGTTTGTTGTCAAGTCAACGCCAATAGCGCCGGGGAAGCGCATGGCGAACCTGCCGGAACCGACGCCGATTTCAAGAAGCGGCATCGAGGGCCGGGGAACAACGTCCTTGACGCATTCAAGCTCGCTTTCATAAAGGGGCCTTCCTTCCGCGGAGTCGTACCACGAATCGTAGTCAGCGGCCGTTGCCTCGAATACATCCCGCGCGCCTTTTCCGTCCCGGGGATTCATATCCTGAACTCCGCGACAACCGGCGCATGGTCCGACGGCTTCTCTTGAAGCCTCGGCCCTATGTCTATCCATGCGCGCTTTGATTTTTCGACCAGAGGCCGCGTGGCCCAGATGTGGTCCACCCTCCAGCCGATGCCCCTCTTAACGGCGTTCCTTGCCCTGTAATCCCAGAAGGTATACTTGCCGCCGCCTGTGTCATGCAGCCTGAAGACGTCAATGAAACCCCAGTCCTTGAATCTCTCAAGCGCCGCGAGCTCGTCCGGATGGAACCCGACCTGCCCGAAGAGGTGTTTAGGGTCGTGGACGTCCTTTTCCTCGGGCGCGACGTTGAAATCGCCGACCCATAAAAGGGGCTTGGCGGGGTTGAAATTCCTATCGAAATATTCATACAGCCTTTCAAACCAATCGAGCTTATACCTGAATTTTTCGGACATGGGATGAAAGCCCTGCGGGACGTACGTATTGACCACGGGTATCCCGTTTATCGTCGCCGTTATGATGCGCGCGGGGTCGCCGCCGTCCTCAAAGCCTTTTTTTACGCCCTTTACCGGAAACCTGCTCAGTATCGCCACGCCGTTATATGATTTCTCGCCGGAAAATTCGCAGATATAATCCATCTCGCCGAACGCGCGCTCCGGAAAGTCGTCGTCAGCGGCCTTTGTCTCCTGAAGGCACAGCACGTCCGGGGCTTCCTTTTCAAGCCATTGCGCGACCGCGCTACGCCGCGCCCTTATCGAGTTTACGTTCCAGCTCGCGACCTTGAAGAATCTCCGCCCTGCCTGCATATAATGGCTCCGTTCAATCAAACAGCCCCTTCTGCACCGGCCTTCTCGCCGGCATGACCCACGCAAACGCGATGTTTTCGAGACTTCCATCGCCCAGTTCCTTTAAAAACGGCGATGGACTCTGACGACGCACTTCATTCCATATGCGCCTTCTGCCGGCATTGAGGAGATACAATCTTTCCCTGGCCCTCGTCATGCCGACGTAGAGGAGTCTGCGTTCCTCTTCCATGTCCGTGGAGGCGCCCTTAAACCTCAGAGGCACCAACCCGTCCTCGCACCCGGCGATGAACACGACCGGGAACTCAAGGCCCTTTGCCATATGGAGGGTCATAAGGACGACCCTGTCCGCCTCTATATCGAGTGAGTCGGCAGGCTGCATGAGGATGAGAGAATCGGCCAGCGCGTTTAAAAAAGATTTAAGCCAGGCATTGCCTTGCCGGTCATCCAACAACCGGCCTTGCCGGTCAAGGGACTCGGCCATGCCGATGAGAGGCTGGATGAAACCATCCGACAACCCGAACGCGCCGGCCTCTTTTTTTATTAAATCCACGGGGGCCGCTTTGTCCATCCCGTCAACGTTCAAGCCCCTCAGATGCTCCGCGAAGATTGAAAGCGGCCCGATATTGCCCGCGACCTCAAACGGGATCGGGGAACGCCTGAACGCCTCTTTAAACGCATCGGCCTGACGGTTTGTCCTGACGAGGACAACGAAATCCGAAAACCTGTAGGGCCGCTCCACCGCGCGGGCAAGGCTGCTTGCGGAAAGGCTCGTTAGCCCGCCCATGAGCCTTTCTATCTCCCGGAGCACGAACTCCGCTTCCCCGTTCTCGTCCGCCGCAATAACGACCTTTACGGCCTCATCACCGCATGGGTCAGAGGCCGTATCCGCGGCACTGAGCGCCGTGACACCCGGCCTTAAAATCCTCATGGTGTTTTTCTTTATAAGCTCGCCCGAGGCGTGGACGATTGAACGGGTCGAGCGGTAATTCGTATCGAGGGTTATAAGATGAGCCCCTGGGTAATCGTTTCCAAACTCAAGGAACCTCTCCACGCTCGCGCCCCTGAAGGCGTATATGGACTGGTCAGGATCGCCGATGGCAAAGAGGCTTGCGCCGGACGCGGTAAGGAGTTTCACGAGCCGCGCCTGCGGCTGGTTTATGTCCTGGAACTCGTCAACGAGTATATGCGAAAAAACCGGGGCCGAGTCCGGCTCCATTTCAATAAACCCCGCCGCCTCGATGATGAGGTCGTCGAGGTCGAGGGAGTTTCTTTCCCTGAGAGCGGCCTCGTAGAGGTCAAAGGACTCAGGCCTCAACAGGCCTTTATCACGTTCGCCCGCGGCGCGGGAAACGGAATTTTTAAAAGCGGATATCTCCTCAATCGCCTTATCCGCGTTTTTTACGCCCATCCCCTTTAGAAGCGTTTCCTGCGCGGGCCTGCCGATGAGGGTAAACTCTCTTTTCTTTCTCAGGAGATTCAGGCAGAATTTATGGAACGTCCCTATGTTTGGAAAATCGGGGCGATGTTGAGGCCGCAAGCTCCCCGCGACGGCGCCCAGACGCGCCTTCATCTCGTCGGCGGCCCTGTTCGTAAAAGTTATGGCGAGGAGTTTTTCGGGGGCTGCGCCGCCTTCCATAAGCCGCGCGTACCTGAATGCGAGCACCCGCGTCTTTCCGCTCCCCGGCCCGGCGGCAACGAGCACGTATCTGGCGGGAGAGACGACGGCCTCTTTCTGCGCCGCGTTTAACGAATCAATAGCCTGCGTGTTAAAATCCGTCATTGTCCGCGTTTGGTCTGCGTTGGGTCTACACCGGGTCTATGTGGACAAACGCCTTCTCAATGGCCCTTATGTCCTCGAGCGCCCTTTCCACCCTCTTGCCGATTTCATGGGAGTTAAGCGTGGGAAGCTCCTTGGGCACCTCGACGTGTATCTCGACGTGTATGAAATGCCCGACGTAATGGGCCCTGACGGTATTTATGTTCCTTACGCCTTTGATGTTAATGGCGGCCCTCTTTATCTCGTCCACAAGCGCCTGGGGAGGAGACGAGCCCATGAGATAGTCTATGTTCTCAATGCCTATGCGGTAGCCCGTGTATATTATCCAGAGGCTTATGATCAGCCCGGCGATTGGGTCCATAAAAGGATATCCCGCCCTTACCCCGGCAATGCCGATGAGCGCGGCTATGGCCACGAACACGTCGCTGAGCGAGTCAACCGAGCTTGCCGTTATGGCCGGGCTCATTACGGCCCTGCCGACCCTTCTGAAATAAAAAGACATCCCCCCCTTTACAAAGAAGGTGATGACCGGCACCGAAAGGGCCAGCGTCGAGGCCGTGACTTCCCCGCCGGATAAAAGCCTGTGGAGAGAAGCCCTTATGACCTCAAACCCCAAGATCCCGGCAAATACCGCGATTACGATCCCGGCCACCGGCTCGGCCCTCGAATGGCCGAACGGGTGCCCCTCGTCAGCCTCCTTGTCGGATATCCCGACGCATATGAATACCGCGATTGACGACACTATGTCGGTGAGCGAATTGAACGCCTCGGAAAGGAGCGCGATACTCCCTGATAGAAGCGCGACCCATATCTTCAGGGCAAACAGAAACGCGTTGCCGAGGATGTTGACCACGGTCGCCGCGAACGCCGCGCCGCCGCGTGTCTTTTTTCCCCACCCCGGTTTTTCCGCCTTTTCCGCGGCGCTGAAACTCATCCGCCCCCGTTATGCGGCCGCCTCAGGAAGGATACGGCTTTTTTAACAGCTCATAGACGTGCGTGAGGCTCTGGTGGGCGACGACGTAAAAACTCTGCGCCCACGCGAGCGGGACGTTCCTGTTCATCACGCCTCCCGAGTAAAGCTCCGGCACCCTGCCGTCTTCGGTCATCACGCCTTCGAGTTTTTCGAGATACCGCGTAGCCTTTTCAACGAACTCCGCCGGAGGAGAGAATATCCCGCCCATCCTGACGGCCTTGACGGCCAGCTTCGAATAGACTATGGAGAGCCACGCGAACCCCAGCGGCCATTGGGCCTCGTTGCCCAGGGCGCTATTTGCGTCGGCGTTATAATAAAGGTCTCCGGGATACCTTATGACCCCCTTTTCCCGGACGAGGTTCGTCTCTATATTCCTGAGTATCTGCGCGGCCTGAGCCTCGGTTACGATGTTGTACGGCCATATGAGGCTCAACTGGGCCATGTCAAAGGGCCTCAGGGCGGACTCGGCCGGAAGGATCTTATCGAGCGCCTCTTTGCCGGTCTCCAAAAACTCCTGCGGGACAGGGAGGTAGCTGTGGAGGTCCACCCGGCGGGAGTACTTGTGGTGGTAGTAGCCGTCGTCGTGCCACATGGTAAGCCCGGCCAGAACCGAACCCACGCTCGATGAGTGCGTCTCAGGGCCTTCCTCCCACACGCCGAAGTCCGGGTCGGAATGCCACCTCACGGTGGTCAGGTAGAGGACTATGTCCCTGAACAGGAGGAGCGCCTCTGTCTCGTCCGTCCCTATAACCTTATGCCCTTTTTTCATCAGGTCGCCGGCCTTGTAGAGGAAAAGGCCGAATATGTCGAGCTGGTGGTGCCCCCAGTCCCTGGTTATCTCCTCGAGCGTTACCGGATGGACCCTGGCGTGTATGACCTCGTCGGCGCAGCTTCCGAGGTAGTGGCGCTTTCTCGCGCCGCCTGAAATCTTGTGCCTGTATTTCTGGAATATCCTCAAGATGAGCCGGTAGCTCTCTATCATCCTGTCGTATGCCCCGATGTATTCGTTCGCGTAGGTGGCGTACATTATGTCCCTGAGCCAGAAGACGTTATACCGGTCGCCCCCGCCCTCGCCCTTGTACGGCGAGGCCACGTAGCCGCCGTTCAACTGGCGCAGGTCTTCAAGGTGCCGGTAGGCCACGAGCAGTTTTTCCTTCGGCGCAAGCTCACCGAACGTCCTGCCCGCAAGCTCATTTAATAAGATGGTCCTTTCTCCGATGAGGGATCGCCTGAACGGCATGGCTCCAAGACTCCTTCGCTTTTTAGAACGCCCACACCCCGAGCGCCTTCGGCAGCATCCTGAACGTCACGGTGCGGCCCGCCTCGAACACCGTGCCGTCAACGTGCAGCAATCCCGGCCCTTCCCTGTCCACCTCGACCGCGTCGGTGCGTATGGTCTTGAAGCGTTCCATCCTGTCTATCCGGCCGTTAAAAAGCCGCCTGGCCATGGAAAGCGCGTTCAGGAACCCGTCCGGCTCGGCAACGCATACGTCGAAAAGCCCGTCGTCCGGCACGGCCGAGGGGGCTATGACGGCGGACGCGCCGAACCCGCTCGTATTCGCGACCGTAAAAAAAAGCGGCCTTGCCCTCAAGGAGTTTCCTCCGCCCCATTTAACGGTCAAGTTCCCGGGCCTGTAAAAGATATACTCCTTGAGGACCGCGGGCAGAGACAGGGATGACCCGCGCCTTACCCGCCTTTTTGCCCAATCGCCGTATCTTTTGCTCACGGCCGCATCCAACCCGATGCCGGCGGTCGAGAAGAAAAACCTCCCGTTGTCCGCGCTGCCGGCGTCTATGCGCCTTACCCTGCCCTTTAAAAGAACGCCCATGGCTTTTTCAGCGTCAAGCGGTATGCCGAGCGCCCTGGCAAGCCCGCCGCCCGAACCCGCCGGGATTATGCCGAGCGAGGTCCCGGAATTCACTATCGCCGAGGCGACCGCGTTTATCGTCCCGTCCCCGCCGCAGGCAAAAACCGTATCGTAACCCCTTTTGGCCGCCTCCATCGAAAGCCGGAAGGCGTCGTCCCTGGACAAAGAGACCTTTATCTCGAAAAGCCCGCTTACCCCGGAAAACACCCTCGTTACGGCGTCCGTTATCTCATCCACCATGCCCCTGCGGCCGGAGTGCCGGCCGGCAATGGGGTTTATTATGAACCTTACCTTCAAAAACCTCTCCTTTAGGCTTCAGCTTAACATTGGGCTGGAAAGCTAATATTGGGCTGGACTGCCAATAAGGGCTGACGGCCAACATTATAATTTAGATTACCCTTGCTTTTCAAGAGGATTGCCATTGGCCTTTCAACCCATTTTTGGCAGTCCAGCCCAATGGTAAAGCGCCCCCGGCTTAACGGTTGCAATCCCTGAAATCGGCTATATACTTTTAGTCATGTTCTTTTTGAGAATAAGAGGGATGCCGCGCTTGACTGTTTCCATGGAATCGGCGGGGTTATTGCCCATATTCCTTTTTTTCTTGACCGCCGGGACTTTCAGCGCGATTACCGCTGAATCCACGGCGGCCCAGGACCTTCAGATGAAAGGAGGCGCGGACATGGCTTTCACCATGAAAAGCGAGGCGTTCAAGGAAGGGGATACGATACCGAGGGAATACTCCTGCGACGGAAGCGACCTGTCCCCGTCCCTCGGCTGGACAGACCCTCCGGCAGGCACCGGCAGTTTCGCCCTCACGGTCGAGGACCCGGACGCGCCCGTAGGGACGTTCACGCACTGGGTCATATACGACATACCGGCGGACATGAAAGGGCTTGCCTCAGGCATCTCCACCGCGGCGAGCCTCGAAAAAGGGATGAAACAGGGCATAAACGACTTCGGCAGGAACGGCTACGGAGGGCCGTGCCCGCCGAGGGGCCACGGACGCCACCGATATTATTTCACATTGCGGGCGCTTGACGTCAAGACACTGAACCTGTTGCCGCGCAGTTCAAAAAGCGACGTTGAAAAGGCAATGAAAGGCCGCGTCATCGGCACCGCGAGGCTTATGGGGGTTTATAAGCGTTAACGCGGCAGAAACGTCTCTTTTGAAAATAATGTAAAGATTCTCACCTCACTATCCTCTCCGGCGAGACCATGTGGCGCGAAAGCCCCAGTTCCTCGGGCTTCATGCCCATGGCCAATCCCACGAGCTGCGCGAGATGAAACACGGGCAGGTCTATCTTCCGGCCGACCTTTTTCTCGGCCATGCCCTGATAGTTGTCGAGGTTTATGTGGCAGAACGGACACGGTGTGACCACGCACGCGGCGCCCTTTGCCTTCGCGTCAATGAGCCGGGACGCCGTCATGCCGACCGCGGTCTCCGGCGCGACAAGGTCAACCTGAAAGCCGCAGCATCTGGTTTTGCCGGCGTAGGCGACCGCCTCCGCGCCGAGCGCCTTTATGGTGTCCTCAAGGGAGTGCGGCATTTCCGGGTCGTCGAAGCCGAGCGCCGAGGACGGCCTCAGGCTGTGGCAGCCGTAAAAAGGCGCGACCTTAAGCCAGTCAAGCGGTCTGGCGACCGCTTTTTTAAGCCCCTTAAGCCCGTAGTCCTCGACGAGCACCCACAGGAGCTGCCTTACCCTGACCGTGCCCCTGTATTCAAGCCCGGCCTCGCCGAGTATGCCGTTTATCCTGTCGAGGAGTTTCCGGTCGTTTTTCAAATCCCTGTTCGCCGCGCTCATGACCATGAGGCAGGTCGAGCAGATGGTCATTATGTCCATGCCCATCTGCTCGGCCTGCGCCAGTATCCGGGCGTTCAGCGCGAGCGAAAGCTCGTAGTCGCAGTCCGTAAGGAGCCCGGCCCCGCAGCAGTTCGCGCCCGGCATGTCATGGAGCTCCACGGCGAGGGCCGCCGCCACCTTCCGTGTGGTCTCGTTCGCCTCCTTGGTTATCTCCTGCGAGGCGCATCCGGGGTAATACGCATATCGTAAGACGGCCATCTCCTATTCCTTCTTTTTCTTCCGCCTCTCGACGGCTGAATAGATCTTCCGCACCTCTTTTATTCCGTCTATGGCCGGGAAGATGATGAGGTGCGGGAGCTTTCCGTGCATCTCCATCTTCAACCCCAGGGGTATCATGCCGAGGGAGCGCAGGAACCCGAGGGTCTTGAACGTCATCGCGGCCTCGTCCAGCCTGCCCACCCTCTTTACCGAATCCACGAGCGCGAGAGTGTGCTTCGCGCCGTGGTTGTCCACGACTTTTTTCTCTATGGCCTTCGCGCGGAGCCTCTCTATAGCCTCAAGGGGGCGCACGTCCTTGGGGCAGTACTCGGTGCAGTGGACGCACCTTACGCAGTCCCAGACGCCGTGCCCTTCGCTGAGCCTCTCAAGCCTTTTCTTTTTCATGCCCTCCCTAACGTCCCCCACCAACCTCCAGGCCTTGACCGAGGCCGCCGGGCCTATGAAATTGGGGTCCGCCTCGAGCGAGTCGCACACGGCGTTGCAGCTTCCGCACATGATGCATTTCTGCGCGCTGTCAATGGCCGCGGCGTCCTCTTTCCTTATGACCCAGCCATCTTTAGGCTCTTCCTTCGGCGCGAGGTACGGAGAGACCTTTTCCATCCTGTTCCAGAAAGGCGTCATGTCAACCGCGAGGTCTTTAATCACCTGATGGTTGGAAAGGGGCTCGACCGTCATCTCCCCCTTTTTCCTGTACTGCGGCAGGACCTGCGTGGAGCAGGCAAGCCTCGGAAAACCGTTTATGGTCATGGCGCACGAGCCGCATATCGCGCTCCTGCAAGACCTTCTGAAAGAGAGCGTTGGGTCGTCGTCCTCTGATATCTTCAGGAGCGCCTCCAGCACCGTCATGCCCTCCTTCACCTCCACGCTGTAGGCCTGCCAGTACGGCTCGGCCTGATGGAGGGGGTCAAAACGCCGTATCCTGAACCTTACCTTCATTGATATATCCCTGAATGCGGCATCAATACTTCCTTTCCGCCGGAGTAAACCTCGTTATCCTTACGTCCTTGTAATCCATCCTGCAGCCTTTGCCCTCCCTGTACACGAGCGTGTGTCTGAGCCATTCCTTATCGTTCCGCGCCGGGAAATCGAGGCGGAAGTGCGAACCCCTGCTCTCTGTCCTCGCAAGCGCGCCCATGAGCATGGCCTCTGAAATCTCCAGTATGTAACCGGCCTCAAGCGCGGTCAAAAGCTCGGTGTTGAAGCAGTCGCTTCTATCCGTAAGCGCGACCCTTCCGTACCTTTCCCTGAGCTTCCGTATCTTCTTTAACCCCCCCTCAAGCCCCTCCCTGGTCCTGAATATCCAGCAGTGCTCCTCCATCGCCTCCCTCGCGCCGGCGATGAGCCTGTGCGCGCTCTCGCCCTCGGTCCTGTTCAAGATGGACGCTATGGCCGAGGCGGCATCCGCAAGCGCCGGGTCCGGAAAATCCCGCAGACCCCTTCCTTTGATGCAGGACCCGGCCGCCGCTTTTCCGGCGCGCCTGCCGAAGACTATGGTTTCCAGCAGCGAATTCCCTCCAAGCCGGTTCGCGCCGTGCACGCTCACGCACGCGCATTCGCCGGCGGCAAAAAGCCCCTCCACCGGGGTCTTCCCGTCAACGTCGGTCATTATCCCGCCCATCGAATAATGCGCGCCCGGCTTTATCGGCACCGGGGCAATAACCGGGTCGACCCCGGCGAAGTTTATCGCAAGATCCCTTATCTGAGGGAGCCTTTCCGCTATCCTGTCCTTGCCGAGGTGCCTCATATCGAGCAGGACGCACCCGTCAACCCCGCGGCCCGCGTCAATCTCCTTCTGCTCGGCCCTTGAGACGACGTCACGGCTGGCGAGTTCGAGCTTCGACGGCGCGTATGCCTTCATGAACCTCTCGCCCGCGGAGTTTATGAGGTAGCCCCCCTCGCCCCTGGCGCCCTCGGTCATGAGTATGCCGGTGCGCTTGAGCGTTGTGGGGTGGAACTGCACGAACTCCATGTCCATGAGCGGCGCCCCGGCCCTCAGGGCCAGCGCCATGCCGTCGCCCGTGGATGTAATCGCGTTTGTGCTTGTGTTGAAAACCCTGCCGTAACCGCCGGTTGCGATTATGACGGCCCTTGAGTGGAGACGGTGGAGCTTGCCTGTGGTGAGTTCGAGGGCTATGACGCCCCTTACGGAATTATCATGGGTGACGAGCGATACCACGTGCCATTCGTCGTAGAGGTAAACCCCGTGTTTTATGAGCTGTTCATAAAGAAGGTGCACGAGCCCGTGGCCGGTCCTGTCGGCGAGATAGCACGTCCTCGGATAGTCAGCGCCCCCGAACGGCCTCTGGGCGATCCTCCCGGCGTCATCGCGGCTGAAGACCGCGCCCATCCTTTCGAGTTCCATTATGTCGGAGGGGGCCTCCCTGCACAGGACCTCGATCGCGTCCTGGTCCCCGAGGTAGTCGCTTCCCTTGACCGTGTCGAACGCGTGGTCTTCCCACGAATCGGCCTCTTTAATCGCGGCGTTTATCCCCCCCTGCGCCGCGACGGAGTGGCTCCGCACCGGGTGGACCTTGGAGACCGCGGCCACGTTAAGCCCGGCCCTGGCGGCCTCTATCGCGGCCCTCATCCCGGCAAGCCCGGCCCCGACAACGACGACATCGTGTATGACCACGTTAAGACCTCCGACCGTATTTATCTTTATCGGCGATTACCATAAAAACCAAAATAAAAAAGGGAGCGCCCGAATTCCTGCTTTTTTAAACAGGAGTGAGAATCCTTCGTGCCTCCCTCTTGAGATTTTTTTAAATCGCTGTTTCAGGACCTTGCGACGAGCTCCCTCGCCTTCTCAAACCCTATCTGAAGGGCCTTCCTGTTCATGTCCTGAAAGGCCTTTGGCACCCGTGAAAGAACGGCCTCCTCCATCGCGGACGCGGTGACTATGCCGGTGAGCCCGGTTATCATGCCGAGCGCCAGTATGTTCGCCACGATAGTCTTGCCGAGTGCCGCCCTCGCGGTCTCCGTAATGGGAAACCTGTACACCTTGAAATCGCCCTGGGGGACATCCTTCACCTCGTCGGAATCCACCAGCAGTATCCCGCCCTTTTTTATGTCCGAATGGTACTTGGTGCAGGCCTCCTGGGTGAGCGCGAGCATGCAGTCTATGGCCGTGGCCTTGGGGTAGTCTATGGGCTCGTTGCTGATTATCACCTCGGCCTTGCTCGCCCCGCCTCTTGATTCAGGGCCATAGGACTGGCTCTGCGCGGCTATCTTGGTGTCGAAAATAGACGCGGCCTCGGCCATGATTATGCCGGCCAGTATCATGCCCTGTCCGCCCGAGCCGCTGAAACGCAATTCGTACCTGTCCTCCATGTAGCCTCCGTTATAACCGGTTAAGCGGATAACTGATAACCGTCAACTTTTTTTGTAATCATTCGTTCCCCTTGCCCAGCGCCTTTTCCACGAGCTTAAGGTATTGCTCGCAGTATTCCGGCCTCTCCACCCTGTGGAGTATGCCCCTTAAGAGCTTGCCCTTTACCTCCTCGGGCGGGAGTTTTTCCGCCTGGGCGGCCGGTATGGTCCCGTCTTTCTCTATCTGCTCCATCATCTGCGACGCGCTCTTGTATTTGTTCTGGCGGCCGAAGTATATCGGGCAGGAATCCAGTATTTCCACCACCGCCGTGCCTTTGTGCCTTACGGCCTCAATGAGTGTCCTTTCGAGCTCCTGCGTGTGATATGCCGTGCCCCTTGCCACAAACGTCGCCCCGGCGGCCTTGGCCAGCTCGCAGCAGTCAAAGGAAGGCTCTATGTTGCCGTAGCGGCTCGTGGTGGACATGGAGCCCTGCGGGGTGGTGGGCGAGAACTGCCCGCCGGTCATGCCGTAGATGGCGTTGCTGTAAACGAGTATCGTCATGTCAATGTTGCGGCGGCATGTGTGTATGAAGTGGTTCCCGCCTATGGCGAGCGCGTCCCCGTCGCCGGTGGTGACTATTATCTTGAGTTCCGGCTTCGCGAGCTTGACGCCAGTGGCGTAGGAAAGGGCCCTGCCGTGCAGGGTGTGCATCGTATTGAAGTCCACGTAGCCCGGGGTCCTGCTCGAGCACCCGATCCCGGAGACCATGCATATCTGGTCTTTCGTAAGCCCGCTCTTGTCTATGGCCCTCAGGAGGGATTTCAACACTATCCCGTGCCCGCACCCCGGACACCATATATGAGGGAGCTTGTTCTTCCTTATGTATTTATTATAATCGAACGGCACGCTGAGTTTCTGCTTTTTCGCCGTAGCGGCGCCCGTGGACATGGTCTGCCTCCGTTATGACCAACAGCTTTTTTACCGGTACTTTTCTATCGCGTCGAGTATCTGTTTGGGGTTTATCGGCTCGCCGTCCACCCTGTGGATGCCCGTAACCGCCATGCCCGGACAATTCCTCTCGACCTCAAGGACGATCTGCCCGAGGTTCATCTCCGGGACTATTACCCCCCTTGCTTTTTTCACGGCTTCTTTAAGGGCCTTGTCCGGGAAGGGCCATATGGTGAGCGGCCTGAATAACCCGGCCTTTATGCCCTTCTCCCTCGCCATCCTTACGCTTCTCCTTGCGCTCCGCGCGGTCGAGCCGTAGGCAAAAACCACCACCTCGGCGTCGTCGAGGTAATACCCGTCGTTTTTCCAGATAGATTCCCTGTTGTTGTCTATCTTCCTTATAAGCCTCTTTACGCCCTCTTCTATCGTTTTGGAGTCGTTAGTGGGGAACCCGTCGTCCTTGTGGTTAAGCCCGGTCACGTGGAACCTGTACCCTTCCCCGAACGCGGCAAGAGGCGGGACCTCCAGTCTCCGGTCGTAGGGTAAGTAGTCTTCCGGCGGACATGTCGGCTTTTCCCTGTCTATGACCTCCAGTTCGCCAGGCTCCGGTATGATTATGGGTTCCCTCATGTGCCCGACTATCTCGTCGTAAAGGATAATCACGGGCGTCCTGTATTTTTCGGCGATATTAAAGGCCCTCACCGTTTCCGAGAATATCTCCTGGACATACGCCGGAGTTAAGGCCACGACCGGGTGGTCTCCGTGCGTGCCCCACTTCGCCTGCATGACGTCGGATTGACTCGGGCCGGTCGGATAGCCCGTCGAAGGCCCGCCCCTCATGACGTTTACTATCACGCACGGGACCTCGGCCATGCACGCGTATCCGAGGCCCTCCTGCTTAAGGGAGAACCCCGGCCCGCTTGTCGCGGTCATGCTCTTCAATCCGGCGAGCGACGCCCCGACGACGGCTGCTATCGAGGCTATCTCGTCTTCCATCTGTATGAACTTCCCGCCTATCTGCGGGAGCCTGCGCGAGAGGCCCTCGGCTATCTCGGTCGAGGGGGTTATCGGATAGCCCGCGTAAAAGCGGCATCCGGCGTATATCGCGCCCTCGAAGCAGGACTCGTTGCCCTGCATGAGCTTTTTTGCCTTCCGTGCGGCCATCTATTCAAAACCTCCTTGCCTTTATATGCGAGATATCTTCTCACCAAATCTCAATCAAAGACCTGTATCGCGAAGTCAGGGCACCTTAAATCGCAGAGCTGGCATCTTGTGCAGGCCTCGAGGTCTTTAACCACGACTATGGACCCTTTCATCTCCAGCACGTTGGTGGGGCAGAAATCAACGCAGATGCTGCACCCCTTGCAGAGCTTTTCGTAGACTACTATCCTCGGCAGTTTTTTTGCGGCCTCGGTCACGCTCGCCTCCATAAAAAACCTTATTGTCCTTCCAGCCCAATGTTTTGTCCTTCCAGCCCCCTTCTTGTCCTTCCAGCCCCCTTCTTGTCCTTCCAGCCCAATGTTTTGTCCTTCCAGCCCCCTTCTTGTCCTTCCAGCCCCCTTCTTGTCCTTCCAGCCCAATGTTTTGTCCTTCCAGCCCCCTTCTTGTCCTTCC
>JACRCI010000037.1 GCA_016219105.1 Deltaproteobacteria bacterium | reverse complement strand
CCGTCAAGCGAGCCGGTGATGATCTGTATCCTGTTATCAAGCATGAACCCCATGGCCGCGTCCGTGAGACCCGCGTAAGAGTTCAAAAGGGCGATGACCACCGGCATATCGGCCGCGCCTATCGGCAGGACCAGAAGCAGACCGAAGAGGAAGGCCATTGCCAGCAGGACATAAAAGAGTGTGCTCATGGCCGGCACAAAGATGAGGGCGACTACCAACCCAACCATGACGGCAAAGAGACCGACATTGAAAAAGTTTTGGCCCTTGAATGTGATGGGGCGCCCCGGCAAAAGCTCGTGTAACTTGGCCGCGGCCATCAGGCTCCCCGTGACCGTAAGACCCCCGATTATGACCTCGGCGCCGACCATCGCCGTCCTGATAGTGCCGAGCTCGGCCCCGTAGCGGTAGTATTCCGCAACGCCTATCATGGCGGCGGCCATCGCCCCGCCGGCATGCGACAGGGCGGTTCTCTGCGGCACGTCGGTCATCTTGATCCAGTACGACATTAAAGCCCCGATCGTGCCGCCGACCACGAGGGCGGCGATTATCAACCCGTAAGAGACGATCTCCTTATGCAGGGGCGTCCCGATGATGGCGACGAGCATGCCGAGCGCGGCCAGGTTCATGCCGCGCCTGGCGGTCTCCACATCGCCCAAGCTCTTTATCCCAAGGATAAACAGGGCGGCGGAGAAAAGATAAATGAAATGAAGAGATGTTGTCATCGCTCCTCCTAACCCTTTTTAAACATCTTCAATATGCGGTCGGTAATCAAAAACCCGCCCACCACGTTGATAGAAGAACAGACCACCGCGATGAACCCAAGTACGTTGCTTACAGTGCTGTGATTTTCCCCCAAGACAACCAAAGACCCGACGAGCGAGATGCCGGATATAGCATTGGTTGCCGACATGAGCGGTGTATGCAGAAGCGGCGGCACCTTCGATATCAACTGGTAGCCGAGGAACGCCGCCAGCATGAATATATACAGCCCTATTATCAACATCGACGTATCCATCCGTGATTACCTCCGTTCAAGATATAGTTTACGGATTAATATTGCTCTCCGACTTTACAACGCCTCTCACCAGTGGCTCCTCGTGGTACTGCCGCTGGGAAAATTTATGTTCGCTTTTTTCACCGCCTCCGCCACGTTCTTGCCGGTTATCTCTCCGTTGTGCGTGATGAGCGAGCCTTTTACTATCTCGTCGTCCAAGTCGAGTTTTATGTCCTTCTTGTCGGGGGCGAGTAGGTCAAGGAAATTGAGGACGTTCCTGGCGTAAAGCTGGCTTGCGTGGACCGGAAGCGTTGCCGGAAGGTTGGTCGGCCCGATTATCGTCACGTTATGCCTTACAACGGTCTTGCCCTTTTCCGACAGCGCGCAGTTGCCGCCCTGCTCGACCGAGAGGTCTACAATGACCGACCCCGGCTTCATCTCCTTAACCATCTCCTCGGTTATGAGGGTGGGGGCCGGCCTGCCCGGTATGAGCGCCGTCGAGATGACCACGTCGGCGTCTTTAGTGTGCTTCCTTATTATCTCCTGCTCCGCCTTGTAGAAGTCCGCGGACATCTCCTTCGCGTAGCCGCCCGCGTCCTCGGCCTGCTGGTCATGGGGGACGTCCAGCGGCACGAACTCGCCGCCGAGGCTCTTTATCTGTTCGCCGACCGCCGGCCTCGTATCGAAGGCCACCACGACGGAACCGAGCCTCTTTGCCGTGGCTATGGCCTGAAGCCCGGCGACACCGGCGCCGATTATCACGGTCTTGGCCGGATATACGGTGCCTGCCGCGGTTGAGAGCATGGGCACGAACTTCTTAAGACTGTCAGCCGCAATGAGTACCGCCTTGTAACCGGCTATGGTGGCCATCGAGCTCAACGCGTCCATCATCTGCGCCCTCGATATCCTCGGCACCGCGTCCATTGAAAAGGCGGTAACCTTCCTTGCCGCGAGCTTCATCACTATGTCCAGATTGGCCATCGGCTGTAAAAACGCGATAAGCACGGCCCCCTCCCTCATCATGTCGACTTCGTGCTTTTTGGCCCTGCCGTTCATGAGAGGCCCTTGCACCTTGAGTATCACGCCGGCGTCCCTGAAAAGGTCCTCCGTATTCTGGATGACCTTTGCCCCGGCCTTTATATAATCCTCGTCTTTTATATAGGACTCCGCCCCGGCGCCCGCCTCGACCAGAACCTCGACGCCGGCCTTTGTCATCCTCCCTACCGTATCGGGCACTGCCGCAACCCTGGTTTCGTTAACCAACGTCTCCTTCGGAACACCTACCTTCATATCGCGTCCTCCTTTGGCTTGGATACATTCCTTTTGCTGAACACCGCCTGAAAAACCACCCCTGAAAAACTACCCCTGAAAAACTACCAAAGATGCCCTCTCCCCATCCCTTTTCAGGGGATACGCCCGGTAAACCGGCAATTTTACCAAATTCCGTTTTTTAAAATCAAGCGAAAATGATAAAGGGATTTACCGGCGGGGTTAAGTGGTGCCCGAGGCCGGGGTCGAACCGGCACGTCCCTTTCGGGACTCGGGATTTTAAGTCCCGTGCGTCTACCAGATTCCGCCACTCGGGCTTTTTCCCGAACACATCCCTAAAACTTTTAACGCCATAATCTTAAAAGTTTTCCCTATCCAGATTTATCAGATAATTTTACATGTGTCAACCCAATACCCCGGCCT
>JACRCI010000041.1 GCA_016219105.1 Deltaproteobacteria bacterium | reverse complement strand
CTGATTAATTCTCTTTTTGTCATTGCGAGCCGCGTTTTTGCGGCGAAGCAATCTCGTAACTCACTGATTTGCCTATAGGACGAGATTGCTTCGCTACGCTCGCAATGACGGGACTGGGAATTAATCAGAGTTTCCTTAAATGAAAATCCCCTTGACATTCTACACGGTGTAGAATATAATACACCTATGCGCGACGTAATAGCAAAGACGTTCAGGGCAGAGGGCGCCGGACTCGGAAAGGTGCTCGGACACCTCGAAGAGGACGTTATGAATGCCCTCTGGAAAAAGGACGAACTATGTGGTAAAGATATCTTCGTGGAGATAAAGGGGCACCGCGACATAGCATACACGACGGTCCTCACCGTGCTCGAAAGGCTCGTTAAAAAAGGGCTTGTCAAAAAAAGACGCGCAAACGCCGGATACCTCTTCGCCACGGCGTATTCAAAGGATGAATTCTCCTCCGCTGTTTCGCGCGAGGTTCTCCTGGGGGTCATGGAGCTTTCCTGCTCAAACACCCTGGCCTCACTTGTGGACATGCTGGCGAAGAAAGACCCGCGGGAGCTTGAAAGGCTTTCCGGGCTTATCGAGTCCAAAAAAAAAGAATTTCAGAAAAAGCATGACTAAAACCACTCTCCGGTTCGCGGGCATAATCTCGGCGGCGCCTCTGTCGAAAGCCGGCACGGTCCTCTCACGGCTGAACCTGCCGTATCTTTCAGGCCTTGCGGCCGGGATGACCGAGTGGTGCAGGGGCGTGGTTATCCTTTGCATGCCGTATGCGTCGGTAGCAGGCAGGGCGCTTGTGTGGTCGGCGCTCTTAACGTTCGCCCTTGGACTCGTATACGCGCTCGTAAGGGCAACGGCCGGGCTTATAAAGGGGCATCTGGCCATAAAAAGACTCCCGCTTACGGACAGGGACTTAAGCGTCCGCCTCATAAAAGACGCCGTTGTCAGGGTTGCCTTCACACACGGGCTCCTGCGTCCGAGGATTTACATCTCAACGGGCCTTATAAACGGACTTTCGAGGGAAGAACTTAAAGGCGTCCTTCTCCACGAGATCCACCACCGCATTCACCGCGACCCTCTGCGGTTTTTCCTGTTCGCGTTCGTGAAAGACCTTTTTTTCTACATTCCCGCGGCCGGATGGTTCGAGGGCGAATTCAGGGCGGCAAAGGAAAACGCGGCGGATGAATTCGCCGTAAGCCGCACCCGCGACAGGCTCGGGCTCGCCTCGGCGCTTTTAAAGGTCCTCCTGCCGCATGAAGGCGGGACAATGCCGGCAACGGCGTCCATAAAAGGCGGCGGCACGGTGGAGGAAAGGATCGAGGGGTTGATAGAGGGAAAGGGAAAAAGGCCCCGCAAGATCCCGCGCCTTACCGTTTTTTCAAGCGCGCTCGTTGCCTCTTTCCTGTTCTTTGTCGCAACGCTCGTCCTGGTAACCCCCTCAGGCCTTCACGCGGACTGCAGAAAAAACCACTGCGCCATGCACTCCGCGGCGCATCATCAAGGCCATCTCGAAAATCAGGGGGCCGTGCCCGGGATGCATTGCGGCCGGGACATAAAAGGATAAAATTTTTTGCCCCGGTGTTCTACGCGTCGTAGAATGCCAGGCGCGATACCCGGTAAAAACCACATAAGGAAAAAACAAGGAGAAAGACCATGAAGAAATTAAAGACAGTCCTGCTTCTTGCGTTATCCGCTCTAACAATTGCCGCGGCACTGCCAGTCGTGGACGGCTGGTTGGCCGTCGAGACCGCCTGGTCGGCGGAAGGCTCCGGGACAAACGTCCTCGAATCGAGTTCCGACGGATTTACGGCCGTCCTCAAGGTCAACAGGGCGAAATCCGCCTTTGACGTTTACATTACCGACGCGAAGACGCGAAAACCCGTAACCGACGCCAGGGTCGTTGCGAATGTTTTCATTCCGACCGGCAAAAGCGTCGTAAAAGAACCCATGGGCATGAAGATGGCGGACGGCTTTTCCTACATGAGCGCGCTGGACCTGTCCCGCAAAGGCGTCTACATCTTCAACGTCTCCGCCGGATCCAACGGCAAAAAGGCTTTCTTCAGGTTTCGCTACGAGGTTAAATAGGTGCGGTCAATGACGCGGGATCTTCTTAAGATTTTTATCCTGGCCGCGTGCCTGTCGGGCATTATCAGTCCGGCGGTCAGGGTGGACGCGGCTGAGGCGAACTCCCTCAAGGCCCTCATTGAAGAGGCAAGGGCCAACAACCCCGAACTCAGGGCCCTTGAACAGAAGGCGAAGGCCGTGGAGGCGCGGGCAACGGCCGAGGGCGCATTTGACGACCCTACCCTCAAGGTCGAGCTGGAAGACCTCCCCAGGGATCGCCCGCTTAATATATCGCCGGGCAACGCAATGATGACGAGATACACGCTGAGCCAGATGTTCCCTTTTCCGGGGAAACTCTCGCTGAAGGAAAAAATCGCGCTGAAAGAGGCGGTCATGGCAAAGGCCGCCTTCAGGGGCAGGGAACTTGAGGTGACAAACCTCGTAAAGGACGCATATTTCGATTACGCATATATGAACGAGTCTCTGGAGGCAATAAAGGCGATAAAAGAACTCCTCTCCATCATGTCCGCCGCAGCCGGGACGAGATACTCAACCGGAGGGGTTTCCCAACAGGACGTAATAAAGGTTAACGCGGAGACGGTTATGCTTGAAAACGACATTATAACCATCGAGGCCCGGAAGGAAGTAGGCGCGGCAAGGCTGAAAAACCTTCTCGGCAGGGCGCAGGACTCAGCCCTTTTTGATTCGGCCGCGCCTGACGCGTTGCCAAAAAAGAGGATTGAATTCAAGACCGAAGAAATCCTGAAGTCGGCCCTGGAGAAAAACCCCGGGATAAAGATGGCGGAGGCGGAAGTAGAGGCGGGTGAGCTGGGGACGAGGCTCGCGGGGAAAAACTACTATCCGGATTTCATGGTCGGGGTTGCGCCGGTAGAGAGGGATGGAAGGTTCGACACGTTCGACTTCATGCTCCAGATGAATATACCCATATGGGGCGGAAAGTACCGCGGCCTCTTCGCCGAGGCCGAGGCCAACTCTCACGCCATGAGGGCCAGGCTCCTCGCGGAAAAAAACATGAAGCTCTTCGAGGTGAAGGAGGCCGCCCTGATGGTGGAGGCCGCCGGCAGGATGATGTCGCTTTATGAAACGGGCCTGCTGCCGACGGCGGAGATCTCGTTTGAATCCGCGCTCAAGAATTATCAGTCTGGCAGGATTGATCTCATCATGCTGCTCGACACGCAGCGCGAATTGAAAAAAACAAAACTCGGCTATCTCGGCGCGGTCGTCGAATACCGCAAAACAGTGGCTTCCCTCGAAAGGCTGGTCGGCGCGGATTTTTAACGGTTTACGGAACCCAGCACCACTTTCCATCGCTGAGGCCGTGCAGGATAATAAGGATGGTGCTGGAAAGTGGTGCTGGGCGAAACTTATTCAGGCCGACCCATCCTTCGGATGGGTACCCCGAAAAGCTCTATCAGATTGATGAAAAAGTCATAAAACCCGAAGCTGTCATGCTGAACTCGGTTCAGCATCTTGATTTTCATCAGGATAGGTTCTAATAAAATCACGTTGTTACGAGACCCTGAAACAAGTTCAGGGTGACAGAATAGGACTTTTCGAGCAGCCTGTTGGATTATGTCCGATATTGTCACGTCGTCGCGCATTGAGGCGCCTGTAATGATTTACTCTGAAAAATACCGCTTGAGGGGATGAAGATGAACCGTATACCGCAATATTTTCTGATACTCGCCGCCGGGGTTGTCATAGGCGCAGGGGCCGCGTGGTTTCATCTCGGCGGGACCCGCGCTCCGGGGCCGAAACCCTTGCCCGCGCCGGCGGCGGAGGCGAGGAAGGAGAAAAAAATACTCTTCTACCGCCACCCCATGAACCCCCAGGTGACGTCACCCGGGCCTCAAAAAGACGAGATGGGAATGGACTACGTCCCGGTATACGAGGAGGAAGAAAGGACCGAAGCCGAAACACCCGGCACGGTCAGGATAAGCCCTGAAAAGATCCAGAAGATAGGGGTTAAATCCGAGGAGGCGCAAAGGCGCACCCTCAAGAGGACGATAAGGACGGTCGGCACCGTTGACCACGACGAGGCAAGCGTTTTCACCATCAACGCGAAGGTCGGCGGGTGGGTCGAGAAACTCTACGTTACCAGGACCGACCAGATGGTGCATCCCGGGGATCCGCTCCTTGAACTTTACAGCCCGGAACTCATCGCTACGCAGGAGGAATACCTCGTGGCCCTCAGGGCAAGGGCACGGCTCAAGGACAGCCCTTCCGGCGAGATAAAAAACGGCGCGGAAGACCTCGTTCAAGCGTCCAGGATGAGGCTTAAATACTGGGACATAGGCGAAAGGGAGATAAAGAGGATCGAGGACGAAGGGACAATATCCAGGACCCTTGCCATCTACGCCCCGGCGCACGGCATAGTAACCGAAAAGATGGTCAACGACGGGATGAAGATTGAGGCGGGAGAGACGCTTTTCAAGATCATAGACCACTCGCGCGTATGGGTCTACGGCGAGGTCTTCGAATACGAACTGCCTTTTGTAAAGGTAGGCCAGCGGGCCCTTATAACCCCCTCTTACGCGCCCTCCGAGGTTTATACCGCGACGGTCGCCCATATCTATACCCACCTCGGCGGGGTAAGGCATGAGGCCGAAGGCGGGATGGAGGAGACGCGGACCGTAAAGATACGGTTCGAACTCCCGAACCCGGGGCACAGGCTCAAACTCGGCATGTACGTAAACGTCGAGCTTGCAGTGGATGTGGCTGAAAACGCCCTTGCCGTGCCTGACTCCGCTGTAATAAACACAGGCGCGAAGAGCGTTGTCATCGTGGACAGGGGCGAAGGGAGGTTTGAGCCGCGGGAGGTTCTGGTCGGAGGCCAGGCGGACGGGTATTACCATATCGTCTCGGGCATAAAAGCGGGCGAACGGGTCGTCACATCGGGCAACTTCCTGATAGATTCAGAGGCAAGTTTCAGCGCCGCCATGAAGGGGATGAAAGGGCACTGACCGATGATAGAAAAGATTATAGAATGGTCGGCGCATAATAAGTTCATCGTTATCCTGATTGCCGCCTTCGTTTTAGCCGCGTCCGTATACGCGATGAAGAAGGTGCCTCTGGACGCGATCCCGGACCTCTCGGACACGCAGGTCATAGTCTACTCCCGCTGGGACCGGTCGCCTGATATCATGGAGGACCAGGTCACATACCCTGTTATAACGGCCCTCCTCGGCGCGCCGCGGTTCAAGGCCGTGCGCGGCTTTTCCGATTTCGGCTTTTCCTACGTCTATGTCATCTTTGAGGACGGGACCGATATATACTGGGCCCGCAGCCGCACCCTCGAATACCTCTCGAAGATACTGCCTCAGCTGCCGGAGGGCGTGCGCACGGAATTGGGGCCCGACGCCACGGGCGTGGGCTGGGTATTCCAATACGCCCTTATTGATAAAACGGGCCGCCACAGTCTGGCGGACTTAAGGACGGTTCAGGACTGGTACATGAGGTACTGGCTGCAGGCGGTACCGGGGGTAGCGGAGGTCGCATCCATCGGCGGGTTCCAGAGACAGTATCAGGTGAACATAGACCCCAACAGGATCGTTGCCTACAATATACCTTTAATGAAGGTGGTAAACGCCGTGCGCGACGGGAATAACGACGTGGGCGGGAGGCTGGTGGAGTTCACGGGTATGGAATATATGGTCAGAGGGCGGGGGTATATAAAGAAAATAAAAGACATCGAGGACATCGTTGTGGCGGCGGATAGGAAGGGCACGCCGGTTACGGTGAAGAACCTCGGCCACGTTTCGATGGGGCCGGATATCCGCCGCGGCATCGCGGACCTCGACGGCGAGGGCGATACGGTCGGAGGGGTTGCTGTAATACGTCATGGGGAAAACGCCCTTAACGTCATAGAACGCATCAAGGCCAGGATTGACGAGATAAAACCTTCGCTGCCCGAGGGCGTCGAGATAGTGACGACATACGACCGTTCCGGGTTGATACAGCGGTCCATAGACACGCTGAAGGCGACGTTGAAAGAGGAACTGATTATCGTAAGCATAATAATCCTTATCTTCCTCTGGCATATACCTTCCGCGATCATCCCGATCATAACCATCCCGGTTGCGGTGATAATCGCCTTTATTCCGATGTATTTCATGGGACTTACATCCAACATCATGTCGCTCGCGGGGATTGCCATATCAATAGGCATTTTGGTGGACGGCGCCATCGTGGAGGTGGAGAACGCCTACAAAAAACTCCAGTTGTGGGAGGAAGGGGGCCGCAAGGGCGACTATCACAGGATACGCCTCGATGCGCTGAAGGAGGTGGGGCCCGCGGTATTTTTCTCCCTCCTTGTCATAGCGGTGGCCTTCATACCCATTTTTACGCTGGTGGATCAGGAGGGAAGGCTGTTTAAACCTCTTGCCTACACAAAAAACCTTTCAATGGCCATCGCGGCGGTCCTCGCAATCACCCTCGACCCGGCCATGAGGATGCTCTTTACAAGGATGGACTTTTTCCTCTTTAGTCCCCGAGTGCTGGCATGGGCCGTGAACCAGGCCGTTGTCGGGCGGTATTACCCGGAGGAAAAGCACCCCGTAAGCAGGATACTGTTCAGGTTCTATGAGCCAGTCTGCCGTCTGGTGCTCAGATATCCCAAGACTACAATCCTCCTGGCCCTGATTACGGTGCTTTCGACCGTCCCGGTGTATCTCAAACTCGGCTCGGAGTTCATGCCGCCGCTCTATGAAGGCTCGCTGCTTTACATGCCCACCACATTGCCGGGCATCTCCGTCAGCGAGGCCCAGAAACTCATGCAGACCCAGGACAGGATATTAATGACCATCCCGGAGGTGGAAAGGGTCTTTGGCAAGGCCGGCCGCGCCGAGACCTCCACTGACTCGGCGCCTTTCTCCATGATGGAGACGACGGTCCTGTTGAAACCCATGGACCAGTGGCGGGGCGTGGAGAGATGGTATTCCGCCATGCCCGAGGTTTTCCGTAAACCGTTAAGGCACGTCTGGCCGGACACCATCTCAAGGGAAGACCTGATAAACGAGATGAACAATAAACTCAAGTTCCCCGGGGTGGTGAACGCGTGGACCATGCCCATCAAAAACCGCATTGACCTGCTTTCCACGGGCATCCGCACGCCCGTCGGAATAAAGATATACGGGGCGGACCTGAAGGAGATAGAGAAGATAGGCGCTGAGCTTGAGATGATACTGAAGGATGTGGCCGGGACGAGGAGCGTTTACGCCGAGAGGACCGCGGGCGGATATTTCCTCGATTTCAACCTCAGGAGGGACCAACTGGCCAGATACGGCATAACCGTGAAAGAGGCCGAGATGGCGATAATGTCCGCCGTCGGCGGCGAGCCGGTGACGACAACGGTGGAAGGCAGGGAGCGGTATACGGTAAACGTGCGCTATGCCCGTGAATTGAGGGACACCGTCCCGGAACTTCGCCGGGTGCTGGTGCCCGCCATGTCGGGCGCGCAGATACCGCTCGAACAGATGGCCGACATCAATATGGTCTCCGGCCCCGCGATGATCAGGGATGAAAACGGCATGCTCTCGGGCTATGTCTATGTGGACCTGTCGGCCAATGATATAGGCGGCTACGTGAAGGAGGCGAAAAGGACGGTTGCCGGAAGACTCCGTCTGCCGGCCGGATATTCCATAGCCTGGAGCGGCCAGTATGAAAACATGGTGCGCGTGCGGGAAAGGCTGAAGGTCGTCCTGCCGGTCACGATAGCCCTCATCTTCATCCTGCTCTACATGAACACAAGGTCCGCGGTAAAGGCGGGGATAGTAATGCTCGCCGTCCCATTCTCCCTGGTGGGTGCGGTCTGGTTTCTCTATCTCCTCGGTTACAACACGTCCATCGCCGTCTGGGTCGGGATGATAGCGCTCATGGGGCTTGACGCGGAGACCGGCGTATTCATGCTTTTATTCCTGGACCTTTCATATAACGACGCGGTTAGAAGAGGAAAGATGAAGACCTATGACGACCTCCTCGAGGCAATCATACACGGCGCGGTCAAAAGGATACGCCCCAAGATGATGACCGTGTGCGCCGCCGCTATCGGACTTATCCCCATCATGTGGGCGACGGGGACGGGCGCCGACATGATGAAGCGGATTGCGGCGCCGATGGTCGGGGGGTTAGTTACCAGTTTCATCATGGAACTTCTGGTCTATCCCCCGGTCTACGCCATTTGGAAGTGGAGGTATGAAATGAAATACGGCACGGCGGACGTCAAGGAACCGCCGGCGGCCGGGGGTCACGGCGCGTAGTGGAACGGGCTCAACGACAACTATCAGGTTGTTGAAAAACCCCGGTTGCCTTTCAGCGGCCCTCAGTCCCTTGCGCACCTGAATCCGAGATTGTTTACCGTAGTCTTCGGAGGATAACCGACCCTGAAAAACGTCCGGGCAAAGCGGTGCGTGAGACCCCAACTCCCTCCCCTCACGACCTTCGTCTTTTCGTCGAAGTCCGAGTCAACCCACTCCCATACGTTGCCAGCCATATCGTAAGCGCCGTAGGGGCTTTTGCCGGTCTCATACCTGCCGGCCGGGGTGGTGCCCACAACGCCCGAGGTGCCCGTGTTGGCGCGCGCCCCGTCAAACTCATTGCCCCACGGGTAACGCCTTCCGTCCGTGCCCCTTGCGGCCTTTTCCCACTCCTCGTCGGTGGGAAGTCTTTTCCCGGCCCACTTGCAATAGGCCGCGGCGTCTTCATAACTTACGAAAACGACCGGGTGGCCTTTCCTCTCCTCCGTGTAGCCATACACGGTCCAGTCCACCGGCTCTTTGCGGCCGGTCTTATCAATAAAGCGTTTGTAACTCTCGTTCGTCGCCTCGAACCTGTCCATATAAAAGGCCTTGAGAATAAGTTTCCTCTCCGGCCGCTCGTCGCTTTCCCCTGCGGGGCCGCCCATTATAAACTCCCCGGCCGGGACCGCCACCATGCCCTCCGGAGCGCCCCCCTGCCATTTTGAGCACCCCCCGGTTATTATGACGAACACGACGAGAAACGACACGGTTGTCAAAACCCGGTTGTTTAATCCGGCCAACCAGCCCGGCACCACTTTAGACTTGAAGGCTTTCAATGATGTGAAAGTTATTTCGTCAAAGTGGTGCCGGGTCATTTCCCCTGCCCCCTGTTATCTTCTTTAAGCGATTTGGCGCACCTGAAGCCGCCGTCGTCGGCCGCGCCGCCAGGAAGGTAGTAGTTCCTGTTCGAGCCGCGCGCGGATATCTTGTTCATCATGTAATGTCCGTCCTGGCCGGCGGCGTCTCCGCGGAGCACCCTGTAATTTTTACCGTAATCCTTGTTCTCCGTCGTGTTCCCGGGATACGGCCCGTACCACGAGTCAACCCACTCCATCACGTTGCCGGCCATGTCGTAAACGCCGTAGTAGCTTTTATCGCTCTGGCGGCTGCCCACCGGCGCGCTTGATTCCGTGTCCAGGACGGCCTTCTTGATATCGAATTCGGTGCCCCACGGGTAGATGTTCCCGTTGGGACCCCTATACGCCTTTTCCCACTCCTCTTCCGTGGGAAGTCTTTTCCCGGCCCATTGGCAGAAGGCGTGCGCGTCGAACCACGTAACGTTGGTTACCGGGTGCTCGGCCGCCTCCGGAGGATACGCGCGATTTTCCCGGTTGCCCGGGGCGTTGTAGCCCGTTGCGTCAACGAACTCTTTATACGCCCTGTTCGTGACCTCGTATATGTCCATGTAAAAGCCGTCGAGGGAAACCTTGCGCCTGGGCGACTCGTCCTCGTAGAACCGGCCCTTCCTCAGCCCGAACTCTTTCCCGAGGGCCTGCGCGTCAACCTCGTCGCTCCCCATGATGAATTCGCCGGACGGTATGTATACCATGCCTTTAATCTCCGAGGCCCGCTCCCCTGAACAGGAAAACAAAGAAAACGCCGCGAAAAAGACCGCGGGATAAAAAAAGACCTTGGGTCTGAAAGACGTCATCTTCCCCTGTCCATTCGTTTACCTCGCGTCCTTGGCGCAGCGCAGACCGAAGCTGTCGTTCTTCGTGCCAGCGTCGAAGAACGAACGGTTGAACGTCGGGGCCGATATGCCGCATCCGTAAAACATGCAGTCCCACCAGCTTCCGCCCTTGAGTATCCTGTATTTGGACCCGAACTCCGGACTCGCGTAATCGCTTCCAGCGTGCGGCAGATATTCGTCGTCCACCCATTCCCACACGTTGCCGCTCATGTCGTAAAGCCCGTACGGGCTTTTCCCGGCCTCAAACGACCCCACCGGCTCGGTGCCCTCGTGCCCCCGCAGGGGGTTGTTGGATTTATTCATGTCCCATTCGTTGCCCCACGGGTAACGTCTGCCGTCCGTGCCCCTTGCGGCCTTTTCCCACTCGACCTCGCGCGGAAGCCTCGCACCCCTCCACCTGCAATACGCGTCCGCATCGTGCCAGTCCACGAATATGACCGGATGGTTCCCTTTGTCCGGCGGCCACAGGCCTTTGGTCCAGTTTTCGGGCGGCGTGCGGCTCGTGGAGTCAATGAACCTTTTATAATCCCTGTTAGCGACCTCGTATCTGTCCATGTAAAACCCCTCGACGTAGACGACAAGCGCGGGTTTTTCGTCCCTTAACCTGTCGTCAGACCCCATGAGGAACTCTCCGGGCGGTATGTAAACCATATTGCCCGTATCCGCCGCCTTCCTTTCAGCCCCGGCCCCATCCTTCGCCCCATCCGCCGGGCCGGGCAATAGCTTGCTTTCGCCAGCCTCTGCCGCCATTTCCTCAGGCCACCCCGTACTCCGTCCTTGACGGCCTACCGCATTCTCCTTCAGAGGATGTCCGGCGCGGCCGTCGAGGACGGCTGGCAGGCCGTGGCACGCGAGACATTCCTTAAGCCTCGTTACGTCCTCTTTCCTGTATTTAGGATTCGTATGACACCCGATGCAGGTGTCGGGCTGAGCCGCTCCCTTACGCCGGATGGGACTTGAAGCCGGCCGGTCGGTCAACGGCGCCGGACGCGCGGACTCAGGGGCCGCCAGCATGAGAATAAGAATTGCGGAGGCAAGGCAGGACACCTTGAAAACCGGGTTTTTAAAACCGCCTGTAATACCGTCTGAAAGTCCCATGTTATCTGAAATCCGGGTCAACCCTTCTCAGTTTGCTGTGCGACAGTATTCCCTCGTATCTGCATTTGCAGAGTTCCCTCAGATAAGCGACGAGCGCGGAGATTTCCTCCCCTGACAGGGTCGAGCCCCACGACGGCATGAGCGGGGATTTGGCGAGACGCGTCCCTCCGCCGGTTATTATCTCGATGAACTGTTCATCCGACCTCGTGGACATGAAAGACGCCTCTGTATGGTCCCTCGGGTTTATGGCCATGTCCGGGGTGGAATTTATGCCGTCACCCCTGCCCCCTATCCCGTGGCACTGGCTGCAATAATGGAGATACAGGGAGGAGGCGTCTATCCCGGCCTTGCCGGATTCGGCGGCAACGCCGGGGTGCCGGGATAGAGAAAGGAACACGCACAGAGAGAACAAAACCGCCGCAATCTTAAATCGGCCTGGAAAGGTTTTCATCCTTGCCGCTCACGCCTCCTGAACCAAAACCCCGCATATTGTCTGGAAAATCTAAATTACTTAAATCCTGAAAATTTGTCAAGGATTGGTTGTCCAGTGTCATGATTGGTTGGGTCATGGACGGCTGACACGCCTCGCGGCAAGGCCGGTTGGTTGGATTCTTCCCATGTGTAAATCAAAAATTTAAAACATCTGTCACTCATACTTGACAATCTCAGATATTGAATAATAATTGAAATATTGGCCGCACCCGGTCATGCGTATAAATTCAACCTGGAGTTTGAATACAACGGGGGTTGTCCTCATCTGCTTGCCATCCATCAAAACCCGTGGCATCAACCGGCTGTTAGAGCGTAAAAACAGTGGACCAAGACCTTTTACGGAGTTTCAAAGAACTTATCTCTGTCAGGACGGGGTTACGCATACGCGTTGAAGACATCGGGACGCTGGAGAAAGCCATTCTCAAAAGGATTAAATCAACAGGGTTGTCGTCAGATGAACAATACCGCGCGCTCCTCAACAACGAAACCGATATTGGCAGGCTTGAGCAGAAAGAGTTGGCCGCCCTTTTAACCGTCGGCGAAAGCTATTTTTTCAGGGACAGGGGCCAGTTCGAGCTCCTTAAAGACAGGATCCTGCCGGAATTGATCGCGCGGCGCGGAAACCGGAAAAGACTTCGCGTCTGGAGCGCCGGATGCTCTACCGGGGAAGAGCCGTATTCCCTGGCCATCCTCGCGCACGAGTTGGTCCCTGACCTGAAGGATTGGGACGCCGTGATATTAGGGACCGACATAAAAGAGGAATCCCTCGATAAAGCCCGCTCCGGCGTTTACGGGGAGTGGTCGTTCCGCATGGTCCCGTCCGGCATCAGGCAAGAATATTTTAAAGAGAAGAAAAACGCCTTTATCCTCGACCGGAAGATACGGGAGATGGTCAGGTTCCGTCGCAACGACCTTTTAGGGGACCCATTCCCGTCCGATGAAAGCGGTCTGTACGACATGGACCTTATCCTCTGCCGCAACGTCTTCATATACTATGGGCGCGATGCCATATCCCGTATCGCCGGAAAGCTCGCCCGCACCCTCTCTCCCGGAGGGTATCTCATGACCGGGCACGGCGAGCTCTTCTTTGTCGCGCACGAACTCCTGCGTCCGCGGATGTTCCCCGAATCCCTGGTATACGAGCGCGCTGAAACGGTCCGGGAACCGGCCGTCGAGGACAGAATGCCGGCCGTCGAGGACGTTTGCCTTACGGCGCCGGCCGGGTCCCACGTTGCCGAAGGCGCCGTCTTAAAGGCGTCTCCCGCGCCCGCAACGGATGTCAAAAAAGACCTCGGTCATGATATCGCGAGGCTCAGAGCCTTTTCAAGGCCGGCGCGTACATTGAAACGGTTGAAAAGGCCCGGTCTCTTATTGCCGGAGGGCCCGGGGATTTCACGCCCCTCTATCTTGCCGGCGCGGCGTGCGCAAACCTCGGCGAGCGTGAAAGGACAACGGACTATCTCAAAAAGGCCATAGAGGCCGACAGGCTCAGGCCGGAGCCCCATTACCTGCTCGCGCACATAGCGCTTGAGAACCGGGACGCGGGGAGCGCCGTGAAGGAGTTTGAAAAGGTAATATACCTCAACCCATCGTCCGTATCCGCCTGCCTCGAACTCGCGGCCATCCACGAAAATGAAGGGGACTTCGTCAAGGCGCGCAGGATGCGCGAGGCCGCCCTCGGCGTCATGGAATCGCTTCCGAAGGATGAAACCGTTACGCCATACGAAGGCACAACAGCCGCGGAACTGGCCTCGCACGTGAGAAATATGCTGGATTGACGCTTAAAAGGGGTTTTATGGAATACGTCCCATACCTTATATTCAAGCTCCACGGCTCCCTCTACGCCGTGAAGGCCGTGGCCGTAAGGGAGATACTGGGGCTCCCAGAGCTTACGCCCATAGAGGAGGCCCCTGCCTGCATTGCCGGGGTCTTCAACCTCAGGGGCAGGGTCGTCCCGGTCATGGACCTCGACATGCGTTTCGGCCATACCCCGTGCCGCTACCTGACAACTGACTCGGTGATAGTGCTCGAAACCGAGGACATGCTTGCCGGCATCGTCGGAAACGAGGTCCTGCGGGTTGAAACAATCGCCTCCGGGGACATCGAGGCGATACCGGATTACGTCAGGGAAGGCCGCCCGGGCCCGCACTTTCTCGACGGCGAGGCAAAGGCCGGAGGCGATTGTATAATGCTGCTTAACCTGCATAATCTGATAAAACACGAGGACCTTGCAAAAGCCCGGACCGAACGGGAGGAAAGGCCGGCATTGACCGGACACCCGGCGTTCTGCCCCGGGGCAACGGACAAGGAAAGGCGCGTATTCAGGGAGCGGGCAAACGGGTTAAGCCGGCCGGCCGGAGAAAAGGACGTTTCCGGATTGACGCCTCTGGCCGTCATAAGCCTCAATAACGAGTATTTCGGCGTGGAGCTTGGCGCGGTGCGCGAGTTCTCCGGGATACGGGACCTGACGCCCGTGCCGTGCTGCGGGAGGCACGTCCTGGGCTATATGAACCTGCGCGGGAACCTCGTAACGCTCCTTGACATCAGGGGCCTGTTGAACCTGCCCGCAAACGACGCGCCGGCAAAGGCCATTATCGCCGGCGCGCCGTTTACCGTCGGCGTGGCCATTGACGATATAGCGGACGTTCTGTACATCGCCCGGGAGGACATAACGCCCGCCCCAATGGCCGTGGAGGCGCCGGGCGAGAGATACGCGCTCGGCACGGCCCCGTACAACGGCAGGGCCATAACCGTCATTGACCTCCCGAAGGTCCTGTCGCGAGAGGAACTGATTGTGAACGAAGAGGCATGACATCGATATTGACCCCCTAAACAAGGAGAGCCGCCATGCTTAAAAATTTAAGGATCAGACACCGCATCCTGCTGGGATACGCAGTCCCGCTCCTCCTCTCCATCATAGTGGCCATGGCTGTTTATGCGAACATCTCCACGGCGCACCGCCAGTTCGATATGACCATGGAGTCCGCCGACATATCCACAAACGTCAGCGACCTCGAACTCAACGTGGCGAGGGCGCAGCGGGCCGTGAGGGGCTATGTCATCATAAAAAACGACATCTCCCGGAAGACCTTTGAAGATGCGGTAAAAGGGTACAGGGAATTTCTGCAGACGCTGGACAAACTTATTGTTGACCCGAAGCAGCGCATGGAGCTGCAGAAGATCTCCGGACTGGGCGGCCGCCTCATGGCGGACAGCGAAAACCTGATATCCCTCGTTGACAGGGGGAAACAGGCGGTCGCGATAGAGGAGTTCAGAAAAGGGGATATCATAAACCTCGGCAGGGAGCTTGAAGGGGCCATAGACGGACTGGAAAAGGCGCTGTATGCTGGCCTGAAGGAGATGGACACTAAAGAAGAAAGGGCGATAGCCCGTATAGGCATGGTCCTCGTCATCGGCACGTCCCTCACCGTCGTCCTGGCGGTCCTTCTGGGCATAGTCGTCTCATCCCGCATCGGCAGGACAATCGGCGAGTCCACAAACGCCATCGCGTCCTCTTCGACGGAGATAGCCGCGACCATAAACCAGCACGAGCGCACGGCAAGCCAGCAGGCCGCGATGGTGAACGAAACCACCTCAACCGTGGAGGAACTCGGCTCGTCATCGAGGCAGGCGGCCGAGCAGGCGACCGCGGCGGCCGAGGTCGCTAAAAGGGCCTCCGCCATGACCGAGGAAGGCGCGGCCGCCGTAAGGCAGGCCGTTTTGGCCATGACCGGCCTCAAGGAAAAGGTCGGGGCCGTGGCGGACCAGATATTGAGGCTTGGCGAGCAGACCGCCCAGATAGGCTCCATCGCCGACATCGTGAAAGACCTCGCGGGCCAGACCAACATGCTCGCGCTGAACGCCGCGGTCGAGGCCGTCAGGGCGGGCGAGCACGGCAAGGGGTTCAGCGTGCTCGCCGCCGAGGTCAGGAAGCTCTCAAGCGAGAGCAAAAAATCCGCTGTCCAGGCCAACGCCATAATCGCCGAGATACAGAAGGCCACGAATTCGACCATAATGGTCACCGAGGAGGGGACGAGGAATATCGAGGAGGTCGTCGTGCTCGCCCAAAAAGTCGGGGAGCTCTTTACGGGCCTTTCGTCCGCGGCCTCGAACGTCCATGGAAACGCCCAGCAGGTGCTCCTGAACGCCCGCCAGCAGTCCTCGGCCCTCGGCCAGGTCGTAAACGCTGTAAACACGGTCAATACCGGCATAAAAGAGACCGTGGCCGGGATAGCCCAGACAAGGACAGGCGTAGAGAAGCTGAACGAAACGGCAAAGACCCTCAACGGGATGATTTAAGCAGGCTGCTCGAAAAAGTTGTAAAACCCGAAGCTGTCATGCTGAACCATGGCATGAATTTATTTCAGGCTTATTTCAGCATCCTGATTTTCATCAGGGGTTGGAGATGATAGAAGACAAAGAACTCAGAGACCTCTTCAGGATCGAGAGCAAGGAGCATGTCCGGAACCTCGAGGCAAAACTCCTCCATCTCGAAAAAACCCCCTCGGACCCGTCCGCCCTCGAGGAGGTCTTTCGCGAGGCCCACAGCCTCAAGGGCGCGGCCCGGATGGTCGGGGTTAAGGACGTCGAACTGATAGCCCACCGCATGGAGGACATATTCGGCGGGATAAGAAAGGGCGTTGCCTCTCTCACCCCTGGCCTCATAGACCGCCTGTGCCGCGGCCTCGACGCGATAAAAAAACTCGTGGACGAGGCCACCTCCGGCGCGCCTTCCGGCGTGGCGACGGCCGCGGTGCTTGACGCCCTGAGCGAAAAAACCGAGCCTTCAACACCCCCGGGCAAGGACAAAAAGGAATCCGGAACGCCGGGGCCGGCGCATTCCCCAACACATTCCCCAATACATTCTGATGACGAACCCGCGCACGGGCACGCGGCAGGCCCGGAAGAGGCCGTATACCGCATTGATACTGTCCGCGTGGAGACATCGAGGCTCGACGAACTCATGACGCAGAGCGCGGAACTCATAGTCATGAAAAACCGCATGTCGCACACAGGCGCCGAGATGGACGAAATCATGGAACTATTGGAGGCCGGCCCCGGGACATTCCGCCCCGGGGCCAGGCTCAAGGCCCTGAGGGACGCCCTGTCCGAAAACACATCGAGGCTCGAATACATCTCAAGCGCTCTAAGCGAGGGGGTAAGAAGCATCAGGATGCTGCCCCTCTCGACGTTATTCGGCCTCTTCCCCCGCGCGGCGCGAGACATGGCGAGGGAGAGGGGGAAGGAAGCGGCCCTTGAAACGGAAGGCGGAGATACAGGGGCGGACAAGCGCATAATCGAGGAGATGAAAGACCCCATCATGCACATGGTCCGTAACGCCATAGACCACGGCATAGAGGCGCCCGATGACCGGGAAAAGGCCGGCAAACCGCGCGCCGGGAAGATACTGCTCAGGGCGCGGCGCACTGACGCGAATATAATAATAGAGGTGATTGACGACGGCCGGGGCCTCGACGTTGACGCGATAAAGCGCGTTGCCGTGAAACGCGGGATGCGCGCGGAAGAGGAGCTTGAAAGGCTCGACCCGGCCGAGCTTGGCCAGCTTATCTTCGCCTCCGGGTTTTCAACAAGCTCGTTCGTCACCGACACCTTTGGCAGGGGCGTGGGCCTCGACGTGGCGCGCTCGAACGTGGAAGGGCTTAAAGGCTCGATACAGGTCGAATCAAGGCCCGGCTCCGGATGCGTGATGAGGGTAACGCTCCCCGTAACGCTCGCCACCGTCAGGGTCATTATAGCAAAGGCGGACAAAAGGCACTACGCCATACCGGTGGAGTCGGTCGAGACCTCACTTCTTATCCCGGCAACGAGCGTATTTTCGATAGAAGGCCGCGACACCGTGGAGACCAACGGCCGGGCCGTGTCCGTGGCAAGACTTTTGGAACTGCTCGGATGCGGCGGGGCGGCGCGAAACAACGTGAAACCAGCCGGGGGAAAGGTCCTTCCGTGCGTAATCCTGCGGAGCGGGGAAAAGACCTTCGGCGTATTCGTTGACGAACTCCTCGACGAGCAGGCGATTGTCCTCAAGCCCCACGGCGCGCCCTTAAAGCGCGTGCCGAACGTCTCCGGGGCCGCTATCCTCGCAAACGGCGAGATATGCATGGTGCTCTCTCCCGTTGACCTGATGAAAACCATGCGTAAACGGACTTTGGCGGCGCGGGCGGAGGTAAAGGCGGAAAAGGAGGAACGGAAACGGGCGATCCTCCTCGCCGAGGACTCCATCACCACGAGGACGCAGGAGCGGCGCATCCTCGAGGCCGCGGGATACGAGGTCGTAACGGCCGTTGACGGCGTGGACGCGCTCGGCAAGCTCGCAACGCGCCAGTTCGACGCGATCGTAACCGACATCATGATGCCGAACATGGACGGATTGACCCTCACCTCGATGATACGCCGGGACAAAAGATACATGGAACTGCCAATAATACTCGTGACCATGCTGGCCTCGGACGAGGACAAAAAAAGGGGGCTTGAGGCCGGGGCGAACGCCTACATCCCCAAGCCGGCCTTTGACCAGAGGATATTCCTGGAGACGCTCAAGAGGCTTGTTTGACGGACTCGGGTTTTGGTCGCGCGCCAAAAACACCGTAACGCCGGAGGCTCTGTATGGAGGGAGCAATGGACGCCGCGGGCCGTGAACGCGGGAAGATAAAGGTCCTTTTAGTGGACGATTCCATGATCGCGCTTACGCTGCTTAAAAGGATGCTCTCCACGGCATCCGATATCGAGGTGGCCGGCACGGCGGGGAACGGAAAAGAGGCGCTCGCCCTCATCCCGGAGCTTGACCCGGCGGTCGTTATAACCGACCTCCATATGCCGGTGATGGGCGGGCTCGAGTTCACAAAAGAGGTGATGGCGCGATACCCGAGGCCGCTGCTCGTGGTAAGCGTATCGGTGCAGGAAGGCTCCCATAACGTATTCAACCTCCTCGAGGCCGGGGCCGTGGACGTCTTCCCCAAGCCGCGGAGCCTCATTGAGGAGGAGTTCATGGCGCGCGCCGAGGAGCTTAAAAGCAGGATACGGATACTCGCCGGGGTGCATGTCTTCAGGAGGGTCAAAAAAGGGCCGCCCGCGGCAGCAACCCCGGTAAAGCTCAAAAGTCCGGGCGCAACGCCTCAAGCCCCGCGGATCGTCGCCATAGGGGCCTCGACAGGCGGGCCGCAGGCCCTGCAGAGCATACTCGGACAATTGCCGCCGGATTTCCCGCTCCCGATAGTCTGCGTCCAGCATATCGGCGACGGGTTTTTAAACGGGCTTATCGAGTGGCTCGGGAAGTCGAGCCAGTTGAGCGTCATGATAGCGCCGGAGGGGGAAGCGCCCAGGCCGGGCACCGTCTATTTTCCGCCCGAGGGGGCGCATCTCGTGGTGGATGAGACGGGCAGGTTCAGACACTCCCATGAGGGGCCGGTAAGCGGCCATTGCCCTTCGGTCACAATGACGTTTAAATCCATCGCGGCGCGCTACGGCGCCGGCGCGATCGGGACGCTCCTTACGGGCATGGGCGCTGACGGGGCCGAGGGCATGAAGGCCATCGCGGACGCGGGCGGGGCCACGATAGCCCAGGACGAAAAAACGAGCGTCGTGTTCGGCATGCCGAGGCGCGCGATAGACCTCGGCGCGGCAGGGGAGGTGCTCCCTCTCGACTCTATCGCGACCGCGATCGCGGCAAAGGTGCAATCAAACGCGGAAAAGGGAGGATAGACTATGGAAACCCTGCAGGGGAAAAAGGCGAAGATCCTCGTGGTGGAGGACAGCGAGGTCCAGGCCGCGGCCTTAAGGCACGTGCTGGAGCAGCAATGGTATGAGGTCGTCGTCGCCACAGACGGCTCGGAGGGTCTGCGCCTGGCGCGGAAAGAAAGGCCGGCGCTCATCATCAGCGACATACTGATGCCCGTCATGGACGGCTGGGAGATGTGCGGGAAGATAAAGGAAAGCGCGGAACTCAAAGACACGCCGCTTATGCTGCTGACGCAGCTTACGGAACCCGAGGAGGTCATACGGGGCCTCGAGGCCGGGGCGGACAACTACATCACAAAGCCGTTCGACGCGGATTTCCTCGTCTCAAAGGTCAGGGCCCTGCTCGAAAACCCGGAACAGTTCAGGAACAGGCCGGAGAGGCAGTGCATAGAATTCGAATACGGGGGCAAGCGTTATTCGGTCAGGTCTGGCCGCGCGCAGACGCTCGCCTTCCTCCTTTCAACCTACGAAAACGCCGTGCTGAGGACCGCGGAACTCGGACACGCGCAGGAAGAACTCGGGATGCTCAACGCGGCGCTCGACGTGAGGGTCCAGGAGAGGACGGCCGACCTCGACAGGGAGGTCGAGGAAAGGAAGCGCGCGGAGGAAACGCTGAGGGAAAGCGAGGAGCGCTTCCGCGCGCTGATGGAATCGGCGAGCGACGCGTTCGTGGCCCTTGAGCCGCCGGGCAGGATCTACCTCTGGAACAGGAAGGCGGAGGAGATGTTCGGATATACGGCCGCGGAGGCCGTTGGAAAAGACTTCCATGACCTCGTGGTCCCGGAAAGATTCCGCAAGGCCGCCTCCGGCGGACTGGACGTTTTCTTCCGCACGGGCAAAGGCGCAGTGGTGGGCAATACGGTCGAGCTCGACGCGCTGCGCAGGGACGGGACCGAGTTCAAGGTCGAGCTCTCGGTATCGGCCGTCAACGTGCGCGGCAGATGGAATTCCATCGGCGTCATAAGGGATGTCACGGGAAGGAAAAGGCTCGAGGCCGAACTCAGGCAGAACCTCGAGGAACTCTCGCGCATGAACAGGCTCATGATCGGGAGGGAGCTCAAGATGGAGGACCTCAGGCAAGAGGTAAGGGCCTTGAGAGAGCGGGTCAGGAAGCTGGAGACCGGGACGGGCGCGGCGCATCCGCAGGGAGCGGAAAAGTAGGGAGAGGCTTACTTGCTTATCCCCCCTCTCCCTTTGGGGAGAGCGCTTTTTATCCCTCTCCCCTTTGGGGAGAGGGTTGGGGTGAGGGGTAAAAGAAGAGGGGTGGGTTTTGTCATCCTGAATTTATTTCAGGATCTAAAGGGGATGCTGAAACGAGTTCAGCATGACAGAGTGGGGTGGAACGCCCTATCCTGACCTTTTCCCCCTCTCCCCTTTGGGGAGAGGGTTGGGGTGAGGGGTAAAATAAGATAGCCGGAACATGGACGATAAAGACAAAACAATAGCCGCCCTCAGGGCTGAGCTCGAAGCCTTCAGGGCGCGCGAGCGGGACTACCGGGATTCGAGGAGCGCCATGCTCTACATGATGGAGGACCTGAACGAATCCACCGCGGCCATAACAAGGGCGAAAAAGGACTGGGAGGCCACGTTCGACGCCATAAAGGACCCCATTTTCATGCACGACATGGAGTTCAACATCGTGCGGGCTAACAGGGCCTACGCGCAATACGCGGGCCTGAAGCTGCCGGACATCGTCGGCAAGCCGTATTACAGTATATTCCCGATAATGGAAAAGCCGTTTAAGCAGTGTGTGATGGCGCTCACCTCGGGCGAGGACGGGGAGGAGGAGATCATCGTCCAGCCGCTGAATATGGTGTTCAGGGCGCGATTCTATCCCGTAAAGGACGAAACAGGCGGGTATATGCATTCCATACACATACTCGAGGACATAACCGCGGCAAAGAGGTTCGAGGCGCGGCTCAGGGAGGAAGCGGACATAAACGCGAACCTGCTCGCCATAGCCGAGGCAACGGCCTCCACAAAGGACATTGATCAATTCATGGAGCATGTGGTTAAATCCGCCGCGCTGGCCACGCGCGCCGATATATGCCTCTCATACCTCAGGCTGAACGGAGGGGCCTTTCATCCGGCCCACGCATGGGGGCTCGCCGGGACGCACGCGGCGATATTCAGGACGCGGCCCCTCGACCCGAAATTGAAGTTCATAAAGGCCGCGATTGAAAAAAAAGAACCTCTTATAGTCCGCGCCCCGGCCGGGACGGCCGAACTGCCCTTTGCAATGCCTGCGGAAGAGACGACCATGGCCGTGGTGCCGCTTCTGAGCCGGAGCGGCGCCATAGGGCTTCTCATCATGTTATACGGGGCGAAAAAAGAACCATCCGAGGGCGACTTGAGGGTGCTCAGGGGGATGTTCCATCAGGTTTCAACGGCGCTCGAAGAGGCGCGGCTTTACAGGGAATCGGTGGACAGGGCCATCGAGCTTTCCCGCAGGATAGAGACCATAAAGGTCATGCACGAGATAGACATATCCATCCTCTCCACCCTCGAATCCGCGGATATACTCGACATGGTCGCAAGGCTCGTGGCAAGGCTCATACCCTGCGACAGGGCCACGGTCGCCGTGGCCGACAGGGAAAGGGGCGGGTTCGTCTATGAGGCCGGCTTCGGCATAGACCTGCCGAAAGGCGCCTTTGTCCCGTTTTCCGAGACCTCCGCGACGACGGTCCTCGATACCGGCGCGTCCGAGTACACCGCCGACCTCACCCGCGCCAGGGGGAACCTGCCGGTGGAGGAAAGGTTATTAAGGGACGGCTTCGCGTCCCACCTGAGGGTCCCCCTCATGGTAAAGGGCGAGCCGGCCGCGGTCTTGAGCGTAGGGGCGAAGAGGCCCGCCGCGTTCTCCAGAGAAGACCTCTCAACGCTCGAAAAACTCGCCTCCCAGATGAGCGTGGCCCTCGAGAACGCGAGGCTCGTGGGAGACCTGAGGGAGCTTTTCCTTTCCACGGTCAGGGCGCTTTCAAACGCGATAGACGCCAAAAGCCCATGGACGCGGGGGCATTCCGAGAGGGTCACGAACTACGCCGTGGCCACGGCCAGGGAGATGGGTGTCCCGGATAAGACCGTCGAGGACCTGAGGCTCGCCGGACTGCTGCACGACATAGGCAAGATAGGCACGTACGACGCCATACTCAACAAGCCGGACAAACTCAACGACGAGGAATACGGGATAATGAAGGAACACCCGGCAAGGGGCGCCTCGGTGCTCGAGCCGATAAGGCAATTGAGGAGCATCACGCCGTGGATACGGCACCACCACGAGCAGTACGGCGGCAGGGGCTATCCGGACGGCCTCAAGGGCGCGGACATCCCGCTTATGGCGAGGATACTCGCGGTGGCCGACACGTTCGACTCCATGACCGCCGAAAGGCCGTACAGGGAGACGCCCGGAAGAGCGAGGGCCTTTGATGAACTGAAAAAATATTCCGGCACGCAGTTCGACCCGAAGGTCGTGGAGGCGTTTTTAAAGACCATGGAGAAAGGCGGGCCGTCAGGGACGGAGTGCCGGCCTGAGAATATCGCGGCGCCATAATGTCATCCCCGAAACAAGCCTGAAATAAATTCAGGCCATGGTTCGGGGCAGGCTCTGAATTTATTTCAGGGTCTAATTGTCACCCTGATTGTCCTGTCACCCTGAACTTGTTTCAGGGTCTAAATATGAGATGCTGAAATAAATTCAGCATGACAGAGTCTGGTTGACGGAGCATTTTCCATACGTGTCACCCTGAACCATGGCCTGAATTTATTTCAGGGTCTAATTGTCACCCTGATTGTCCTGTCACCCTGATTGTCCTGTCACCCTGAACTTGTTTCAGGGTCTAAATATGAGATGCTGAAATAAATTCAGCATGACAAAGGGCTGGCCGGGATGAAAATAAAGCACCGGAGGAGGCGGCTGTGCCGTACAGGATCCGCACGAAACTCATCATAGCCTTTCTCGTCATGCTCGCCCCGGCATCCGCGATCGTCGCGGTCCACCACCTCACTAACAGGGCGCTCTACGACAACATCAGCGAGATCGTGGACATATCGCAGGAGATAGCCTACCGGGACCGCCTTCAACTCACCCTTGATATGCTCGTCATGCCCGCGAACGACTACCTCATAACCGCTGACGCGGGGCTTGAGGGAGAATACAGGGGCCTTGCCCTTGAGGCCCGGACCGCCCTCAAAGACCTTCAAAGGCACGTCGAATCCCGCCGCGGGGTCCATGACGAAAAGCGCGGCACGGCGAAGGCCGCGCTTTTCAAAGAGGTAACGGCCGGGCTTGAGGAGATAAACGGAAAGGCTGAGTTCATATTCTCCATAAGGCGTCCCGTCGGCTCAAAGGCCGGAGCCGCGGCCATGAAGGAGATGGACTCGATAGCCCGCAGGCTCATAGCCGGGCCCATGGTCGAGGACGCGGCGAGGGACAAAAAGCATCTCCTCGCGGCAATCCAATCATCCGAAAGGCTCTGGGGGCAATCTTCCCTGATAATGGCCGCGTCTTTCGGCGCATTCACGGCCTTCGGCGTCCTGTTCGCGATTTTCTATTCGAGGTTTTTCGTAAGGCCGATAAAACGGCTGCATGACGGCGCAAGGGAGATTGCCGGCGGGAACCTCGACTGCCGCGTGGACGTCCGCACGGGCGACGAGATACAGCAGCTCGCCGGGGAATTCAACGCGATGGGCGAAAGGCTCAAGGGGTTTTATTCCGCGCTCGAGGAAAAAGTGAGGGAGAGGACAAAGGAACTCGAGTGCGAAAAAGACAGGCTTACGAGCGCTTTTAACGCCATGGAGGACGGGGTCTACATAGTCGGTAGAACTTATGACGTGGAATACGTAAACCCGGCGCTGGAGCGGGAATTCGGCCCTTACAGGGACAGAAAGTGCTACGAATACTTCCACAATAGAAGCGAACCCTGCCCGTGGTGCCCCAACCAGAAGGTCTTCGCGGGCGAAACCGTCAGGTGGGAATGGCGTTCGCCTAAAAACAACAGGACCTACGACCTCGTTGACACCCCGTTGAGGAACCCGGACGGGAGCGTCTCCAAGCTCGAGATATTCAGGGACATAACTAAGAGGAAACTGGCCGAGGATGAACTCCGGCAGAGGCTCGACGAGCTTGAGAGGTTCCAGAAGGCCACATTGCAGAGGGAATTGAGGATGAAGGACATGAGGGAAAAGATAGCCGCGCTTGAGACCGAGATGGAGAGGATGAAGGGGAAATAGCCCCTCACCCCAACCCTCTCCCATAGGGGAGAGGGAGTTTTCAAAATTCGCGGGGGGGCAGGCCCTGAATTCATTTCAGGATCTATTTTGTCACCCTGTTGTCACCCTGTTGTCACCCTGTTGTCACCCTGTTGTCACCCTGAACTTGTTTCAGGGTCTAAAATGAGATGCTGAAATAAATTCAGCATGACAGAGTCTGGTTGACGGAGCATTTTCCATACGTGTCACCCTGAACTTGTTTCAGGGTCTAAGGAAGCTCTGATTAATTCCCAGTCCCGTCATTGCGAGCGTAGCGAAGCAATCTCGTCCTATAGGCAAATCAGTGAGTTACGAGATTGCTTCGCCGCAAAAACGCGGCTCGCAATGACAAAAAGAGAATTAATCAGAATTTCCCTAAATATGAGATGCTGAAATAAATTCAGCATGACAGAGTCTGGTTGACGGAGCATTTCCCATACGTGTCACCCTGAACTTGTTTCAGGGTCTAAAATGAGATGCTGAACCGAGTTCAGCATGACAAAGTGGAGGAAAAAGGTCAGGGTCAGCATGACAGAGTAGGGTTTCGTCATCCTGCGCGGTTTGCTCCTTCTCCCCAGGGGGAGAAGGATGGGATGGGCAAAAAAGGCAATTCCTTGGCGTCATCGCGAGGGCATCCATGACAATCCAGTTCAGGACTAAAATAACGATAAGCTCAGCGGCCATAGTCGCCCTCACCGTGCTCCTCGGGGCCGTGGCCTATTACAACAGGGTCCTGCTTTTCAACGACATAACGGACCTCTCGGCCGAGGTCAGGAGGCTCAAGGTCTTCAGCGAAACGCAGCTCGCCGTGGAGAGGGCCGTGATGCCGGCCAACGACTACCTCATAACAGGGGACAGGAAAGGAGAGATGGAGAATTACAGGGACATCGTCCGGACGGCCGACGCCGGGATAGCCTATCTGAAGGAAAGGGAGAAGACCCCGGAGGCAAGGGAACTGCTGAAGGCGGCCGGGCTGAGGTTCGCCCTCGTCAAGGACGCGGCGGACAGGCTGTTCGCCCTGCCCTACCCGGCCGGGGGCAGGGCCGCCGCGAGGATGATGGAGGGGATGGACGCCCTCGCCGACGACATAGTGGCGAACTATCTCGAAAAATACTATGAACTCAAAAAGGAGGAAATAAACGAGGAGATGGCCGCGGCCGGCGTAAGGAACCGGATAGACATGATGCTCGGCGTCTCCATCCTCGCAAGCGTGATCGCGGCGGTCGTCTTCACCTACGCGGTTGTGAGCAAGACCACCCGCAGGCTCAAGGAATCCCACGCCCTCCTCGAAAAAAGGGTGGAGGAGAGGACGGCCGAACTGAACGTGATGAACGCGGAATTGAAAAAACTTTCCATAACCGACGGTCTTACCGGGATATATAATCACAGATATTTTTACGAGAGGCTCGAGGACGAGGTCAAAAGGGCCGGGCGCTACGGACGCAGGGTCTCGGTCATAATGGCCGACATAGACCACTTCAAGCGCTATAACGACACGAACGGTCATCAGGCCGGGGACGAGGTCTTAAGGGGCGTGGCCTCCTGCATCAAGGGACGCATAAGGGGGCAGGACATCGCGGCGAGGTACGGGGGCGAGGAGTTCGCGGTCGTCATGCCGGAGACCGGCAGGGAGGACGCCGCAGGCCTGGCCGAGAGGATACGGCGGGCCGTGCGGGAGGAGCCGTTTTTCAACAGGGAGAACCAACCCGGGGGGAGCCTTACCGTAAGCCTCGGCGTGGCCGGGTTCCCCGACGACGCCGCGGACGCAAAGGGGCTTATCGGAAAAGCCGACCATGCGCTCTATACGGCAAAGGAAACGGGGAGGGACAGGGTTCGAGCGGCGTCGTGACGGTCCGCGCGCGGGCCCTAAAGTCCGCCCTGAGCGTGGTCATGATTCCGTGCCGGTCTTTTTCGTAATGATGTCCCTCTGGACCTTGAAGAGGTATTTGATTATATCCTCCCTTCTATCGTCCTCGATGTCCAGGAATCTTACGGCCGTGCCGTAGAAGGCGCAGTCATCCTCCACGCATTTCTCGACCCTCACGACCTCGCCGAGCACGGACATCACCTCGTATGGGTACGGCGGCAGGCCGAGGGTTATCCTGAGTATGTCGCCCTTCCTGAACTCCTTCTCGCATCTGAACCTGACCCCTCCGGCGCTTATGTTGACCTCTTTGGGGCCCGGGACATCCACCGGGATGTCTTTGCGGCGCATGGCCTCCATTATGCAATTGAGCTTGTGGTCAATGGACTTGAGGAGCTTAAGGAGCCCCGGGTCCGCGCCGCTTAAATCCATGCCCCCGCGCAGGAGTCCCTCGTCCGCACGGGCGCCCTCCTTATGCCGCTCGGCCTCCTCCCTTGAGACAGGCTCATAGTCGAGGGGCAGGGTGTCGTCAACCCTGAAATACTCCCGCCTCTCCTCTCCGGAGGATACCTGGGATGATGCGGGCGGCATGTCTTGCGCGTCCATCCGTTCCAAAACCTCCCTGGGGTTTTTCAGGCCCGTTTCAGCATCCCTTCTCACAATCTGTCATGCTGAATTCATTAATCTGTCATGCTGAATTCATTTCAGCATCTCGTATACTGAAACGAGCCTGAAATAAATTCAGGCCATGGTTCAGCACAAGGTTTAGACCCTGAAACAAGTTCAGGGTGACAAAACAGGACTTTTTCAACAGCCCCGCGGTTAGGGTTTTTCAGCAGCCTGCCAAATTATGCCGCCTGCACCTCTTCCTTGCATATGCCGTGCTTCACAAAGACGTCCACCACGTCCCCGTCAAACTGGGTACCCCTGCACCGCATCAACTCGGCTATCGCCTCCTCGTGGCTCCTGGCGGTCCTGTAAGGCCTGTTCGAGGTCATGGCGTCGTAGGTGTCGATAACCGAGAATATCCTCGCCACAAGCGGTATGTCCGCGCCCTTGAGCCCGTCCGGGTAGCCCATGCCGTCAAACCGTTCGTGGTGGCTCCTTACGACGGCGTACTCAAGCGGCCCGAGGTTGAGCGGCCTTATAATCTCGTTTCCTATGGTGGTATGGCTTTTCATTATATCCCTCTCATCGGGCTCCAGAAAGCCGGGCTTCAGGAGTATCCCGTCCCTGACCCCGATCTTTCCCACGTCGTGTATCGGCCCGGCGAACCTGAATGCGTCAAGCACCTCTTCCGGGCAGCCGAGACACCCGGCGAGCTTGACCGCGTAAAGGGTATCGCGTTTGCCGTGGTTCATCGTGTAATTGTCCCTGGCGTCTATCGCCCTCACGAGGGCGGTGATGCTCTGGAAAAGGTTCTCCATGAGGTTTTCGTAGAGGGCGAGGTTTTCCATCTTCATGGACACCTTCTGCGCCAGACTCGTTATGATGGATACATCGTCGCCGGTGAACTCGCCGCCGCCTATCTTCTGGCACAACTGGAGCGCGGCAAACACCCTGTCGCCTATCAATATCGGCGCGCAGAGAAACGGGTGCTTGATATACGTCCCGCTCCCGCCGCATATGCAGGTTTTGTAGTCCTGGGACAATATGTGTCTTTTTTGCGAAATAGCCTCGCCCGCAAGTCCGGCCTCCGCGAGCGTGAAGCGCTTTTCTAAAAGCCCCTCCATGCCCTTTGCGGCCCTGAGCGCTATCCGGGAGCCTCCGGTCTCCAGGAGCCACAGGCCGACCTTTTCGGCCTCGGTTATGGAAGAGGCTATATCCACGACCTTTTCAAAGAGTTCCGCGGTGGTGGCGGGGTGGTGGAGGGTCTCGCTTATCGCGTAAAGGGCCGACAGTTCGTTTATCTTCTCCTCGAGGTTCCTGTTGATCCTCTTTATTATGCCGCCGCCGTCCTCATTTTCCGCAAGCGCCCTGCCCTGCCTCTCCAACATGCCCTTTTCCATCGCCCTTCTTATGACAAGCCTCACGTGGTCGCAGTTGAACGGCTTGGTGATGAAATCGCTCGCCCCCTCCTTCATGACCTTCACGGCGACGTCAATGGACGGATAGGCCGTGATCATGACCACGGGCATGTCCTGGTCCTGCGCGCGCACGGCCTTGAGGAAATCCATGCCGCTCATCCTCGGCATCATCAGGTCGGTGATGACGAGGTCCACCCTCGTCTGCCTCAGCGCCTTGAGCCCCACGAACGCGTCGTCGGCCGCGAGCACGTTATACCCCTCGGACGACAGAAGGTCATGGAGGATAAGCCTCGATAGCGCCTCGTCGTCCACCACGAGTATGGAGCCGCATGAATGCATCTTCAATGCCCTTCCTTGAAATAGCGGTGTTTCAGGACGTCAAACTCCTCCTTTGTGAGCGCCCCCCTGTCCCTGAGGCCCGCGAGCCTCTCTATGTCCCCGACCGTCTCGGCGCCGTTGCCGCCTTTTCCCTTCTGCGCCCCCTTTGCCCTGTCCTCATGGAGCCGGCGCAGTTCATCCATGACTGATCTGTGCTCGCGCCTTAGAAAAAGCTTCTCGCACGCGTTTTTTACGGCGATATACATCTCCTCCACCTGAAAGGGCTTGGTTATGTAGTCGTAAGCCCCTTCCTTTATGGCCTGTATGGCCGTCTCCATGGAGGCGTAGCCCGTCATTATTATCACCATGGCGTCCGGAGACACCTGCCTTGAGAACCTGACGATATCCATCCCGTTCGTATCGGGCATCTTCAGGTCGGCCACTATAACGTCAAAACCGACGGTCTTTATGAGGTCCACCGCGGCATGGCCGTCTCCGGCGGTCTCCACCCTGTAGCCCTTGTCCTCAAGAAACTCCTCGAGGAGGCTCCTTATGCCGTAATCGTCGTCTATTATGAGGATGCTGTAAGGGCCCCGTATCACTTATTTCTTCGACCCAAGATGCTCCACCACGTCATGCTTGAGTCTCTCCATTATGCGTTTCCTGCCCTCTTCCGAGATGGTGACGACATCCTCCGAAAGCGCCCGTGGGGCGTTTACCCGCTCCTCCGCCCTTTCGGAAACGGCGTCGCCGCCGGACAGTTTCAGTATGCTCTCTATGATGTTCGAGGTTATGGTCATGGCATCCCCTCTCACCCGAAGTCAAGATATATGACCTTCCTATTTTATATCGGCAGGGAGAAGACCAAACTTTAGCGCCCCCACCCCCCCAGGGCGCCTTTGTCACCTTACGGCGTCCCACGCGCTTTTCAGTTCTTTCAAAAGGCCTTCCACGTTTTTCACCTTCGCCGCGTCATCCGTCGCGTTCGCAACGGCCAATTCTCTCAGCATATACACGTAGAGGTCCTGGAGGTTCTCCGCTATCTCCCGGCCCGCGTCCCCCCCTATCTCCGTGTTGATGGATATCAGGAGTTCCTCCACCATGGCCATGGCCTTCGAGAGATAATATACCTTCTGGGAGATGTTGCCCTTTTCCATGTAATACGCGGCCATGCCGAGATGCCCTATCGCGCCGTCATAGAGGAGCACTACGAGATCAAGGGATGAGGAGGTATTGACCGTGGTGTTCGCATAGGCGTTTTTCGCGTATTGAAGACTTGTCATTTTCCACCTCCGTTAGTCCTTGACATGATTGACATCTGCTGCGATATGTAATTCTCCTGGCTCTGGAGCATCGAAAGGGTGCGCTCAAGGGCGCTGAATTTCCTCTTGAGCATCTTCTCGGTCCCCATGAGCCTCAACCCTATGGCTTCCTCTTTTTTGGTCAACATGCTTATGGACGCCTTGTACCCCTCGTTTTTATTGGGAATTATCGTGCCCGTGTAATCGTTCAGGGCCGACTCCAGCGAAGACCCCATGGCGTTGAGCGTGCTTACCACGCCCTGGGCGTCGGTCGAGAGGGCCGAGTCCAGGCTTGAGGAATCAACGCCGAGCACCCCGTTTTTGTCGTGCGTTATGCCCGTTGCCGCGAGCGTGGAGTTGCCGTAGGTGGTGGTCGTCGTCCCCCTGAGCATGCTCGCGATGCCGTCAACGAGGCTGTCCCCGTAAAGCGCCCCTTTTTTAGCCATATCCCCCTTAAGCCCCTTTATGGCGGTCATTACCTGATTGTATGCCGAGACGAGGGAGGTCACCTTGCCCTTTAACGAATCGCCGTCGGACGACACGGTGAGGCCCAGCGTAGAGCCGGCGCTGTCTTTCAGGAGGGTGAGCGTAACCCCGGTTATCAGGTCCGATATGGTGTTGGACGACCTCGTAACCGTAAGGCCGTTAACGACCAGCGAGGCGTCCTTCGCGGCCAGAGACTGCGTCATATTGGCTACCCCTCCGGTCACGAGCCCGTTCGAGTCATAGGTGGCGTTCAGCGCGAGCCTTGACAGCCCCGTCAAGTCGGTCTCGGCCGTTGCCTCCTCGAACGTCCCGTTATTGTTCTCGTCAACCTTTACCGTAATCCTGTTGGACGCGCCCGTTGAATTCCCGGTCAAGATCAGCCTGTAGCCCGTGCCGTCGTTTATGATGGACGCCTTGACCCCGGCGGAGGCGCCGTTTATCGCGTCCCTTATGCCGTATAGGGTGTTGTTCGACGAATCAACGGTCACTGTAACGGCCGAAGAACTCCCGACCTGTATATTTATCTTCTGCGTCGAGTATGCCGAGAGGTCGGCCACGGCGTCGGTCTCGGCCGTAAAGGCGGGAGAGTATATGCCCTGGGCCGTAGCCGTCTGACTGACCTTTATGGAATATGACCCGGCAGAGGCGCCGGTTCCCGCCGTCGCGGTAAAAACAGAGGTATCGGATGACGCGGCCTTCTTTCCGAGAAGGTCGGCCACCTTCAACGTCCCGGCCGAGGCCTTTAACGCCGAGAGTGAATTGAGGAGCGCGCCGTATGCGCTTATCTTCTGCTGATACGCGGTCATGTCGCGCTTTACGGGCACGAGCACCCGCGCCTCGACCTGCATCAGCTTGCCCACTATCTCGTCAACGTTTATCCCCGAAGCGCCGCCGACGCCGCTCAATGCCATCTTCATGCCTCCTCACTGAAAAGGTTTTGGGTCAGGTCCCTTAACTGTCTGGCCATCCTGACGTAATCCTCCGGCGGTATCTGGGCAACCACGTTGCCGTCCCGGTCCAGTATCTGGATGACGACGCTCTTGTCCTCGGCTATCGCGAACACGGCCCTTGTCTGCACCGGAGGCTCCATGACCGCGGGCGCGGACTCAACGGGTTTAATGCCAGCCCTGGGTTCAACGGGGTCAACCGGGCGCTTTGCGGCGGCCTGCTTTATATCAATCTCATTTATGGCTATCGCCTTTATGTCCATCGTTACCACCCCCCGAACCTAAATGGCGCGGGAAGGGGCGGGATAACGCCCCTCCCCGGCCAGAAGAACTACCTTCCTCCGAGCAGCGCGAGCACCTGCTGCGGCAGCGTGTTGGCCTGCACGAGCACTGATATGGTCGCCTGCTGCATTATCATGCCCCTGGTCATGTTGGCCGTCTCCGAGGCGAAGTCCGTGTCCATGATCCTCGAACGCGCGGCCGTGATGTTCTCACGGGTGTTTTCGATGTTCCTGATGAGGGACTCGAAGCGGTTCTGCTTCGCGCCGATTATGGAACGCTCGCTGCTGATCGAGTCCATCGCGCTCTTGAACGCGATCATGGAGAGGTTCGCGGCAGACGCGCTCGAGACCGTCTGCGCCGTGACCGTGGAATCGGCGAGAGTGGTCGTCGCGCTGGATATCCCGGTGATTGACAACCCGGTGGCGGCGGCGTCATACGTGGCGGTCGTGTCGCCGAGGGTGTCGGTCAAGACCACCGCGCCGTTGCCTCCGGCCGACACCGACGTCGTCCCGGCCGAGAAAAAGGTCGTGATGTCCGCGTCAACGGAGTTGTTGGCCGTTGCGGTTATGGCCGCGCCGGACCTGTTGATGAGGGCGATCGTCTCGCCGGCGCCCGCGGTCGTCTTGACCGCCGTAACGCCGTGCTGTGAGGTCTTGTTGTTGATGGCGGTTACGAGGTTGTCCGCGAGGGTCGTGTTGGTCGTCCCGGCGGAGACCGCGTCAATTGAAATGCCGTTTATGACCAGCGCGCCCGCGTCTATTGAAGTCACGTTGGCAGTGGCCGCGGTGTAGTTGGCCCCTACCAGCCCGTTCCCGTAAGAGAAGGAGGACACCCCGGTGGAGGCCGAGTAGGCGTTGATGTTGGTAATCTTCGCGCTTGACAGCGTGAACTGGGTAAGCGCGCCTATCGTGGTGCCTTCGAGCGTAGGCGCGGCGACCGTCGCGGCGTTATACGCCTCGGCTATCACATCGGCTAAAGAGGCGTCGCTAAGGCCGCTCACCGTGGAATAGTTCGTCGCCACTCCCATGTTCGTGGGCGACATGTTGGATATCGCGACGTTTATCGTCTCGTTTACCTCTGTGCCCACCTGTATGTCCGCGCTGAAGCCGCCGGCGAGGAGCTTTTCACCGTTGTAACGGGTCTGGCTCACCACCCTGCTTATTTCAGCGCTTAACTGCGAGACCTCCTGGTTAAGGGAGCTTCTGTCCGCCGAGGTGTTGTAGTTCGAGGCCTGGTTGGCCAGCTCGTACATCCTCTGAAGGGCCGTTGTCATCTCGTCCATGGCGCCCTCGGCGGTCTGCGTTATGGAAAGACCGTCGTTGGCGTTACGGATAGCCATCGAAAGGCCCCTTATCTGGGTGCTCATCCTGGTGGCTATGGCGAGACCCGCGGCGTCGTCCTTCGCGGAATTTATCCTCAGGGCCGATGACAGCCTCTGCATTGCCGTGGCAAGCGGGCTCTGCGCCCTTTCGAGGTTCCTCTGCGCGTTCAGTGAAACTATATTCGTATTGACCGTTAAAGCCATTGTCTTACCCTCCTTGGTTTTTTCCGGGCATCCGTGCCCATGTTTGGGTTAAATCCTGAAATACCGCCTCCCGGGGCCTCTTGAAAGGGCGGCCCCTCTGCCCCCTTAAGCCTCCCTACCCGCTCATCAACATCACCTCCGTCTCCATAGCCGTTATCACGTTTTATATATCGGCGCCGGAAAGGGGTTCCTTTAGAAAAAATTTCAGGCTTGCTGGATTGAGGCCGGAGACTTAGCGGGAAAAAGCCGGGAAAGATACGTTGGATTTTGCGGCCGTGGTTTTACCGGGAGTTGGAGTAGTCAAGGATGTTCTGTTGCCGTCGAGGACGGCTAACCGGCGGAGGGACCAAATATCGGGTACCTTACGGGGAGGCCGTCGTCCTGAAGGATTATCTGTCTGCCCTTCATCGCAACGGTGTTTATTATGAGGGGGGCCATCAGATTGGCCGTAATGCCGGCCGGGTTATCGTCCGGTATGGTAAGTATCACGAGGACTATCAGGTTCCGCTCTTGCGGCGGCCCGAGGTCCGAGACCGCGCCTTCTTTTATGCTTATGCGGTAGTCCGGCTTGACGACGAGAGGGTCTACTATCGTGAAGACGGGTTCCGGCGCGTCCACGGACTGCAGGACCTTGAAAGGGACGTCGCATTCGTAATCGAGGACTATAAACCTCCCGGCGTCCGGAAATCCGAGCACGCCCGAGGGGAAGGCGATTACCTTGCTCTCGGCCGCCTCTATTTCTCCTAAATAACGGGATGATAATCTTATGACGCGCCCCGCCGTCGTGGACGGCTGGTTGGCCGTCGTGGACGGAATATTGACTTCGCACCGCGACATTTCAGGGACGGCCGGTTGGCCTATCGTGCCGTTATCCTTCCTCACCTTTATCACTTCCATCTCGATCCCTCCCGCGCCGGCCAACCAGCCGGCCTCGACGGTTATTTTTTCCCGCCCTTCCACATGTCCGCGGCCTTTCTGAACGCGCCCCGGTCCGCCCCGGCGGCCATCCTGTTTTCCTCCTGGATCCTCATGTATATCTCGTCGCGGTGTATGGCAAGCCCGGGCGGGGCCTCTATCCCGATCTTTACCTGATTTTCCCGTATCTCCACGACCGTGATCTTTACGTGGTCGCCGACCCTTATCCTTTCGCCCGACTTCCTTGTCAAGACCAACATATCGCCCTCCCTGGCTATGTCTTACCCGTGCGGAACCCGGTTATCGCAGGAAATTGAATATGTTCAGCTCGAAAACCTTCGAAATGGCCGCCTGAAGCGCCTGAAGCGTCGTCTGCTGCGTGGCCAGAGCAATGGACACCTTCGCGAGGTCCGCGTCCTCGATGCCGGAAAGAAGGGTCCTGGCCTCCAGTGAAAAACCGTCAATCATATCTTTCTCGGAATCAAGCCTGTTCATCCTCGCCCCTGTCTCGGCCGTTATGTCGTTTATCTGGCTTGCGGCCTTGTCAAGGTCGTCAATGGCCGTCTGCAACCCGGCCACGTTGTTTGTCTCAAGGGCGGTCTTGAAGTCGCCGACTATCTTGTATATGTCCACCCCCGCGGGAATGCCAACCCCCTTGAATATCTTCTCCCCGGTAAAACCGTATGTGAAGGCCGCGTCCGGGCCTATCTTCAAAGAGGCGGCGTTGGAGTCACCGAGGTAGTTGCCGTTGGCATCGAATGCGCCGGCGGCCGAAAGGTACCCGGAAAAGATATACCTGCCGCCTGTCCGCGTATTGCCGGCCGCTATCAATCCGTCATACAGTTCCCCGACCTCGTAGGACGTATTCATCCTCGTCTCGGCCGTGGAGTTCCCGCTGGCCTGGCCTATGGCAAGCTCCTTGAGCCTGACGAGCGTATCCGAGACATGGGAGACGGCCGTCTCGGCGCTTGAGAGGTAGGCGTTGGCGAAATCTATATTCCGGCTGTACCGCTCAAGCCCGGCTATGACGTCTTTATAACCGAAGACAACGGATATGGCCACCGGGTCGTCCGACGGGGCGTTTATGCTTTTGCCGGAAGAAAGAGTTTCATAGGTCTTGAACAGCCTCTCGTTCGCCCCCTGAATGTCGCCGGAGAGTTTTTCAAACAGCATGTTGCCGGTTACCCTCATATCGTCACCTCATGTTCAAAAGGGCGTCGAGCATGGTGTCCACCACCGTTATGACCCTCGCCGCGGCCTGATAGGCATGTTGATATTTGATGAGGTTCGCCGCCTCCTCGTCCATGGACACCCCGGATACCGACTCCCTGTACGCCTCCAGTTCCTTTACAACGGACGCCTCGGCCGAGCTCATGGCAGAGGCCTCGCCTGAGGCGACCCCTATGTCCGAGACGATGCCCGTATAGTAGCCGTTGAACGTGGCGTTGCCGTTGGAGAGGACCCCGGCGTCTTTTAGATCCACCATGTCAAGCGCGTTTGAATTATCGCCCGGAAGGGCCAGGGGGTTCTTCGCCGCCGCGAACTTGTCCGCGTCCGCGCCCGCAAGCGCCACAGCGAAGTCCGAGGCCGCGCCCGATGTTACGCTGACACTGAAGACGTCCCCGGAGGCCGGGGCGCTTGTAACGTCGCTTATGACCACCCTTATGCCATCAAAGTCTATGTTGCCCCCGCTTGTATACGCGTTGCCGGTTGATACAACCGCGTTCGTCGTCGTATCAATCACGCTGAACTCGGTTGAGCTCGAAAACCGTATCTCGTAATCGCTCAGGGTCAACGCCGAAAGGTTTATTACGCTGTTAGCCGTTACCCCGGCCCCTCCGGTATTGGCGCTTTCGGCCCGGGTAAGCGGGGTCAACGCGTTGAAAAAATCAAGCCCGGTCGAGCCGTCAAGACCGTAGCCGGCCCTGTGTATCACGTTGAATTCCCTGGTTATCGAGGCCGCGAGGGTATCGAGACGCTCCGCGGCGTCCCTGAAGTCCCCGTCCCTCGCCTCTATCAGTCCCTTGAGCCTGCCGGAAGAAACGGCGCCGGTTAAGTTGGCGGTCCCGAGCATGATGTCGTAATAGCCGTTATTCTCAGGGTTCTGGACCGCGCTCAGGGTGGAAGCGGATTTGCCGGCAACGAGGGAATTGCCGCCGGCAACGAGGATATTCACCTGGCCACCTTCGCCGTCCAGGACCGTTATGTCAATCTTTTCGGCTATGCTTTTCACGAGCGAATCCCTCTGGTCCCTCAGGTCGTTCGCCTCCGCGCCGCCGGACTCGATCTCCCGTATCCTCGCGTTAAATTCCGCGACGCGCGAGGCGAGGCTCGTTATCTCCTTGACCGTCCCGCTTATCTGGGATTCGACGTTGGATATTTCCTGCTGTACCCTTGAAGCGAGTGAATTGAGCCGGCTCCCAAGCGTCTCAGCCTTGCCCATCAACACCGTCCGCGCCGGGTAGCTCGAGGGGTCGTTGGCGACGTCTCCGAGGGCCGCGAAGAAGCCGTCCAGGACGTCGCCGAGGCCCGCGCCCTTGAAGTCGTTGAATATGCCCTCGAGCCTCGCCAGAGCGTCGCGTCTGCCGTCGTACCTGCCCTGGGATTCGGCCGCGTCGAATATCTGCAGGCCCAGGAACCTGTCGTAGACCCTCTCCACGCCCGTTACCGTCACGCCGGTGCCGACGTAAAGGCCGCCTATGGACGTCGGCTCGCCGGAGGCGAGGTTGACCCTCTGCCTGACAAACCCCGGCGTATTGACGTTGGCTATGTTGTGGGATGTCGTCTGCAACGCGCTCTGTGACGCCAGAAGGGCGCTCTTGGCTATGTCCAGGACGCCTGAAAGTCCCATTGGCTACACCCCTTTAGACAGTGAACGAGATGCCATTCCAGACGGCTGATATGTCTCGAATGTGGATAGTTCCTTGAGAAAAAGGAAGGCAGTCTTTATGTTCTCCATCCCCCTGCCTATGACGATGGAGTTTTCGCGGTTCAGTTCTCTTATGGCCCCGACGAGGGAGAGAAGCCTCGACCTGAGTTCGTTAAGCCGCCCTTTCCACGGCTCCTCAACCCTCCCTATTACCATGGAAAGGGAGAGGCTTGCCGGCAAAGAACCGGCCAACCCGTATCGGGCCGCAAGCTCCCCGGCGACGCGGCTGCGCGCCCCGTCCATACCCTTTATCTTGAATGCAACTCCTTCTATCCTCGCGGCAAGCTGATGGAGTTCATCCGTTGCCCTTTTAGAAAGGAGCCTTTTTTCCTCCTGAAGCAAGGAGATGAGTTCAATGTACAGAACCATCTCCTGCTCAAGTATGTTTACGAGTTTATGCGGCATGTTACGGTATGTTATCCTACAGGATGCCGTCTATCAGGGATTTCTTTATGATGCCAGCGGCCACGGCCTCGCCGCTTGCGTTATATGTCCCGTCATTGATGGATTTTTTAAGCTCATCTACCCTCGCGTCCCTTACGTCCGGGACGCCGTCCACCACGTCCCGCGCCTTCTGGACTTCTTTAGACCTCTGCGATATCTCGACCTTATCCCCCGAGGAGGCGGCCTGGTCTTTTACCTGATGCTGAGCGCCCTTGTCCCCGGGGCCCCTCAGGTAATTATTCAATTCCACATTGATTTTCTGGTCGTTGATCTTCATTAAATACCCCCTCCGCAAGATTGCGTATGGTGAACCGCTCCCCCCATTATCCAGTATGAGGCAAGATAACGTTCACTCTAACTTTTATATCGGTCAATAATACCAAAACTTTAACCAAAAGGCATTACCTCCAGAGGGTTTACGGCAAAACCCTCCACCCGCACCTCCAGATGCAGATGCGCTCCCGTGGCCCTTCCTGTGCTGCCCACGGTGGCTATCATGTCGGAGGTCGCAACCCTTTGCCCCTCTTTAACCATATTTTCCCGATTATGGGCGTAACGCGTGATATATCCGTTATCGTGCCTTATCTCAACGATATTCCCGTAGCCCGGCTTCTCCCCGCTGAATATGACGGTGCCTTCCATCGAGGGATATATCGGCGTGCCCTCTGGCGCCGGTATGTCAATGCCGTGATGGAAACGGTCTTCCCCGGTAAACGGGTCTTTCCTTATTCCGTACGCCGAACTTATATTGCCCTTAAGAGGCAACCTGAAGTTCGTTTCCTTCCCGGCCAACCAGCCGTCCACGACGGCCGGCACTCCGTCCTTGACGGCCATCGAGCCGTCCTCGGAGGTATCCACGGCCTTGGCCTTATTATAACCATCCAGCCCCCTCAGGAGTATCTCCTTTAAACCTATGCCGCCGGCCTTTGCAATTGAGTTGGAAAGCTCCTCGTCGAGCATCCCTCTGTAGACTTCCTCGCCCCTGTCGTTGCCGAAAAGCCCTGATTTTGTTACGCTATTTCTCATGGTTTCGAGCATATAGTAGATGAAAAGCGATTCGAACTCCGAGGCCGCCTCAGAGGCGTCTTTCCTGTCCTTTGCCACGGCGGCCTCCCCCGTTACCCCGGCATCAATATGCCTGTAATGATCAACCCTGTCTATCATACATGACCCTAAATAATCTCAAGTTCCGCCTGCAGCGCGCCCGCCGCCTTTATGGCCTGCAGTATCGCTATAAGGTCCCTGGGCGTGACGCCGAGGGCATTGAGGGTATTGACCACCTCCGCGATGCTCGCCCCCTCTTCCATTGTCAACAGCCGGGCCTTCTGCTCCTCGACCCTTACCTCTTCCTCCGGCCTTACAACGGTTGAGCCGGACGAGAACGGAGGGGGCTGAGAGATGCGGTATCTCGTCTTAACCTCGATGCTCAAGTTGCCGTGGGATACGGCGACAGTGGAAATCCTTACGTTTGCGCCCATGACGATGGTGCCGGTCCTCTCGTTAACCACCACCCTTGAAACGCCGTCAACCGCCACGTCAAGCCCCTCGACCTTCGAGAGTAACTCGACGAGCCTGCCCCCGGCCGTCCCGCCGGCCTCCCCGGCGGGACGGCCGGTATTGATTTTTATCCTCGTTGAGTCCACGGCCTCGGCAACGCCAGCGCCCAGGGCCTCGTTTATCCTGCGGGTAATCTTGTCCACCGTGGTGAAATCCGGCTGCCTCAGTACCAAAGAGACGGTATCCCCGAACTGAAAGGGTATCTCTTTTTCCACGAACCCGCCGCCGGAGATCCTTCCGACGGTCAGGTAGTTTTTCTGCACCGTCGCCCCTTCCCCTCCCCCCATAAACCCGCCGATTGACACCGGCCCCTGCGCGACGGCGTAAACTTCGCCGTCCGCGCCCTTAAGAGGCGTAAAAAGGAGGGTACCTCCCTGAAGACTCTTCGCGTCCCCTATGGACGACACCGTTACGTCAACCCTGGCCCCCGGCCTTTTAAACGGAGAAAGCTCCGAGGTCACGATAACGGCGGCCACGTTCTTGACCTTGACCTGGTCCGCGTCAACCCTTATGCCCATCCTGTTGAGCATGGTGACCAGGCTCTGTATGGTGAATTCAGTGCCGCCCTTGTCGCCGGTGCCCTCAAGGCCGACCACGAGGCCGTAGCCTATGAGCGGGTTTTGCCTCACCCCCTCGAAATTAGCTATCTCCTTGATACGGGCGCTTCTGGCCTCCGAGGCGCCGAGGATTAAAAAGCAAAAAACCAAAAACGCCTTTATAACGGTCTTCATGTCATTGCCTTCGGGTTTAAAACGGCCATGCCTTATCAAGCACCCTGGTAAGCCAGCCCGGACCCTGTTTATCGCTCAGGACCCCGTAGCCTGAAAGCTCTATCCTCAGGTCCGCTATCGAATCGGACGGTATCGTGTTGGCCCGGGATATGTCCTCGGTCCTCACTATGCCGGAAAGGATTATATACTGTTTCTCCCTGTTGACCGTGGTCTCCTTTTTCCCCTCCACGAAGAGGTTGCCGTTGGGAAGGACCTCTCTTACCCTTACCGTTATGTTCGCGGTTATCTCGCCCTTTCTCTCGGTCGAGCCGGAGCCGTCGAAACTGTTGCTGTGCCCTCCCTTAACGGTCGGGCTGAAGGGGTTCCCGAGTTTGGCGAAGTTCTTCATCCCGAAATCGAGCGGCATGCCGAACATATCCGTGACCGAGGCGTCCTCGATCGAGTCCCTGCCGGTGGCCGTGGTGGCCTCTTTCTTCGCCTCGGTCTTTTCCACGATCGTAACCGTTATGATGTCGCCCACGTCCCTTGCCCTGAAGTCCGCGAAAAACCTGTTCTTCGTGTTTTCTCCGCTCCAGAGCGAGCCGGAGGCCGCGGCCGGGACTGGCCGCGCCGGGAACTGGTCTGCGTGCGTCATCTCATGCGCGCCGCCGCATCCCGCGAGGGATATCAGTAAACACGCGAAACCAGAAAATCTCCGGAAAAACCTCGTATCCTTCATTAGTGTCCGCTTAAGTGTCATGCTGAATCATGCCCTGAACTTGTTTCAGGGTTATTTGAGCCACCCTCTAAAAATCCACGGCCACAACGCCCGGCTCAATCAGCCTCCCGCTTATTATCCTGCCGGAGGAGGCGTTCTCGACCCGCAGGACGTCGCCCATTGCGCCGTCCTCCCTTGCCACCGCCTTCGCAAACGCCTTCAGGTTCCCTTTTTCCGCGACCAGGACGACCGCGTCTCCCCTTTTCACGGCCCTGTCGGCCCGCAAATAATCCTTCTTTACGGCGACGTCCGCGCCTATCGGCCTTATGAGCCTTTTCCCTATGACTTCGTTCAGATATGAGGCGTCCCGCAAATCCCTCGATGCCCGCTCCGACATCCTCACGTCCTCAGCGCTCACAATGTGGTTTATCGAGAGGGGCCTCGTCGCAACGACGACAGGGAAACCCCCGGCGGCCTCAAAAGCCGCGCAAAGGGAAACGGCGAAAAACATGAGACACGCAACCGTTGCTGAAAAAACCGCCGCCCTGGCGACGACGCCCCCACCCCATGATACCGCCTTTTTCCCGGCCCTCATGCGCCTATCTCCTTAAATTATTGGCCATCTGGAGCATCTCGTCCGCGGCCTGTATTGACTTGGAGTTTATCTCGTAAGCCCTCTGGGCCACTATCATGTTGACCATCTCCTCTACGACGCTGACGTTGCTCATCTCGAGGAAACTCTGCGCGAGGGTGCCGATGCCCTGGGCCCCGGGCACGCCCGTTGTCGGGTCCCCGCAGGACGCGGTCTGGAGGTAGAGGTTTTTGCCGATGGCCTGAAGGCCGGCCGGGTTTACGAACCTGGCGAGCTCTACGTTGCCCGCCTGCTGGGGGGTGGGCGAGCCCGCCCTCTTTACCGACACTATCCCGTCCGCGCTCACGTATACCGCCACGGCGTCCGAGGGGATGGATATGGCCGGTTCGAGCTGATAACCGTCCGAGGTCACCATGTTGCCGTCGCTGTTGAGCTTGAACGTGCCGTCCCTGGTATAGGCGATATTGCCCTCCGGAGTGGTAATCTGGAAGAACCCGTCGCCCTCTATCGCGAGGTCCAGCGAGTTTCCGGTCTGCTGGAGGTTGCCGGGCGTAAAAATCCTCTGGGTGGCCACGGGCCTCACCCCCTGCCCTATCTGTATGCCGGTCGGGACCTGCGTCGTCGGAGAAGAGGTCGCACCGGGCATCTTCGCGGTCTGATACATGAGGTCTTCGAAATCGGCGCGGCTCTTTTTAAAGCCCGCGGTATTTACGTTGGCGAGGTTGTTGGATATGGTGTCAATGTGGAGTTGCTGGGCCTCCATGCCGGTTGCCGCTATCCATAGCGATCTTAACATGCGTCCTCCTTTTTAGATCCTGAAACAAGTTCAGGGTGACACGTATGGAAAATGCTCCGTCAACCAGACTCTGTCATGCTGAATTTATTTCAGCATCTCATATTTAGCCTGCCCCGCACTTGATACGGGGGTGACAGAATAAGACTTTTTGAGCAGCCTGCTAAGCGCTGGCGAGCTTTATCGCCGTGTCCGTTATGGTGTCAAAACCCTGTATGAGCTTCATGCCGGATTCGTAGGCCCTCATCGCGGTCATCATGGAGACCATCTCGCCGACTGCGTTCACGTTCGCCATCTCGAGATGCCCCTGCATGACGGCCGCCTCACCTTCCGCCGGAACCCCGGCCGCGCCCCCGGCGGCCGCGAAAAGTCCACTCCCGGCCTTGCGCAATACGTTTGGGTCCGGGAATGTTACCACCCTGATCTTATCCACTATTGTTCCGTTCAGGCTTAAAGTGCCGTCCTTCTCAATGGAAATCTTTGAAAGGGAAGCCTCATCCGGCGTCAATTGTATGACACCCCCCTCGCCTTCAACCGCATATCCGCCTTTGGTCGTAAGGCGGCCTTCGCTGTCCAGCGTAAAATCCCCTTTCCGGGTATACATACTGTTGTTGTCAGGGGTCTGGACCACAAAGAACCCGTCCCCTGATATGGCCACATCAAGAGGGTTGCCGGTGCTTTTCATCATACCCTGGGAGAAATCCGTAAATATATCCGTTGCGTTCGCGAACACCTTTTCGGTCATGCCGCCTGCGACAGGGGGAGCAAGCGGAGCGTCATAGACGCTGAAGACCGGCACGTCCCTCTTGAAACCGACCACATTGCTTCCTGCAAGGTTGCCGGTTATGGCCTCCATAAGCCTGTCCTGTCCTATCCCTCCTGTGATTGCCACGTATACGCCACGGTCCATGGTAAACCTCCTGCCATAATATAATGCAACGGACGTGCCAACCCGTGGTCATGGGCGACATAAAGCGCCGATTGCCTTGAAAGGCTTGTAAATCAAGAGGTTAGGCTTAAGGTTCGCGCCCGGTCTTTGCGGGTATCATGACCTGTGGATGGCGTAAGGGAGACGGAATATTCCTATAGGCAGGCAAATCCTGCCCTCTTATTGACAATTGCGTTTATAATGTCTTGTTAGGGAAGGTCTGATTAATTCCCAGTCCCGTCATTGCGAGCGTAGCGAAGCAATCTCGTCCTATAGGCAAATCAGTGAGTTACGAGATTGCTTCGCCGCAAAAACGCGGCTCGCAATGACAAAAAGAGAATTAATCAGAG
>JACRCI010000043.1 GCA_016219105.1 Deltaproteobacteria bacterium | reverse complement strand
TGCGAGCAAGATAGCCTTTAGCCGCGAGCGAAGCGTGGCGGGAAGCAATCTCGTCCTATAGGCAAATCAGTGAGTTACGAGATTGCTTCGCCGCAAAAACGCGGCTCGCAATGACAAAAAGAGAATTAATCAGAGTTTCCTTAGAATATTTAACAAGTATCCGGGTTTTTGGCAAGTGATAAAAAAATCACGGAAAAATCGGGCGGAGGGGTCAGACCCCCAGCCCTTTTATGAACCTTTTAAGCCCCTCTCTTATGTCCGGCCTTTTAAGCCCCATCGAGACGTTCGCCTTGATGAAGCCGAGCTTGCTTCCGGCGTCATAGCGGTCGCCCTCGAACTCGCAGGCGTATACCTCCTCGGTCCTCAGAAGTATCCTTAACGCGTCGGTGAGCTGTATCTCGCCGCCCCTTCCGGGCGCGGTTTTTTCGATGGCCCGGAATATCCCGGGCGTGAGGATGTATCTGCCGATTATCGCGAGGTTGGAGGGCGGATTTTTCATGGGCTTCTCAACGAGGTCAACGACCCTGTATATCCCCGGCGCGACCTCCTTGCCCTTTATGACGCCATAGAGGTGCGTTTCGTTTTTAGGGACCCTTTCCACCGCGAGTATGCTCGATGGGTATCTTTTGAAGACCCCGGCCATCTGTTTCATGACCGGGACTTTCGAGTCAATCATATCGTCGCCGAGAAAGACCGCGAACGGCTCCTTCCCGACGATGTCCCTGGCGCAGAGGATGGCGTGCCCGAGCCCGAGGTTTTTTTTCTGCCTCGTGTAGACGTACCGGGCGAGCCCGGAGACCTTGTTTACGACCCGCAATATCTCCTTTTTGTCCTTTTCCTTGAGGATGGATTCGAGCTCGAAGGACGTGTCGAAGTGGTCCTCTATCGCGTTTTTTCCCCGGCCCGTTATGATGATTATCTCCTCGATGCCGGAGGCCTTCGCCTCTTCCACGCAGTACTGGATGAGGGGCTTGTCCACCACCGGCAGCATCTCTTTGGGGATGGCCTTTGTGGCGGGCAGAAACCTCGTCCCGAAACCAGCGGCCGGGAATACCGCCTTGGTGATCTTCATGGTAATGGGATGATAGTAGGTTTTTTGAGGCAAGTCAAGAGGTTGAGGGCGCTGGATAAACCTTGTCGGCAGTTAATGTTCCGTGGTATGGTTCCTTTGAAGAGGTGATGTATATGAGACAGGTAAGCCCTTGTTATTTTAAAGGGTTGACAATTAAAATTGAAAATGATATTCAATGTCATCGTCATATAAAAACAAAGACGAAATTTTTTTAAAGTTACCGCGCGGTCGCGCCGATAACGCTGTATCCAAATACGAGAAGGGAGCGCTGACAATGTCACGTATCAGGTATGTTCTGTTTTCCGCCGTGATGTCAACTTTACTTGTGCTTAATGCCGCTGAAGGGGCAAATAAAATCCAGGACAACTCGTTTCTGATAGAGGAAGCCTATAATCAGGAAGACGGGGTTATCCAGCATATTTTCGCCTATCAGTATCTTAAAAAGGCCAGGACATGGGGTTTGACATTCACGCAGGAATGGCCGGCGCCTAAACAGACGCACCAACTCTCCTACACAATCCCTTATAGCAGGGTGGATGACCCGGAATGGAAAACCGGTCTTGGCGACATAGCCTTGAACTACCGCTACCAGCTGGTATTCAAAGACAATGTCGCCATCGCCCCGCGCTTCTCGATTATACTCCCCACCGGCGACTACAAAAAGGGCCTCGGTACAGACGCATTAGGTTTTCAGGTTAACCTGCCTGTGAGCGTCGATATTTCGGATACATGGGTCGTTCACTGGAATGTCGGAGCAACCTACACCCCGGACAGCAAGGAACCCGGCGGGGCGAAATCCGATACGGTAGGGATGAACTTCGGCGCGAGCGCGATATACGGTATAAGCAAAAAACTCAACTTCATGCTTGAGTCCGCATGGAACTCAACCGAAGCCGTCCAATCCGATGGATCAAAAGTCAGAGAGGACAGCTTTTTCATAAATCCCGGGTTCCGTTACGCCATAGACTTCGCCTCGGGGCTCCAGGTCGTGCCCGGCATCGCTTTCCCTTACGGTATCGGGCCGTCAAAGGGCGAATACGGCACATTTCTTTATCTTTCTTTTGAGCACCCGCTTTTTTAAGCAGGGTGCAGTCCTTACTTCTATTTCTTCAAGTGATTGCCTACCTCAAAATTTGCGCTGAATCCGATCACCCCCTCCCGGATTATTGCAAACCCCCTTTTTATTAGAGTAAACCAGGGATTTATGTTAAGATCCGGGGAAATAAATCCGCCCCTTTTTGTTGGTTAGAAACCATAGAGAGATACAACTCGTGATAACGCTGCGGCAATTCTCAAATAAGCCTGAAAGCATACCGGCGATAGCGTCATGGTATCTGGCCGACCTCGGCGAGGCCCGCGGCAGGCAGGAGCTTTTTACCAGGCAGGCCCCTCAACGGCTTAAGGTCCTGCGAGAGCATGCGCTCATAGAAAGCGCCGTATCGTCAAACCGCATCGAAGGGGTGACCGTCGAGCAGGCGCGCGTGCGTACCGTCGTGCTCGGAAAGTCTCACCTTCGCGACCGCGCCGAGGAGGAAGTAAGAGGCTATCGAAACGCCCTTAAGCTGATTCACGAGCATGGCGCGAAACTGCCGGTATCGGAGGAAAGCATCCTCAGGCTCCATAGGCTAACAAAGGGCGACATTGTAGATGCGGGGCGATACAAGGAAAAAGACAGCGATATCATTGAAAAGTACCCTGACGGCACATCAAGGGTGCGATTCAAGACCGTCTCTGCTGCTCAAACCCCTCGATATATGGCCGGGCTGATTGACCTGTGGGATCAGTGCCTGCAAGAAAGATGTGTGCACCCTTTGATAGCGCTGACTGCCTTCAACTTTGATTTCCTCTGCGTCCATCCCTTCCGGGACGGCAATGGCCGCGTTTCCAGACTTATGCTTTTGCTTCAGTTGTACCATCTCGGCTATGAGGTCGGGCGCTATATCAGCATAGAGAGGATTATAGAACAGAACAAGGACCGTTATTATGAGACGCTGGAGCAAAGCTCGCAGGGCTGGCATGAAGGGAAGCATGACCCCTGGCCTTATATAAACTATGTCTTTTCCATCCTCAAGACCGCATATCGTGAATTCGAGGAGAGGGTAGGGCAGGTAAGGTCTCCAAAGGGCGCGAAGACAGAGATGATTACGGCGGCCATCGCAAGGACTCTTGGTCCATTTCGCGTGGCAGATGTTCAAATGGAATGCCCCGGCGTGAGCCTGGACATGATCCGGCAGGTGCTAAAAACAATGAAAGCCTCCGGACGGGTCGAATGTCTCGGCCGGGGGCAGAACGCCCAGTGGCAAAAGGCTGGAAAAGGAATTAGGTAATATCTATTTGATTGGGTAATGAATTAGGTAGTATGGCTTGCGGGTTGATAAAATAATCATATCACGAAACGCTGAAGTAATAAGATTAGGTGATGCGCGGATGGCATGAGCAAGCAGATGCAGGTTGGAGAAGGACGAGATTTACCTGTACGCAGATTTTTTTGTGGGATGCTGCCGTAAACGCACCTATCGTTTAGCAGTTTGTGGAAAAACTCGAAACTTATTCAGGCGGGTGAACCCCGCTGCTACTGAAGGTTTTCCCTGCCCAAGAAGATGGCTTTATCGACTTTTGAGAAAAACTCTTGATAGAACTTTCCGTCTTCTACCTGCACAACGCTCATCACCTCGCTTTTGTTATTCATGAGCTTAGTCTGAAAGTTAATACGTACGCGGATTTGGTCCCCGAAATCACTGATATTCGCAGAAGCCTCGATGATGTTGTTTTTTTTGTAACGAGCCTCTGACCCGGCAAGGAGTGATAAGAGAAAAGCTTCACCCACCTCTTCTACGTCAACTTCCTTTTGAGCGGTGAGCAGCCCTAAATCAATGTTAGCCTGTTTAACTATAAAGCCGTCGTCCTGCAGCGTATGCATGACCGCCTTCATAACCATCTTGGTATCCTTTGTGTCGTAAGAGCGAGTCTGAAATTCACGTATCTGCAGTTGGCTTTTCTGTATCGCTGGTTGGGTGGCAACACAACCACTGAGTGCTATCAGGACAACCGACAGAAAGAGATACGGTATCTTATTCATAGTAACCTCCTCTCATGGTGTTGAGAAAGTACTCTCCTGTCATTGTGAGGAGCGCTGGGCACCCATCATTCGGATTGGTCGGCGGCGAAATGCTCTTTAACCGCGCGATTTATCTAAAGACGGGATTGCTTCGCGGAGCCTGTCCCGAACCATGGTCTGCCCTGAACTTGTTTCAGGGCTCGCAATGACGACAGGGAAGGTTTTTCAACGACCTCTTAGAATTTGCTGCTGTGGTAGTTGAAGTCGTGGACAACCCCTTCCTTAAACTTTATAACGACCGTTAATGTCCTTTGTGTTTGAGCGGCGGCACCGGCAGCCTTTTCGCCACTAACGCCACCCGCCAAACCGCCTCCTACGCCAGCCCCGATACCTATGAGCAGTCCGCCGACTCCTCCCCCTACGCTGCTGCTTGAGTATGAGACCTCCGTTGCGATCTTGTCATATATCCATGTCTCAATACCCTCCTTGTCTTTTGAGACTATATTGGGCGAACCAAGGGCTGTAGCGACGTCAGCCTGAGACATCCCTTTTCGGATCTCTTTCTGAACGATCCCCAGAGTCATTCGTCGGTCAGAATCAGAATGGAGTTGTTGGGCGTGTTCAGATGCGGTCATGCATCCACCAAGGATGATTAAGACCATCCCAGGGAAAAAGATGCCTTTTGAGAGTAAAAGTCTTTTCATGAAAACCACCTCCTTAATCCGTTGGGCGTTTTAATCTAAATAGTTACTGGTAGACGTAATAATCAGGCAATATTTGAGGCAATAGGTATATTTATATATCCAATGGCATTTATTTGTCAAGAATTTTATAGGCATTGCCTCGTTCATAAATCCTTTGAAAAGGGCCATTATCTCCTTCAGGGAGGTGATGGAGATGGAGAACCCTAAAATTCTGTTTGGTATAAAGATAAAGAACCTTCGAGAGGGTAAAGGCTGGACACAGGAGAATTTGGCCGGGAGGATGGATATAAGCACGAACTACCTGAGCAGTATAGAACGTGGCAAGGAGAACCCTACCTTTGACATGCTCATGAAGTTCTCCGAGGGATTAGATGTGGAGGCGTGGGAACTCTTCGACTTCGGGCACGAGGTGAGTCCCGTGGAGTTACGGCGGATGCTCACCGGGTTTGCAAAGGACCTTGATGAAACAAAGCTCCGTCTGGCGGTTAAGGTCTTGAGGGCGGTGACGAGGTAACAATGTTGCCGTAAACGCACTTATCGTTTAGCACGGAAATTCCCGAAATTTGAGAGACGTCATGCCGAACCCCGCCCCCTTACCCCGGCACAAGCCCGGCGTATTTCACCACGAGTTTTTTCGTCCCGGCGCCGTGGAGGAAACATACGGTGAGTTTTGTCGTCTCGCCTGCCCCTTCCTTTGCCTTTATTATCCCGGCGCCGAAGTCCGGGTGCACGACCTTCATGCCCACGTGCCACGGCCACGGCGCGCCGGAGGCGGCAGGGACCGTCTGCGCGTCGTCGAGCGTGTAATAGGGCTCGTCTGGCCGCGCTCCGGGCCGCGCCTTGCCGGTCAGCCAACCGGCCGTTGTGGAGTACGCTGCCGCGCCGACCTCCGCGGCGCGCTCCAGGAACTCCGGCGCTATCTCGTCAATGAACCTCGACGGGGTCTGGTATCTTGTCTCCCCGTAAAGCGTCCTCGTCCCGGCGGACAGTAAAAACAGTTTTTCCTTTGCCCTCGTCATGCCCACGTAGCAGAGCCTGCGCTCCTCCTCAAGCTCGGACGGGCTTTGCGTACTCCTTGAGTGAGGGAAAAGGCCCTCCTCCATGCCGGCCATGAAGACCACCGGGAACTCAAGGCCCTTGGCGGAATGGAGCGTCATGAGCGTCACCCTGTCTGAATCGTCCTTCCAGACGTCCACGTCGCTTATGAGCGAGACGTGCTCGAGGAAATCCTGAAGCGTGGAGTTTTCCCTGCCGTCGGCAGGGCCGGAGTGCCGGGACGAAAAGTCCTTTATCGCCGATATGAGTTCGTGGATGTTTTCGACCCTCTGATACGCCTCCTCGGTGGCCTCCTTTTCCCACATGGCCGTGTAACCGGCGTCCTCAAGGAGTTTTAGCGCGACCTCGTGCGGGGGGAGGAGGCCGCCCATCTCCTTCCTCGCGCCCTCCATGACGCTGAAAAATCGCGTCTGGGCCGGTTTTTTTATTATCCCCCTCTTTATCGCCTCACCGAAGCCGTCATGGAGCGAGAGGTCTTGCGCGCGGGCTAAAGAGGCGACCTCTTTTAGCGTCACCGCCCCTATGCCCCTCGAGGGCACGTTTATTATCCTTCTAAGGCTGAGCGAGTCCTTCGGGTTTACGAGCACCCTCAGATACGAAAGCGCGTCCTTGATCTCCTGCCTTTCGTAGAACCTTATGCCCCCGACTATCGCGTAGGGCACGCCGTCCCTTATGAACTGTTCCTCTATCACCCGCGACTGCGCGTTCGTGCGGTAGAAGACCGCGAAGTCCCTGTAGCTCAAGGAGGGGCGGCGCTCCGTCGAGGACGGCTGGTGGGCCGTCGGGGACAAAGTGCGCTCCGTCTCTTTATCAATAACCTCGCGGATGAGCCTTGAAACGGTCGAGGCCTCGTGGCGCTCGTCCCGGCATTCCTCGTATCTTACGGGCGAGCCCTCGGCCTTTTCGGTCCAGAGCGATTTCTCGTAGCGGAGCCTGTTTTTTTCAATTACCGAGTTGGCGGCCCTGAGTATGCGGGCGGTGGAGCGGTAGTTCTGTTCGAGGCGGAATATCGTCGAGTCCGGCCAGTCGCGCTCGAATTCCATTATATTCCTTATGTCCGCGCCCCTCCACGCGTATATGCTCTGGTCGGGGTCTCCGACGGCGCATATGCTGCGGTTGATCGCGGCGAGGTCCTTTGTGAGCGCGTATTGCACCCTGTTCGTGTCCTGATATTCGTCCACGAGCACGTGAAGGAAATTTTCCTGATAGGCCCTCAATAGTTCCGGGTGGTTTTTAAAAAGCCTCAGGGGCTCGCTGAGGAGGTCTCCGAAGTCGAGGGCGTTCATCTCCCTCAATTTTTTCTGATAGAGGGAGTAAACCTCGGCGACCCTTTCAGCCAGCCAGCCGCCCTTGCCGGAGAAAAACCCGCCTGTCTTCGAGAGGTATTCCCCGGGAGAGACCCCCTCGTTTTTAGCCTGGTCTATGCGGGAGAGGATGGCCCTCGGATGAAACGCCTTTTCGCTCATCTGGAGCTCTTCGAGAACCATCTTTACGAGCCTTAACTGGTCGTCGTCGCCGTAGACGGTCATGTTTCTGTTCAGACCTATGAGATGCCCTTCCTTTTTGAGTATCCTGAGCCCGAGAGAATGGAACGTCCCGAGCCAGAGTTTTTCGGCCTTTGCTCCGAGAAGGACCCTCAGCCTTTCCCTCATCTCTCCGGCCGCCTTGTTCGTGAATGTCACGGCGAGTATGCCTTCGGGGGCTATTCCGCGGTTTCTTACGAGGTGGGCGATGCGGGTCGTGAGGACCTTTGTCTTGCCGCTTCCGGCTCCGGCAAGGATAAGGAGCGGGCCGCCCTCAAACGTGGCGGCCTCTTTCTGCAGTGGGTTGAGTTCTTTTAAAAAAGGCATATATCCCTAAAGTCCCGCGGGGTTTTCTCCGATTAATCTAACATAAAGGGGCCGCTCAGGCAACCGGGAAAGAGGAGATTCGCGTCGCCCGCGCACATTTATTTAGTCGGCAAGGGCATTTTTTGACGCGGCCGCGTCATGCGGCGACGGGCCAACCAGCCATCCTCGATGGCCAATTAGGCGGCCTTGCCGGCAAAAGAACTAATCACTTGAAAGACTTATAAAAACCTGTTAGAGTCACTGCCCATGGCGCTCAACGTTATAATAGTGTCGTCCGAGATGGTCCCATTCGCGAAGACCGGCGGCCTCGCCGACGTATCCGGGGAACTTCCTCTGGCGCTTAAAAAGCTCGGCATGAACGTCACCCTCTTTATGCCCCTTTACAGGGAGGTAATTGCAAAGGGGTTCAAGGTGGACCCGACCGGCGTAGAGGTGTCCGTCCCGCTCGGCAAAAGGACCGTTACGGCCCAGGTGTGGAAAGGTTCGCGCGAGGGCATACCGGTATATTTTCTTAAGCGGGACGAGTACTTCGACAGGACATATCTTTACACCACGCCCGAAGGCGATTACTTCGACAACCTCGAAAGGTTCATCTTCTTTTCGAGGGGCGTGGTCGAGGCCATAACGGCCCTCGGCCTTAAGCCCGATATCGTGCACTGTAACGACTGGCAGACCGGGCTCATACCGGCGTATCTCAAGACCGTCTACAACCCGGCGCTGCCTTCCACGGCCAGCCTTTTCACCATCCACAACATCGCGTATCAGGGGCTTTTCCCGGCCGAACTGTTCGACCTCACCGGCCTTCCCGCGGACATCTACAACCCGGAGGGGCTTGAGTACTGGGGGCAATTGAACCTCCTTAAATCCGGGATAATATTTTCCGACATAGTGACCACCGTGAGCGAGGGTTACAGCAGGGAGGTGCAGACCCCCGAGTACGGCTGCGGGCTCGAGGGGATTTTGCAAAAGCGGAGCCGCGACCTTTTCGGCGTGCTGAACGGCGTTGATTATTCGGTGTGGAACCCGGAGACGGATAAACTCATAGCCGCGAACTACTCCCGCTCGGACCTCAAGGGAAAGGCCGCGTGCAAGAAGGACGTCCTGAAGGAATATTCACTCAAGCTCAAACCCGGCGCGCCGCTTATAGGCATCATATCCCGGCTCGCGGACCAGAAGGGGTTCGACATACTCGTTGACGCCATGGAGGAGCTTATGGGTATGGACCTCGGCATGGTCGTGCTCGGCACGGGCGAGAAGAAATACCATGAACTGTTCGAGGAGCTCTCCGGGAGATATACCGGAAAACTCGGGGTCAAGATAACCTTCGACAACTCGCTCGCCCATAAAATAGAGGCGGGATGCGACATGTTCCTCATGCCTTCACGCTACGAGCCGTGCGGGCTTAACCAGATATACAGCCTGCGCTACGGCACGATACCCGTCGTCAGGGCGACCGGGGGGCTCGACGACACGATAGACGACTACGGCGGTGGAGAGGGCAACGGATTCAAGTTCAGGGATTATTCGGCCGCGGCGCTCGCTGAAAAGGTCGGCACGGCCGTGGCGGTCTACAGGGACAAAAAGGCGTGGCAGGAACTCCAGAAAAAGGCCATGCAATGCGATTTCTCGTGGGACAGGTCCGCGCGGAGATACATGGAGCTTTACAACCGTGCCCTTACGAAACTCCGCGGAGAGGATATTTAGGGAAACTCTGATTAATTCTCTTTTTGTCATTGCGAGCCGCGTTTTTGCGGCGAAGCAATCTCGTAACTCACTGATTTGCCTATAGGACGAGATTGCTTCGCTGCGCTCGCAATGACGGGACTGGGAATTAATCAGAC
>JACRCI010000042.1 GCA_016219105.1 Deltaproteobacteria bacterium | reverse complement strand
ACACCTTCAAAACCCTTTAAGATAAGAAAGAAGCGTATCCCCCCGCCAAAGGACCACCCTTGGAGGAAGTATTCACACGCTGCCAAAAAGAGGACATTTCTATTTTGGCGAAAAGAGGACATTTCTATTTTGGCTTGACATAAATTCAGAAATTCGTTGACAACACTTTTCAATGGTGTATACTTGGAAACCTTATTTTTTTATCAACTGATCAAATCGTCCTTGACGGCCTACCGGCCGGCCTTGACGGTTATGCCCGTGGGGGTGAGTGAGATGGCGAAAGCCCGTAAAAAAACAATCAAGACCAAAACCGTTAAAACTAAACCGTCAAGGACGGCTGGTGGGCCGGCTCCGCTGGCGCGGCGCGGCAAGGCGGCCTCGCCGGCCATCAAGCCGGCGGCAAAGGCCGTGAAACCAAAGGCCGGCAAGACCTCCTTTAAAAAGGAGATACGCCAGAAACTTATGAATGAAAAAAATAAACTCCTCAACGAGGTCTCCCTCAAGGTAAAAGGCGAAAGCGAAGGCGCCAAGACGGAGATAGGGGACATCTACGATATCGCGAGCTTCGAAAGGGAAAGAGAGCTTACGCTCATGCTCGGCGACCGCGAAAGGGGAAAACTCGTCGAGATAGACAAGGCCCTTGAAAGGCTCAATGGCAAGGATTACGGGGTCTGCGAGGAGTGTGGCGAGCCGATAGGGGAAAACCGCCTCATGGCCATGCCGTTTACAATGGTCTGCGTGGACTGCAAGACCAGGGCGGAAAAGGAATTGCTTATAAAAGGAAAAGTCGAAGAAGAACCTTCTTTCGGGATACTCGAAAAGACAGAGCCGGAAGAGGAATTTTAATCTCGCGTAACAATTTGATTTTATTGCACTTTTAGCCTTCGCCCCAGGCCCCTCTCCAGTGGTTAAAAAAAGAGTTCTCGTCTATATCCTTATAACCTCCGCTGTTTTTCTCGTTCTCGCAATACCGTTTTTCCACAAAAACCCTCCAAAGACAATAAGCTACAATAAAATCCTGATGGGTACGATCGTTGAAATCACCCTCAGAGAGGATACGGCCCGGGCCGCTGAAGAGGCGTTCAGGGAGATAGAGCGGCTCGAAAATATCTTCAGTTCCTACAAAGAGACGAGCGAGGTGTCGCTGGTTTCGGCCAACGCGGGCATAAAAGCCGTTAAGGTTTCCAGAGAGGTTATTGATGTCATGGAGACCGCCCTGAATATCGCGGATTTAAGCAACGGGGCCTTTGACCCGACAATCGGCGCGCTTTTTGGAAATCCGGCAAGGACGGCTGGATTGGAAGGGGTGTGGGATTTTTCCGGCGGCAAAAACCGTCGAGGACGGCTGGTGGGCCGCCAAGGACGGCTGGATGGCCGTCAAGGACAACTATCAGGCCGTGTGCCTGAGAAAAATGAAATTGAAAAACTCGTCGCGCTCGTCAACTACCGCGCTGTTTCCATTGATACGGCGTCCTCGACCATCAGCCTCGAGAAAAAAGGCATGAGGCTCGACCTCGGAGGGGTCGCGAAGGGGTACATCGTCGGAAAGGCCATTGACGTATTGAAAAAACACGGCGTGGACTGGGCCATCCTGCGCGCCGGCGGTGACATGACTGTTTTCGGGCAGGAAAAAACACCGCCTTTTAAAATCGGGGTCCAGGACCCGCGGAAAAAAGACTCGCTCATAGGCGAACTTTCGGTCACAAACGGCTCTATTGCAACGAGCGGCGACTATGAACGGTTTTTCATAGAAGATGGCGTGAGGTACCACCACATAATAGACCCGAAGACCGGCTTTCCCGCGAACAGATGCCGGAGCGTCACTGTGGTGAGCAGAGACCCGGCCCTTGCGGATGCGCTCTCAACCGCGGTGTTTGTCATGGGGCCGGAAAAGGGTATGGAGCTGATTGAAAAACTTGACGGGGTGGAGGGGGTTATAATTGACGCGAAGGGGGAGGTGAGGGCATCGAGCGGGCTGAAGGGGAGGTTCAAAACATTATAACCAGGGCTTAAGACTAACTCCGCGGCCTGGCGGCAAAAACGCTTTTCTGATAAACCCTCACCGCGTCGTTATGCTCCGCGAGGGTCTTTGAAAAGTAATGCGTGCCGTCGTTCCTCGATACGAAGTAGAGGTATTTTTCGTCCGCCGGGTTAAGGGCCGCGTATATCGCCGCCCTTCCGGGGTTTGCTATCGGACCTGGTGGAAGCCCGTTTTTAATGTAGGTATTATAAGGCGTGCGCGCCAGGAGGTGCTTTTTCGTCAGGTTCCCGTCGAAGTTGGCTATCGCGTATATGACCGTCGGGTCGCTCTGAAGAGGTATCCGTTTTTTGAGCCTGTTGTGGAACACGGCCGACACGCTCTGCATCTCCTCCTGACGGCCGGTCTCCTTTTCTATGATAGAGGCGAGCGTTATGACTTCCCGGTCAGTCATCCCCTTTTTTTCCGCGAGGGCGCGGAACTCTTCCCCGTATACCTCCTTGAACCTCCCGGTCATCCTCTTTATTATATCGGCGATGTCCTCGGGGGCCGCCGCCTTTGCGACCGCGTAGGTGTCTGGGAAGAGATACCCTTCGAGCGTGGGTCCGGGCAGCCCAAGCGAACTTACGAACCTCCGATCGTTCACCTGCGCCAGGAACTCCTCTTTTTTAGCGATGCCGTTCCTTTCAACGGCCCCGGCGATGTCCGTTACAGAGTATCCCTCGGGCACCGTAAGGGAGTAATGCTTTGTCCTGCCGGCCATCAGGATATCGAGCATTTCCATCGGGGTCATGGAGGGCGATAACTCGTACTCTCCGGCCTGTATCTTTTTATGGGCGCCCTTTGCCATCGCGGCGAGAGAAAAACCCTCGGAATATTTCAGAAGCCCGGCGTTTGCGAGGGTGTTTACAACGACCCTGAAGCTCGCCCCGCGCGGTATCTCCACGGCCACGGCCTTGCCGGTCCCCGAGGCCGGAGTATAAAGGAGCGTATAAAAATGCACCGCGGCTATGATAACCGCGGTCGCTATGAGTATGGCTATGGTTTCCTTTTTACCCTTCATCTTATTCTCCAGCCGTCCTTGACGGCCCACCAGCCGGCCTTGCCGGTTCACGGCATGACCTTCTTTCGAGCCAGCCCTGCAGTATATAGGCCGCGGCGAGCTTGTCAACCACGCCTTTTCTTTTTCCCCGGCTGACATCGCCTTCTATAAGGACCCTTTCCACCGCGACGGTCGAAAGCCGCTCGTCCCACCCCTCAACGTATTTTCCGGTTTTCTCCCTCAGGGCCTCCATGAACTTGACAGCCGCCCGGGCCTGCGGTCCAACGCTCCCGTCCATGTTATAGGGAACGCCGACGATTATCTTTTCCACGGCGTAGTCGTCGGCCACGCTTAAAATCTCCTCCATGTCCTTATCAATGGACGCCCTGTTTATGTGCTTAAGCGGCTGGGCCGTTATCCCGAGCTCGTCGCTTACGGCCACGCCTATCCTTTTTTTCCCCACGTCGAGGCCCATGACCCGCATCTGAAAAAGTATACCTTTTACCGGGTTTTTATTCAACCCTTATCAAAAGATATGCCCTTGACACACGGGGCGCCGTTGCTATATCATCAGATTGACAAACCCGGGCGGTTAACTCAGCGGTAGAGTGTCACCCTCACACGGTGGAAGTCACTGGTTCGAATCCAGTACCGCCCACCATCTTCTTCCCGCCTCCATAAAGCCACGGACCGATTCCGTCTCTATCTATTTTTTTGCCCTCGCAATAAAATCTCCAACCCGACCGCCTTCCATTGGCGAGGCCGGCCTGCCTGGCCTGTCCCCTTGCGACAAATTGTGGTAAACTTAACGGCTGGAGGCGAACGTGCCGTTCCATTGCGCAAGGGAGATAATCGAGGAAACGCTTGAATCGGCCGGCGAGGCCGGCTGGTTGGCCGAGGGAAAGATTTTAACAACGGAAGTAGTCCCAAAAAAACCCGAAAGGCCGGATAAAGGCGCCTCAACCATTTCAACCGGGCTTAAGAACCTCGACAGGATTACGGGCGGCCTTGCCCCGGGCGAGCTTACAGTCATGGCCGGGTTTGCTGGCATGGGCAAGACCTCTCTCGCGCTCAATATCGCGGCCCACGCAGCAGTGGACCAAGGGTATCCCTCGGCTATTTTTTCGCTGGAGGCCGAAAGGGGCGAGATTATGGCGAGGCTCCTCGCATCGAGAGCAAAGGTCGCCCTGGACAATATCTACAACAGTTTCATAACCGACGAGGCCGGCTGGTTGGCCGGCACGGACAGGAAGGCGCTGGACTCCGCGACCGCCGGCCTTTACGCCGCGCCCCTGTACATTGACGACACGCCTGCCCATACCGCGGCCTCCATAAAGGCCCAGCTCGAAGCGGAAAAAAACGCGCTCGACATAAAACTCGTGATAATAGACTGCCTGCAGCTTATCCAGCCGTCCTCGCCTGAGGTCTCCGGCCAATTAGGCGGTCTCACCGGGCAACCGGCCGGCCTCGCCGGCGGCCTCAGGGCAATCGCGAAGGAACTCAACGTCCCGATAGTAGCCACCTACCAACTCCCGCACGTCTGGCAGGAAAAAAAGGTCATGCCGCACCCCTCGTTCCTCATAAAAGAGGGCTTTACCGAGGCGCTTGACGCGGACATGGTTATCTTTATTTACAGAAAATCCGTCTGCGGCACATGCAAGTCCCCCATAGAGATATGCAAATGCTGGGAAACCCATCGCGCGCACGTTGTCGCGGCAAAACGCGGCCACGCCTCGGGCGCGGCCGAGATCGTCTTCATAAGCCAGTTCCTGAGGTTTGAAGACCCGGCATGATAACGGACATACTCAAAAAGAGCGAAACCGCGGCAGCGGACGAGCTTAAAAACATCGGCTTCAACGACGGCAAAAGGGCGCTTAAAGACCTCACCCTTCTTTCGAAGGGCCCGTTTAAAGCCATTGAGGACGGCTTGATGGCCGTCCTCGACGATCTGACGGCCTCGGCGCTCGCCTCGCCGTCCCCGGACGACGCGCTTTCAAATATCGAAGGCATTGTCCTCTCGCTGAAAAATGGTTGGCTTAAAAACTTCCTGAAGAACGGAGAAAACCTTAAAAATCTCGCCTTTGTCTGCGGCTCATCGCCATATCTCGCCGACATGCTTTCGCAGGACCCGGGTTCGTTTGAACGGCTTTTCATAAACCAAGGCCTGCATGACAAAAAAGACCTTTCTATATTCACAAAAGAGATTACCGAATTGATGGAAGAAAGTGGCGCGGAAAATCCGGCAAGGCCGGCGGGCGGGCCGACGAGGTCGGCTGGTGGGTTCGACCGCGTGTCAAAGGTTCTGAGGAAATACCGCAACAGGGAATATATAAGGATAGGGGCCAGGGACCTCCTCAGTCTCGCTTCCCCGTCGAGGACGGCTGGTTGGCCGTCGAGGACGGCTGGCAAGATGGAAGAGACAACGGCCGAGCTTTCGGACCTCGCCTCGGCCTCGCTGGATGAGGGCGTTAAATTCTGCCTGAAAGAGCTCAAAAAAACCTTTGGCGCGCCGTTTTATACCGACGAAAAGGGAGACAGAAAAGAGGCCTCTTTCTGCGTCATCGGGCTCGGGAAGCTCGGCGGGAGGGACCTGAATTTTTCCTCTGACATAGACATCATATACATATATTCGAGCGATAATGGCGAGACAGAAGGGGTTCCGGGAAAGCCCGATACAAAGATAGCCCTCCATGCCTTCTTTTCAAAACTCGCGGCAAGGCTTACAAAACTCCTGTCCCATGTCACCGAAGACGGATACGTCTTCAGGGTGGACCTCGATCTGAGACCCGAGGGCCAGAGCGGCGACATGGTAAACTCCCTGAGGAGCGCGGAGATCTACTACGAATCATGGGGCCAGATGTGGGAGAGGGCCGCTATGATAAAGGCCCGGCCCGTTGCCGGGGACATGGACCTCGGAGTTAGATTCATGGAGATGATAGGGCCTTTTACCTACCGGAAATACCTGGATTTCACGGCCATAGAAGAGATACGGGGCATGAAGGAGAGGATAGACCTGAGCCTTCTCAGGACAAGGCCCGATGCCATAGACGTAAAACTCGGGGAAGGCGGCATAAGGGAGATAGAGTTTTTCTGCCAGGCCCTTCAGCTCATATACGGAGGCAAAGACCCGGAGGTAAGGGAAAAAAACACCCTGCGGGCCATTGAAAAACTCCGGGGGAAAAACCTGCTCCCGGATAAAGACGCCTCGGCCCTGAGGGATGGATACGTGTTTTTAAGGAACCTCGAACACAGGATACAGATAAAAGACGGCCGGCAGACCCACTCTGTCCCGGCAAAGGCCGGGGAGCTTACGAGGCTTGCCCGGATGATGGGCTTTTCCGATAAAGCGGGGCAATCGGCAGCCGACCGGTTCCGCGAGGACTACGGGAAAAAAACAGAGGCCGTGTATTCGGTCTACAGGTCCCTTTTTTACAGGGGGGAGGGCGCCACGACCGAGGGGGTGGCCGCGGAGGTGCTGCCGGCGCTTGCGCCCGAGGTGCCTGAAGACGAGGCCGTCAATATACTCGCCGGGCTCGGCTTCAAGGACGCGGCCGGTTCGCTTAAGACCATCAGGTTGCTGCGCGACGGACCGCCTTTTCTGCACCTGGGCCCGAGGGCGCGGGTTTTGCTCGAAAAACTCGCCCCTCTTTTCCTTTCAAGGGCGCTTGCGTCGCCGGACGCGGACATGGCGCTTAAAAACATAGAGCGCTTCGTGTCCGCGGCAGGCGCGAGGACGGGCCTGTATTCGCTCATGGCCGAAAACCCGCGCCTCGTTGGGGAGCTTATGCGGATATTCGGCTCAAGCGCCTTCCTCTCCAACTCTCTCATAGAAAGGCCGGAGGACCTCGATATACTGTTTTCAACCGAGATGTCCCGGCCGCATAAGGGTGGGGCGGAGATGGCCGCGGACCTCAATAGCTCATTATCGGGCGTTGCCGGGGACGATTATGAGGAAAAACTCGATTCAATAAGACGCTGGCGCAATTGCGAGGTCTTCAGGATCGGGCTTAACGACCTCCTGGGGCGCCTGGGGGCCGAAGAGGCGTCCGGCGAGATGACAACGCTTGCCGAGACCGCGCTTGAGGCGGCCTATAAGCTCGCCCTTCAGGAGGTCCGGAAAAGATACGGACAGCCAAACGCCGTAAGGTTTTTCGTCATCGGCATGGGCAAGCTCGGCGCCGGAGAGCTAATCTACGGAAGCGACCTCGACATATTCTTCGTGTATGAAGAGGACGAGGCCGGCGGAACGGCTGGTCGGCCGTCAAAGACGGCGGGCAGGCCGAAGGCTGTTTCAACACACGAATTCTTCGTCCACATCGCCCAGAGGATAATAAGCATACTCTCTCTCAGGACAAAGGAAGGCATCGTATTCAGCGTGGACACAAGGCTGCGGCCTTCCGGGAGTTCCGGGCCGCTTGTGGTGTCGCGCTCATCCCTTTTAAGGTACCACGCGGAAAAAGCCGGGGTCTGGGAAAGGCAGGCCGCGATACGGGCGCGGGCCGTTGCCGGAGACACGGGGTTCGGAGAGCGGGTGTTAAAGGAACTCGAGGGTATCGTCTACTCGCGCCCCATCGCGCCCGATGAGGTATCGGAACTTCTCAGGATACGGAAACGCATGGAAGAGGAGATAGCGAAAGAGACCCCGGAAAGGTTCGACATAAAGGCCGGCAGGGGCGGCATGGTTGACATAGAGTTCCTCGCGCAGGCCCTTCAGCTCTGTTACGGCTGGAAGGAGCCGTCCCTGAGAACCACGCGCACGCTCGAGACATTGCAAAGACTTTCACGCTGCGGGATGATATCCCCGCAGGATTGCGCTTTTCTGTCCGAAACCTACGGGTTTTACAGGCAGATGGAGACAGGATTGAGGATCGTCCATGACAGCCCGGCGCGCGTGCTTAAAAAAGACCCGACGAGGACGGCTGGCTGGCCGGAACTCGACACGCTCGCGCGCAGGATGGCCGTCATAAGGGACAATCAAACCGGCCTCGCCTTGACCGGGGAAAAACTCCTCGCGGATTATCTTAAAAGACGTGAAAAAGTAAGGGAGCTTTATTTAAAGGTGATGGAGGGGCTGAAAAAGGGATGACCTTGTCTTCCACAATCGGGAGTGATATATTCTTGAAGGATAATAGCTCAGAGTTTTATGCGGCTTAGGGATTAGGCTGAAAATGAATCCTTCGTTTGACGATAACCCTATTGCGCATGTCGCTGAGGACGGCAGAAGCCATGCGTTAAAAGAACATCTGATGGAGACCGCCCGGAGGTCGTCGGAATTTGCCGGGGAATTTGGCGCCGCAGGATGGGGGCGGCTTGCGGGGCTCTGGCATGATCTCGGAAAGTTTTCTCTTGACTTTCAAAAGAAGATACGCGGCGCAAACTTACGTGTGGACCATTCAACGGCCGGTGCAATATACGCCGTTGAAAAATTCAACGCCATAGGACGTATTCTCGCTTACCTTATCGCCGGACATCATGCTGGGCTTCCTGACTGGCAGACCGAAACTTCCGGCCTGTCGGGACTCGCGCAAAGACTTATTAAAGATGATCTTCTTAAAAACGCCTTAAATGAATCTCCTCCCGCTGACATAATCAATCAGAAGCTTCCATCCGAAAAACCAAATCTCGGTATGGATCCGGCCCTCTGGATACGGATGCTGTTTTCCTGCGTCGTTGATGCGGATTTTCTCGATACCGAGGCCTTCTTTGAACCGGATAAGGCAAAGAAGCGACAAGATTATCAGAAGCTTTCGGATTTACTTCCACGTTTCAATGCTTATATGGAAGACAAACAATCAAAGGCAGTAACAAGTCCTGTCAACCGACAACGCGCAGATATATTAAGACAGTGTATTGAGAAATCCGTACATGCACCCTCGATCTTCACCCTGACCGTTCCGACCGGTGGGGGCAAGACTCTTTCATCCATGGCCTTTGCGCTTAACCATTCGGCCAAATATGGCAAGAGGCGGATTATCTATGTCATCCCGTATACGAGCATAATCGAGCAAACAGCCAATCAATTCAGGGAGATATTCGGGGATAATGTAATAGAGCACCACAGCAACCTCGACACGGATGACAACAGTGAAGAGATGCACAAGGCCCGTCTGGCCTGCGAGAACTGGGACGCTCCAATAGTGGTAACCACTTCCGTCCAGTTTTTTGAATCCCTGTTTGCAAGCCGCACAAGTAGGTGCAGAAAGCTCCATAATATCATAAACAGTGTTGTCATATTGGATGAGGCCCAGTTGCTCCCGCCTGATTTTCTTAACCCGATTATCTGGGTATTAAAGGAACTGCACAAGAACTACGGGGTAACAATTCTTTTAAGCACCGCAACACAACCCGCCCTTTCACCACACAGATCTTCCGACTTCAATTTCCCAGGCTTGCCGGAGACTGTGGAGATTATGGAAGCCCCATCTGCTTTACAAAAAGCATTTAAAAGAGTGAAAATAAACATGCCTCAGGATATTAATACGCCCCTAAGCTGGGAGGCGTTAAGCGAAGAACTTAAACGCTATGAATCGGTTCTATGCATCGTCAACAGACGCGATGATTGCAGGACGCTGTATAAGTTGATGCCTGAAGAGACGATTCATCTATCCGCACTTATGTGCGGCGCTCATCGCTCCGAAGTAATCGCAAAAATAAGGGAAAGACTCAGGGATGGCATCCCAACGCGTGTTATAAGCACTCAGCTTGTAGAGGCCGGGGTAGATATAGATTTCCCGCTTGTTTACAGGGCAGTGGCCGGGCTCGATTCTATCGCTCAGGCGGCGGGCAGATGCAATAGGGAAGGTAAACTGAGGGAAGGACAATTATTTGTATTTGTGCCGCCAAGTAAAACACCGCCAGGGCATCTTCGGCAGGCGGCGGAAATCGGGAAAAGGCTTTTTTCCAGCGGACATGAGGACCCGTTTTCGCAGGAACTGTTCGAGCAGTTCTTCAAGGAACTTTTTTGGCTTAAGGGGGATAACCTCGACAAATACGGCATCCTGAAGGATTTGACGGCGGACAGTCAACTCAGGTTCAGCTTCCGCACAGCGGCTTCCAAATTCAAAATCATAGATGAATCAGGACAGGCCCCGATTCTTGT
>JACRCI010000040.1 GCA_016219105.1 Deltaproteobacteria bacterium | reverse complement strand
TACTATCCTCACCTCGGCGTGCGAGCCTTCAAGCCCCTTTTTGAATTCCCCGGGGTCCTGTCTTATGACGTCGAAGGTGTTGTAGTGCATGGGTATCGCTATCCGCGGCTTTATGAGCCTTACGGCCCGTATCGCGTCTTCAATGCCCATCGTGAAGTTGTCCCCTATGGGCAGGAGGGCGCAGTCAACGGGTCCTATGAGCGCCATGTCGGAGAAAAGCCCGGTGTCCCCGGCGTGATACACGGTCTTCCCGTCCATGGTCACCAGAAATCCGCAGGGGTTCCCCACCGCGCCTTCATCGGTCGTCGAGCCGTGGAAGGCGATGGTGAGCTTGACCCTGCCGAACGGGAAATTATGGGCGCCTCCTATGTGCATGGCGTGGCCTGTCGCGCCCTTTCCGACGCAGTGGCCTACAAGCTCAAACGGCCCGATTATCGGGGCCTTGTTGTTTTTCGATATCTCGACCGCGTCCCCTAAATGGTCGGCGTGGCCGTGGGTCACAAGCACCGCGTCCACCTTCACCTCCGACGGTTTGATTTCAGCAAGCGGGTTGCCCTTGAGGAACGGGTCTATTATGACGCTGTGCCTTGATCCCTCAAGCACAAAGCAGGAATGCCCGTGGTAGATTACCTTCATAAAAGAGTCCTCTTTTCCTTTTGGCCCGGCACCACTTTCCATCGCTCGGGCCGTGCAGGATAATAAGGATGGTGCTAAAAAGTGGTGCTGGGTCAGTCCACCCCTTCTATTTCAATCCCTTCTTTTTTAAGCCGGGCCGTTGTAACGCCCATGCCGCGCGTCTTTTTGCCTTTGCTTTTTACGGTGCTCACGCCGCAGGAGGGGCTGCCCTCTTTCAATATCGCTTTTTTCGCGCCGGAAAGCCGCGCGACTCTCGCCGCAGCCTCGGCGCCCCGCAGGAAATTCGCCGTCACGTCGCGCCCCTCGGCATCCATGACCGACGCCTTTCCCTCAAGCACGCCCATCCCGTTGCCCATACCGATCTCGGATTTTGGCCTTGGCGTCGGAAGCCCTCCCATCTGCTCAGGGCACACGGGGATGAAGGCGCCTTTTTTCAGCCGGTTGATGACGGTTCTGTTCAGGGCGGATCTGCCGTCGTATCTGGACTTGATCCCGACGAGACACGCGCTCACGATGACGGGTCTTTCCTTCATCGCGTCTTTCGTGTTTTCTTTGAAGGGCTGGAGTTGAAAATTGTCGCCAACGGGTTTTCGAGCGATAGGGGTTCGTCCACAGTTCCACGCGCCACCCCGTGGACAAAGACCTTTCTTCCTTTGACCTCAAGCCTTCCTTCGCTGAAAAGCTGTATGGCCTGCGGGTATATGCGGTGCTCCTCCAAAAGTATCCTTTCGGCGAGCGTCTCCGGGGTGTCGTCGTCCATTACCTTTACAACGGCCTGTATTATGATGGGGCCGGTGTCAACCCCCTCGTCCACGAAGTGGACCGTGCAGCCCGAGAATTTAACGCCGTATTCCAGCGCCTTTTTCTGGACGCTGAGGCCGGTGAAGGCCGGCAGGAGCGACGGATGAACGTTCATTATCCTCATGGGGAAGGCCCTTATGAATAAGGGCGAAAGGACCCTCATAAACCCGGCGAGCGCCACGAGTTCCACCCCGCTCGCGTTTAATGTCGAGATGAGTTTTTTTTCAAAGTCTTCATTGAGGGGGTATTGGTCTTTTGTAACGACCGCGGTCTTGATGCCGTGTTTTTCGGCGCGTCCGATGGCAAAGGCCCCTGGGTTGTCGCTTATGACGACCTTTATCGCGGCATCGAGGCTTCGCGCGGCGATTGCGTCTATAATGGCCTGGAGGTTCGTGCCTCTGCCAGAGGCCATGACCCCGACTGAAACGGGCATATCCTACTCCCTGAATTCAACGGCCCCTTCAGCGGCTTTCCTTTTCTCTATCACCCCGATGGGCCGCGGCCTCTCGCCGATGGATTCGAGCTTTTTTATTATGCCGGCTTCGTCGCGGTTTTTTACCACCATGACGAGGCCTATGCCGCAGTTGAACGTCCTGAGCATCTCCGCCTCAGGGACGTTGCCCCTGGACTGTATGTACCGGAATATCGCGGGGCGGGCCCACGCGCCTTTGTAGATTATCGCCTTGACCCCCGGCTTAAGGACGCGCGGGATGTTCTCCGTGAGGCCGCCTCCGGTTATGTGCGCTATGCCCTTTACCCTAAAGAGACGCGAGGCCTCCAGCGCCGCTTTCACGTAGATGCGCGTCGGGGTGAGGAGTTCCGCGCCGACGCTTTTTTTAAAGCCCAAGGGCCTGTCCGTGACCTTGAGTTTAAGTTTTTCAAAAAAGAGTTTGCGCGCGAGCGAGTAGCCGTTACTGTGGAGTCCGCTCGATTCGAGCCCGATGATACTGTCGCCCCGGGTTATATGGCGGCCGTCTATGAGCTTGGCTCTATCCACCACGCCCACCGCAAAGCCCGCGAGGTCGTACTCCCCGGGGCCGTAGATGCCAGGCATCTCGGCGGTCTCCCCGCCGACCAGGGCGCATCCGGCCTCTTTGCAGCCCCGTGCTATCCCCCCTATTACCGAGGCGGCCTTTTTTACGTCGAGCCTCGCGGCGGCGAAATAATCGAGGAAAAAAAGCGGCCTCGCGCCGGTTGTCACGACGTCGTTCACGCACATCGCGACAAGGTCTATGCCCACGGTGGAGTGTCTATCCGCCATGAACGCCACCTTGAGTTTCGTGCCGACACCGTCGGTCGAGGACACGAGCACCGGGTCTTTAAGCCCCTTAAACCTCGCGGAAAAGGACGCGCCGAAGCCGCCTATCCCGCTTATGACCCCGGGTATGTAAGTGCCCTTTGCCGCCGGTTTGATGATGCTTACAAGCCTGTCGCCCCGTACGATGTCAACGCCGGCGTTTTTGTATGTGAGATGTCCCTTCACCGCCATTAAGAGTAATCCAGGTCAATAAAAAAGTAAAGCGGTATGTTTTATCTGATATTAAACACGAGTATACACGTCGAGTGCACAATTTATTGGTTGGCCATGCACAAGAAATTGTGCACTCTCAAGGAAAGGCTTTGTCACATTTTTGTAAACCATGTAAAGTCCTTGAAAGTTATAGGTTTTTTATTTAAGTAAATCTCTATTTGCTGGCATATTATTTGCATATCTACTAAGGAAGGTCTGATTAATTCTCTTTTTGTCATTGCGAGCCGCGTTTTTGCGGCGAAGCAATCTCGTAACTTACTGATTTGCCTATAGGACGAGATTGCTTCGCTACGCTCGCAATGACGGGACTGGGAATTAATCAGACCTTCCCTAAACGGATATTATTTAAAAACCAGCAGAGGGGGGTTCGCCTATGAATATCACGGAGGTTAAGGTTTTGCCGGTGGACGGTGACGAGAGATTAAAGGCGTTCGTAAGCATCAAACTCGACGGCTGTTTCGTAATCCGGGACATGAAGGTGATAAAGGGCAATACGGGGTACTTTGTAGCCATGCCCGCCAAAAAGATGAAGGACGGGACCTACAGGGACCTTGTCCACCCCCTCGATACGCCGACAAGGCAGATGGTCGAGAACTCAGTGATGAGCGAATACCAGAGGGTCGTGGCCGAGGGCGGCGAAAGGGCCAATATACACAGCATGGGCGATAAGTTTATGATCTCCATGTAGGCAGGCTCAAAACCCGGTTCCGTAATTTTAAATCCATGCCCTGGTATGTGAGATATCCTTATCACCGCCAAGGCCGCGGAATCCGCCGACTTCCCGCCCGGATTATCCGCAATCAAAAAGGCCTGCTTCCGATTATTTCTTCCTGCCTGACTTCGATGGAACATCCATTCTTTCAAACCGTTCCCGCACCTTTTCCGTAAGCCCGGCCTAAGATAAACGCCCTCATATCCGTAACTTCAGGATAAAATTCAATAATTTTATATTGCATAGAGCCTTCCAATGGAGTATAAATAAAGGGATTTGTTTGTCCGCGGCGTATATTGAAGGTGCGGAATCTGAAATCGCGGAGGAGGTTTTCGTGAAAGGGGTTATCCTCGCCGGAGGGCTCGGCACAAGGCTGTATCCTCTTACAAAGGTGACAAACAAGCACCTTTTGCCCGTGTACAACGCGCCGATGATATATTATCCCATAAGGTGCCTTGTAAACGCCGGGATAGAGGACATCATGATAGTGACCGGCGGAAATAACGCGGGGGATTTCCTGAGGCTCCTCGGCAACGGCAAGGAATTCGGACTGAAGCACCTGAACTACGCCTATCAGGAAGGCGAGGGCGGCATAGCCGAGGCGCTCGGGCTTACCGAACATTTCGTGGAGGGAGAGAAGGTCTGCGTCGTGCTCGGCGACAACATAATAGAAAAAAACATAATAGGGCCGGTAAAGGCGTTTGAGAAGGAAAAAGACGGGGCGATGATAATACTCAAAAAGGTCCCTGACCCGGAAAGGTTCGGCGTGCCGGTGCTTGAGGGCGCGCGGATATTGAGGATAGAGGAAAAGCCCATGGCCCCGGCCTCGGCCTACGCCGTAACAGGCATATACATGTACGACAGGCACGTCTACGACATCATAAGGACATTGAGGCCGTCGGCCAGAGGCGAGCTTGAGATAACGGACGTCAATAACGCATATATAAAAAAGGGAGGCATCGTGTGGAGGGAGCTTGAGGGCTGGTGGACCGACGCCGGCACGTTCGCCTCGCTCCTTCACGCCAATAACCTCGTTGCCGAAACCGGGGCCAACAAGGCGTGAGCAAAGGCGGTCCGGCCCTATGCCTGATTTTCCGATGAAGGTCCTCGTCACAGGCTCAAGAGGCATGCTCGCTTCCATGCTCGTCCCTTTGCTCGGAAGGGACCGCGGGCTCGAGGTCTTTCTTGCCAAGGGGCTTGACATAACCGACCTTCCGGCGGTGAAGGAAACCCTTGAAGGCTTCAGTCCCGGGGTCGTCATAAACTGCGCGGCCTATAACGCCGTGGACAGGGCTGAGGAGGAAAGGGAACTCGCCTTCTCGGTAAACGCCCTCGGGCCGGCCAACCTGGCCCGCGTGTGCGGGAAGATCGGCTCAAGGCTCGTCCATTTCTCGACGGATTTCGTCTTTGACGGCAGGAAGAATTCCCCTTACAGGGAGGAAGACGGGCCGAATCCCCTGAACGTATACGGGGAGTCCAAGCTCGAGGGCGAGCTTAACGTCCGCAAAGAGACCGGCGATTATATGATAGTAAGGACGTCATGGCTTTACGGCCCGGGCAGGGACAATTTCGTAACCAGGATAATATCAAAGGCCGGCAGGGAAGAAACTCTCAGCGTGGTGTGCGACCAGACGGGGACCCCCACTTACACGGAAGACCTCTCGGAGGCCGTAATGAATCTATTGATGGCCGACGCCCCATCCGGCACGTACCATTTCTCCAACGAGGGGGTCGCGAGCCGGTATGACCTCGCCAAAGTTGCCTGCGAGCTCGCAAGCTCTATCGGCGTGCCCATTAAGGTGAAGGACATACTGCCGGTGCTTACCGAGCAATACCCCTCAGCCGCGAAGAGGCCCGGCTACTCCGTGCTGGATACTGCGAAGTATAAAAAGACCACCGGCAAGACCATCCGGCAGTGGACAGAGGCCCTTTCGAGGTATATCGAAAGGGACGCGGATTTTTTCAGAAGGGAGATATCCTCCAGGGCTTAAGGGGCTTGGGGATGAAGGCTTAACCGTATGATAGAAGGGGTCGTCATAAAGGCATTGACGCCGCATAAAGACCAGAGGGGCTGGCTTGCCGAGGTCTTCAGGGCCGACGAAACGGACGAATCAATAAAGCCCCTGATGGCGTATGTGTCGGTTACGCTGCCGGGAGTGGCAAGGGGACCGCACGAGCACAGGCATCAGACGGATTGGTTCGCGTTCGCCGGGCCTTCGAACTTCAAGGTCTATCTCTGGGACAACAGGGCCGGCTCAAAGACATACGGGCAGAGGGAGGTTTTTTCAGCCGGCGAAGACGAGCCCAGGGTCGTGGTCATCCCGCCCGGCGTCGTGCACGCGTATAAAAACGTGGGCCCGGTCCCCGGTTTCGCGTTCAACTCTCCCAACCGCCTTTACAGGGGTTACGGTAAGAAGGAAGACGTTGACGAGGTCAGGCATGAGGACAGGCCCGGTTCGCTTTTTATCATAGACTGAGGCGGTTTTAAACAAATCCGTCCCTTTTTTCTATTTAACGGTTTGCGGAAAAACTCGAAACTTATTCAGGCGGGAATCCATGAACATCCTTATAACGGGCGGGGCGGGTTTTATAGGGTCCAATCTGGTCCGCCGCATGGTCAAAAAATATCCGGACTTCAGGGTTGTGAACCTCGACAGGCTCACCTATGCCGGGAACCTCGAAAACCTGAGGGACGTCGAGGGCCGGCCCAATTATACGTTCGTAAAAGGCGACATAAAGGATAAGGCCCTTGTAAAAAACGCGTTCGAAAGATACGGCATAGACTCCGTCATGCATCTTGCCGCCGAAAGCCACGTTGACAGGAGCATCTTGAGCGCTGATGAGTTCTTGAATACAAACGTCCTCGGCACTCACGCGCTCCTTGAGGCGGCGCGTTCTTTCTGGAAAGACCGGCCAGCCGGCCCCGCCGGCCGGCCGGCAAAGGCGCGGAGCGTCTTTCTCAACGTATCAACGGACGAGGTCTACGGGTCTCTGCCGGAGGCGGGCAGTTTCACGGAGTCTTCCCCCTGCGCGCCGAACAGCCCCTATTCCGCGTCCAAGGCCTCGGCCGACCACCTCTGCCGCGCGTATAACAAGACCTACGGGGTCCCGGTCATAACGACCCACTCCTCCAACAACTACGGCCCGTACCAGCTTCCCGAAAAGCTCATACCGCTCATGGTGCTTAACGCGATGGAAGGCAAACCGCTTCCTGTCTACGGCGACGGCTTAAACGTCAGGGACTGGCTCCACGTCGAGGACCACTGCTCGGCGCTGGAGGCGGCGCTTTTAAAGGGCAGTGTGGGAGAGACCTACAATATCGGCGCGGACAACGAATGGAAAAACATTGACCTCATAAAACTTATATGCAAAATATTGGATGAGCTAAGGCCGGGAAGTCCCAACGTCCCGCACGCCTCCCTCATAAGGTTCGTGAAGGACCGACCCGGCCACGACCTGAGATATTCAATAGATTCATCCAGGATGAGGCGGGAATTAGGCTGGGCCCCATCAATGGGGTTTGAAGAAGGGCTTAAATCCACGGTCGAGTGGTACGCCGGGAACCTCGCGTGGTGCGAGCGCGCGCGAAGCGGCGAGTACATGGAGTATTACGAAAAAAATTACATGAGGAGATGACCCTGCCATGAACATCTGCATCATAGGGACCGGCTACGTGGGCCTTGTCACCGGCGCGTGCTTCGCTGATTTCGGCGTCAACGTCGTGTGCGTGGACAAGGACGCGGAGAAGATACATACGCTTAACCGCGGAGAGATACCCATATACGAGCCCGGGCTCAAGGAGATAGTTGATAAGAACGTGAAGGAAAGACGGCTCGCCTTCACGACCGACATAGGCGACGGCATAAGAAGGTCTCTGGCGGTGTTGATCGCGGTCGGCACCCCGCCCAGGGGCGACGGCTCGACCGACCTAAGCTATATCGAGGAGGTCTCCCGCACGATAGCGGCCAACTTGAACGGCTACAAGGTGGTTGTCACTAAATCCACGGTGCCGGTCGGCACCGGAAGGTTCATAGAGAAGATAATAGCCGAGGAGAGGAAGGAGACCCACCTCTTTGACGTCGCCTCGAACCCCGAGTTCCTGAGGGAGGGTTCGGCCGTGGAGGACTTCATGAGGCCGAACAGGGTCGTCATAGGCGCCCGCAGCGGTCAGGCCGTCGCGATACTGAAGGACCTGCACGCCCCTCTGTATCTCATAGAGACCCCGTTCGTCATAACCGACATAGAGACGGCCGAGCTTATAAAATACGCGTCCAACGCCTTCCTTGCCACCAAGATATCGTTCATAAACGAGATAGCGAACCTCTGCGAAAAGACAGGCGCGGACGTGCACGTGGTGGCCAGGGCCATGGGGCTGGACAGGAGGATAGGCCCCAAGTTCCTCCACCCCGGCCCCGGATACGGGGGGTCGTGCCTGCCGAAAGACACCACGGCGCTTTTGAACATAGCGAAGAACGCCGGATATGATTTCAAGATCATGGAGGCCGTCATAGAGGTAAACCGTCGACAGCGCGGCCGCATGATGGAAAAGATAAGGAAGGCCGCGGGAAAACTCAGGGGCGCGACCATCGGAGTTTGGGGGCTGACCTTCAAGCCCAATACCGACGACATAAGGGAATCGCCCGCGATAGACATAATAAACGGGCTTGTCGGCGAGGGGGCTAAAATAAAGGCATACGACCCGGCCGGAATGAAGAACGCGGCGTCCGTCCTTCCGGATACCGTCGTTTATTCTCAGGACCCGTACGAGGCGGCATCGGGAAGCGACTGTCTCGTCATAGCAACGGAGTGGAATCTCTTCCGGCAGATAGACATGGAAAGGGTAAAGGGTCTTCTCAAACACCCAAGGGTCGTTGACCTGAGGAACGTCTACGACCCCGAGGTCATGGGGAAGAGGGGGTTTGAGTATACGGGGGTGGGGAGGTAATTGTCATTTGCCGTGTCAGGGGTTTATTTACCTTGACTGGGGGCGTTTAAAGATGTATATAAATAAGAAGATACTTTCAGGCGAGGCCGGGGGCATATCCATGAGGGCGCTGTTCTATCTCATCGTCCTCGGGCTCCTCACCTATGCCGGATATATGGTCGTGCCGCCGTATTTCGAGCACTACATGTTCACGTATGAGGTGACGACCGAGGCGAAGACCGCCTGGCACTACAGCGATGACGACATCCGCAAGCACCTCCTCGATAAGGTCGATTACTGGGGCATGCCCATAAGGGACGGGAACATAAAGATAGAGCGCGGGATGAGCGACATAGAGATAACGGTCGCGTATGAGGTAAGGCTTAATTTCTTCGACAGGTACAGAAAGACGCTGTATTACAAAATATATGTTAAAAAGCCCATAGTCGAGGTCATAAACAAGTATTGACCTCGGATCGTATGCAGCGTATCCACCCTTTTAACTTAATCCGGAGAGATTAAGAAAGGGAAGGCGAAAGTGAATATCCGCACATGGAGACTTATGGAAGGCCTCTGCGCCCGCTGGAAGGGTGACGAGGCTTTTTTTTGCGCTTTTTACCGGGAGACCTGATGTGAAACATAGAGTGGTCATGGACAATAAGGGCATCGAGCGCGCGCTCGCCCGCATCGCCCACGAGATAATAGAAAGGAACAGGGGAACCGAGAACCTCGTGCTCCTCGGCATACCCACCAGGGGGCACCACCTCGCAAGGAGGCTTCAGAAAAAGATAGAGGAGATAGAGCGGGGGGTAAACGTCCCGACCGGAGCGGTTGACGCGACCCTTTACAGGGATGACCTCGGCATGAAGGAAACCCGTCCCCTCAAGGAGATGGAGATACCCATTGACATAGACGGGAAGGTCGTGGTCATGGTTGACGACGTGCTTTTTACCGGAAGGACCATAAGGGCGGCTATGAACGCGCTCATGGACTTCGGCAGGCCTCTTGCCATACAACTCGCGGTGTTGGTTGACAGGGGGCACAGGGAACTCCCCATAAAGGCCGATTACGTGGGTAAGAACATACCCACCTCGCTTAAAGAGGACGTCAGGGTGCATGTCGAGGAGATTGACCCGGCGAGCGAAGTCGTTGTAGTTCCATTGGGAGCGTAGAATTTCCGGAGGGTTACAGGTGAAACTTAAGAAAAAGGATTTACTCGGAATTGAGGGGCTTGAAAAAGAGGAGATAGAACTCATCCTCTCAACGGCCGCCTCTTTCAAAGAGGTCTCGACAAGGGAGATAAAGAAGGTGCCCACGCTCAGGGGCAAGACCGTTATAAACCTTTTTTACGAGCCGTCCACGCGCACGAGGACTTCCTTCGAGATAGCGGCCAAGAGGATGAGCGCGGACGCGATCAATATATCCGTTGCCTCAAGCTCGGTTAAAAAAGGAGAGACACTCAGGGACACGGCCCTTAACCTCGAGGCCATGAACCCGGACTGCGTCGTCATAAGGCATTCCTCGTCCGGCGCCCCGCACATGATAGCGAGGCATCTTAAGTCGAGCGTTATAAACGCCGGGGACGGCGCGCACGAGCACCCCTCGCAGGCGCTGCTCGACATGTTTACCGTAAAGGAGAGGCTCGGCGGTCTTTCCGGCGTAAGGCTTCTCATTGTCGGCGATATAGCCCATTCGAGGGTGGCCAGGTCCAACATTCTGGGGTTTACGAAGATGGGGGCTTCGGTCACGGTATGCGGCCCTCCCACGATGATGCCGGAGGGGATTTCGGCGATGGGGTGCTCGGTAAGCCATGACATGGAAGCGTTACTGAAGGACGCCGACGTTATAATGATGCTCAGGGTCCAGCTCGAAAGACAGAAAGAGGCGCTCTTTCCGTCCGTAAGGGAGTATTCGAGGCTTTACGGGCTTGACGCGGGAAAGCTGAGGAAGGCGCGGAAAGACGCCCTTATCCTCCACCCCGGCCCCATCAACAGGGGTGTGGAGATATCGCCAGAGGTCGCGGACGGCCCGTGGTCTCTGATACTCGAACAGGTCACGAACGGGGTCGCCGTGAGGATGGCGCTTTTTTACCTGCTCATAGGAGGGGTTAAGGAATGAAACGGCTTCTTTTGAAAGGCGGAAGGGTCCTTGACCCCGCGAGCTCGATGGACGGCGTTTACGATATCTTCGTGATGGGCGGGAGGGTCGCGTCTATCAAGCCTTCGTCCGAAGCGCGGGGGGAAAACCCTCAAGTAGGGGAGGGGTGGGATATCATAGACTGTGCGGGCAAACTCGTTATCCACGGGCTTGTGGACGCGCACACGCATCTGAGGGAGCCGGGCGAGGAGTATAAAGAGACGATAAAGACAGGCACTCAGGCGGCTTCAGCCGGGGGCGTCACGACGGTTATGTGCATGGCGAATACGAAGCCGGCGAACGATAACGAATCAATGACCCGGTATATAGTTAAAAAGGCCGCGGAGGAAGGCCTGGTCAACGTGTTCCCCGTAGGCGCGATAACGTGCGGGCTTAAAGGCGAGGCCCTGACCGAGTTTGCGTCCCTTAAAGACGCGGGGTGCGTGGCCGTGTCCGACGACGGAAGGCCGGTTACGAGCGGCACCCTCATGCGGCGGGCGCTTGAGTATTCGAGGCTCTTTGGCCTTGTCGTCATATCCCATGCCGAGGACGCCGTCCTTGCCGCGGACGGCGTGATGAACGAGGGGGCCGTGTCAACGAGGCTCGGGCTCAAGGGCATCCCGGACGCGGCCGAGGAGGCGATGGTCGCGCGCGACATCTCGCTCGCCGAGCTTACCGGCGCGAGGCTCCACATAGCGCACGTGTCCACTGCCGGGGCCGTGGCGCTTATAAAGGCCGCGAAAAAAAGAGGGGCGGGCGTGACGGCCGAAGTAACCCCGCACCACCTCGCGCTTACGGACGAGGTCGTCTCCGGGTTTGATACGGACTTCAAGATGAACCCGCCGCTGAGGGCGAAAAAGGACGTTGAGGCATTGAGGGAGGGACTCAATGACGGGACCATTGACTCCATCGCCACGGACCACGCCCCTCATTCTTCGATAGAAAAGGACGTTGAGTTCGATCATGCCTCTTTCGGCGTGGTCGGGCTTGAGACGTCGCTCGGCGTCGTCCTGGGGCTTGTAAGCCAGGGCGTCCTGACGCTAAGGAAGGCCGTGGAGGCCATGACGATAAACCCGGCGCGGATCTTCGGACTGGATACGGGGACCCTGATGGTCGGGAGCGCCGCCGACATGGCAATCGTTGATCTGGAAAGGAAATGGATTGTAGACCCGGCGAGATTCAGGAGCAAAGGCAGGAATACGCCTTTTAAAGGCATGGAGTTGAGAGGCAAGGTCGTAAAGACGATAGTTAACGGGAATGTGGTATATGACGGAGAAATCTAAAGACTGCCATTACGGTGTGATGGGGGAACATGAAGACTAAAAAACCCGCCATACTCGCGCTCGCCGACGGGACCGTATTCGAGGGTTATTCGTTCGGCTCGGAGGGCGAAACCATCGGCGAGGTCGTGTTCAACACCTCCATGACCGGCTATCAGGAGGTCTTGACGGACCCCTCTTACAGGGGGCAGATAGTCGCCATGACCTACACCGAGCAGGGCAACTACGGCGTAAACCCCGAAGACGTGGAATCGTGGAGGCCGTGGGTCGAGGGGTTCATAGTAAAAGACCCATGCGAATACCCGAGCAACTGGCGGCATCTGAAGGGCGGAGTGAGCCTTGATGAGTATCTGAAGAAGAATTCGATTGTCGGGATATCGGGCATTGACACGAGGGCGCTTACAAGGCGCATAAGGGAAAAGGGCGCAATGGAGGGCGTTATCTCGACCGTTGATTTGAACCCCGTCTCCCTCGTGGATAAGGCTGAAAAATCTCCGGGCCTTGTAGGACGCGACCTCGTAAAAGAGGTTACCTGCAAGGAACCCTATAAATGGGACGAGGGGCTGTGGACGCTTGAAGGGGGGTATGGCCGCATACCCGTCATTGCGAGAGAAGCGAAGCAATCTCGCGGAGGAGAGGGGTCTCAGATTCCATCCCCCTCTCCCCTGGGGGAGAGGGCAGGGGTGAGGGGGAAAAGGTTCAAGGTCGTTGCCTATGACTTCGGGATCAAGCGCAACATCTTGAGGAACCTCGTCTCATCAGGCTGCGACGTTACGGTGGTACCCGCGACGACTACGGCCGAGGACGTCTTGAAGATGAACCCGGACGGGGTTTTCCTTTCCAACGGCCCCGGAGACCCCGAGCCAGTGAGATACGCCCAGGAGAGCATAAAAAAGCTCATGGGCAAAAAGCCGGTCTTTGGAATATGTCTGGGGCATCAGTTGATGGGCCTTGCCCTCGGCGGAAAGACTTTCAAGATGAAATTCGGCCACAGGGGCGCCAACCAGCCCGTAAAGGACCTGAAGACCGGCAGGGTGGAGATAACCTGCCAGAACCACGGCTTCGCGGTTGACATGGATTCCGTAAAGAAGGCCGCCGAACTCACTCACGTAAACCTGAACGACTTGACGGTCGAGGGGCTTTGCCACAGGGAGGGGAGGTTTTTCTCGGTCCAGTACCACCCGGAGGCAAGCCCCGGCCCGCATGACGCGGCGTATCTTTTCAAGAGGTTTGTGGAGATGATGGGGAAGGGGTGATGGAAAGGCACCTGTCGACGGCTAAAGGCGGAAACATCGGCGCGTACCTGGCGAATTTTACGTTTGCCGAGAAGGCGGATCTTTTCACCCGCTCGGCGAAGACCGTCGTCGAACGGCTTTCGATAGGGAATTACAACGTTTCGAGATTTACGAATGAGTTTTGGACCGCCATGCAGAGACAGGCGTCGTCCATACATGAGGTGTCATACAGGGCATGTTTCAAGCCGCAGTTGCCGCGTTTCTTTATCAAATTATTGTCCGAAGAAAACGATTTTATATACGACCCGTTCGGCGGCAGGGGCACGACCGTTATCGAAGCGGGATTGCTCGGACGGAGAGTCGTGGTAAACGACGTCAATCCATTGAGCAGGATTTTGATTGAACCGAGGTTTTTTGCGCCGACCGTTAAGGAGATTGTCGACAGGCTATCTCAAATTGTTTTCTACGACGGTTTGAACTCGGATATTGACCTCTCGATGTTTTATCATTCGAAAACCGAATCCGAGATTATGTCTCTCAGGAAGTATTTTGCCGAGCGTTCGGCAGGCGGCAAAGAGGACAATATAGACAGATGGGTACGCATGGTTGCTACAAATAGGCTTACGGGGCATTCGCCGGGATTTTTTTCCGTTTACACGTTGCCGCCTAATCAGGCCGTAACTCAAGAGAGCCAGATAAAGATAAACGCAAAAAGAGGGCAAAAACCGGAATATAGGGACGTATCAAGAATTATCTTGAGCAAATCGGAAAGTCTTTTGAAGAATGTTACCGAGGAGCAGAGACGAAATCTTAGAAAAGCAGGCGAGTCAGCGCAATTTTTAAATTGCGATGCGCGATATACGACGGACATTCCTTCGGGTTCCGTTCGCGGCACGGTAACTTCACCGCCGTTTCTGAATATCGTCCAATACTCGAAGGATAATTGGTTAAGGTGCTGGTTTAATTCCATTGACGACAAAGAAGTGTCCAAAAAAATAACCATGTCCAAAACGGTCGAGGAATGGTCTGCGGTAATGGAAGATGTGTTTGTCGAATTGTTCAGGGTTACAAAAACAGGCGGTTTTGTCGCTTTTGAAGTGGGGGAGGTGAAAAAAGGATCGGTGCGGCTCGATGAGCATGTTGTGCCACTCGGCGTGAAAGGCGGCTTTGAATGCGTTGGAATTATCGTAAACCTGCAGGAGTTCACCAAGACGTCAAATATATGGGGTGTTGATAATAACGACGGCGGCACGAATACGAATAGAATAGTGTTGTTCGTCAAGCGGTGATTAAGGAGGTTTGAGGTGGGCGGCGGTGATTATACGAAAAGACTCGAAAATTGCGTTAAGCAAATGCTTGAGCCGATTAAGGACGTTCCTTTCAATTTGGTCGTGGAAACGCTTTCGGGGAAGAAGGTTTTGCCGTTTGATTTTAAATCCGTTGTCGATAAAAAACTTCTCAATGCGCTTGAGAAGGTCGCGGTGATTGCCGGAAGGCTCATTAACAAAAAAGGCATCGTCAGCAAAAGGGCAAATGAAGTCGGTAATTATATCGAAGAACATGTCAAAGAGGCGTTGGGGCGGTTGTCTTTAAAACCCGGCGTTCCGAGCGGAAAGAGCGGCCGGAAAAAGGCCGCAGGATACCCGGACATACTATTTTGGCTCGACGATAAGCCTGCATATTTGGAATGCAAGACGTATAATGTCGAGAATTTGGATACAACGCAACGCAGTTTTTATTTTTCGCCGTCCGATGATTTCAAGGTCGTATACGACGCGCATCATTTTGTCATATCGTATGAAATGTATGTTTCGGGCACGAAAAACAGGACTGATGTTTACAAGGCCAAGAATTGGAAGATTCTTTCGCTTGAGACACTCTCGGTTGATGTCAAACATGAGTTCAATTCCGATAATAAGCGGTTATACTCCGGCAAAGACGGCGCGTTGTTGTTGAAGGAAGGCGAGGTTTAGTAAGAATTGGGCGAGAGGAAAGAGTTTATGAGGTGGTTTGTATGTGTGATTATCAAATTTTTAAAAACGCATGAATTTTGGGCGACATTAATAGGTGTTTTCATAGCATTCATGCTATCTTATTCGTATGATAGGCATATAAGGCACAAAGAAGAAGTGCGGAATAGTATTGAATCAATGCAAACTATTAAAGTCGAATTAGAAGAAAATCTTAAGCATATTGGTGACATTAAAGGTGAAAATTTAGCGCTGTTAGTACGATTTAGTACCGTTGCTATGAACAGTTCTATAAGTTCTGGCCGTTTTGCATTATTCGATGTCGAATTGCAATCTGATTTAGCAAAAATATATAGAAATTTTAGATACGCCGAAATGTACACAGATAAGCTACTTCAAATGACTGGTTCAGTTGATATGGCTGTTAAAGGTTCAGGGCAAGTGCAGCAAGAATTTCAAAGTTTCTTAATTAAAGCAGAAGATTCTTTAAGAAATCAAATTCCACAGGCAGTAAAATTGTTAGAGGAAAAGATTAATGTGCAAAAAGGAAATTAAAGACTTTAATTCCTAATGATACGGATGGGCTATGCAAACCACCCACAAAATAATCCTCGGCGATTCGAGAAGGATGAAAGAAGTCCCGGATGAGTCCGTCCATCTTGTTGTTACCTCTCCGCCTTACTGGCAGTTGAAGGATTACGGGAGCGGTAATCAGATAGGCTTCAACGACACCTACGAAGACTACATCAATAACCTCAATCTTGTCTGGAACGAATGCCACAGGGTTCTGCATGAGGGGTGTCGTCTTTGCATTAATATAGGGGATCAGTTCGCCCGTTCTGTTTATTACGGGAGATATAAGATCATTCCGATTAGAACCGAGATAATCAAATTCTGCGAAACAGTTGGTTTTGATTACATGGGCGCAGTCATCTGGCAGAAGGTTACAACCTGCAATACCACGGGCGGCGCGAGCATAATGGGGTCTTTTCCATACCCCCGGAATGGCATCATAAAACTTGATTACGAATTTATTCTAATCTTTAAAAAATTGGGCGACCCACCGAGGGTGACAAAAGAGATCAAGGATAAATCCAAACTCACTATCAAAGAATGGAACGAGTATTTTTACGGGCACTGGAATTTTTCCGGCGAAAGGCAGGATAAGCACCTTGCGATGTTCCCCGAAGAGTTGCCGAAACGGCTCATCAAGATGTTCAGTTTTATGGGCGATACGGTCATTGATCCCTTCTTGGGTAGCGGGACGACTTCTCTATCAGCAAGGAATCTCAACAGGAATTCCATCGGATACGAAATCAACGGAGATTTCCTTCCTGTTATCGAAGAAAAACTCGGTTTAAGGCAGGGAGTCATATTTCAAAATGCGTCTTTTGACGTTAAAAGACAGGAACGTCTGAATATGGATTTCAGGGAAGAGATAAAGAAACTGCCCTATGTTTTTCATGACCCGATAAGGTTCGACAAAAAGCTTGACCCCAAAAAATTGAGGTTTGGTTCAAAGATAGATTGTTCGGATTTGGGCACGAATATAAACTCCTTACGATGCAAAAACAAGCATGGGTAAATTTTACCGGTGCGCATAAAACTGACAAATGAGGCCATAAGGAAGTCTTTAGAAGTCGCGGCCCCGTCATTCCCCAAATACGTTACCCAGATACTCAACCTTGCCAATCAGAACGCTCAGGGAACAAGGCCGAAAGTCGTTGGACAACTGAGCGACCTGATACAGGAATTCAGCGGCAGGACCATGGATGAATGGAAAAGGTGGTATCTGCAAAAACATCCGGACGCCATAAAAGACGCAAAGGTGAAAATATCAGAGATGGTTGGGAATTTGAAGGAGGCCATCAATAAGATTGATGACAAGATGGTCGACGAATGGGTGAGAGACCTCGTTATCGTAAAGACATTCCTGGGTCTTAAATTTCAGGAAGCAATCTTGAAAAAAGGCGCGGAGATTAAAAAGGTCGGTTATAGACTGTCTAAAAATGTGGATGAATCTAAAGGGATTGACGGATATCTCGGAGACGTTCCGGTTTCAATAAAACCCGATACTTACAAGGTCAAAAAGTCTTTGTCTGAAAGCATCCCCGCGAAGATTATTTATTATAAAAAGTTGAAAGACGGCATCGAAGTTGATTATAGCGAGGTTTTAGGCTGATTTTCTCAAAAAAGAAGCCCCATGCCCGAACGCACCGACATCAATAGGATTTTTAGTATAGATTGTCATGCTGAACCATGGCCTGAATTTATTTCAGGCTTGTTTCAGCATCTTGTAGTTAGACCCTGAAATAAATTCAGGGTGACGAGTATCGTATAGTAAAGGAGTTTTAATTTGCCCAAGCGCACCGACATCAAGAAGATACTCCTCATAGGCTCAGGCCCAATTGTCATAGGCCAGGGGTGCGAGTTCGACTATTCCGGCACCCAGGCGTGCAAGGCCCTCAGGGAAGAGGGCTACGAGGTCGTTCTCGTGAACTCGAACCCCGCGACCATAATGACCGACCCCGAGCTTGCGGATAAGACCTACATCGAGCCGATAACGCCCGAGATGGTTGAAAAGATAATAGAAAGGGAAAGGCCCGACGCCCTGCTGCCGACCATGGGCGGGCAGACCGCGCTCAACGTGTCGGTAAGGCTCGCGGAGAGCGGGGTGCTCGATAAATACGGGGTGGAGATGATAGGCGCGAAGCTTCCGGCCATAAAAAAAGCCGAGGACAGGGAACTGTTCAAGGAGGCCATGATAAGGCTTGGGCTGGACGTGCCTGAAAGCGGCACGGTAAGGACATTTGACGAGGCCTGCGCTCTCATTGAAAGGTTCAGCTACCCGGTAATCCTCAGGCCGTCTTTCACGCTCGGGGGCACGGGAGGCGGCATTGCCTACAACAGGGAGGAGTTCGAGGAGCTTACGCGCAGGGGCCTTGACGCAAGCCCCACGAGCGAGGTCCTTATCGAGGAGTCCGTCATCGGATGGAAGGAGTTCGAGCTCGAGGTCATGCGCGACAGGATGGACAACGTCGTCATCATCTGCTCGATAGAAAACCTGGACCCCATGGGCGTGCACACCGGCGATTCGATAACAATCGCCCCGGCGCAGACCCTCACGGACAAGGAATACCAGATAATGAGGGACGCGGCTATAAGGATAATCCGCGAGATAGGGGTTTCGACTGGCGGGAGCAACATCCAGTTCTCCATAAACCCGGAAAACGGGAGGATGTGCGTAATCGAGATGAACCCGCGCGTGTCGCGCTCATCCGCCCTGGCGAGCAAGGCGACCGGCTTCCCGATAGCCAAGATAGCCGCCAAGCTCGCGGTGGGCTACTCACTCGATGAAATCCCCAATGACATAACCAAAAAGACCCCGGCGTCCTTTGAGCCGACCATTGATTACGTCGTGGTGAAAACGCCCCGTTTCGCGTTCGCGAAATTCCCGAAGGCCGACTCGACGCTCACGACCCAGATGAAAAGCGTGGGAGAGGCCATGAGCATGGGAAGGACCTTCAAGGAGGCCATGCAGAAATCCCTACGGTCGCTCGAAACCGGCGCCGCTGGTTTCGACAGGGTCGTCCGCAGGGAGAGGCCGGATTCTTTTTTCGAGCCGACCCCGGCCGAGAAGGACGCCATCATGGCGGAGCTTAAAACCCCGAGGCCGCAGAGGCCTTTTTACATCGCCGAGGCCTTCAGGGCCGGGATGTCGGTTTCCGAGGTATACGGGCTAACGAAGATAGACGGGTGGTTTTTGAACAACATAAAAGAGATAGTCGGGCTTGAGGCCCTTATACAGAAAGAGGCCCGCAGTAACGGGGTCTCCCCCGAACTCTTGCGGATTGCCAAGGAGTGGGGCTTTTCGTTCAGGACGCTCGCCGGGATAACCGGCATGGATGAGAACAGGCTTGCCGTTGCGGCGAAAGAGGCTGGCGTAGAGCCTGTCTATAAATGCGTTGACACGTGCGCCGCGGAGTTCGAGGCGCACACGCCTTACCTGTATTCAACGTATGAACGCCCGTTCTACAACGTAAAGGACGGGGTGAAAAAAGCCGGGTGCGAGGCAAACCCGACAGCGAGGAAGAAGGTCATGATACTCGGCAGCGGCCCGAACCGCATAGGCCAGGGCATCGAGTTCGACTACTGTTGCGTGCACGCTTCTTTCGCCCTGAGGGAAGAGGGCATCGAGTCCATAATGGTCAACTGCAACCCCGAGACCGTCTCTACCGACTACGATACGTCCGACAGGCTTTATTTCGAGCCGCTCACCTTCGAGGACGTCATGGCGATAGTTGAAAAGGAAAAACCTCTCGGGGTGATAGTCCAGCTCGGAGGGCAGACCCCGCTGAAGCTCTCGGTGCCGCTGGAGAGGGCCGGGGTGAAGATACTCGGCACGTCCCCGGATTCCATAGACATGGCCGAGGACAGGGTGCGGTTCGACGGACTGCTTGAAAGGCTGAAACTTAAAAGGCCCTTAAGCGGCGCGGCGCGGGGCATAGACGAGGCGGTCAAGACGGCCGGCGCTATAGGCTACCCGGTGATGGTGAGGCCGTCCTACGTGCTCGGGGGCAGGGCCATGGAGACGGTCTATGACGAGACGAGCCTCATCCGGTACATGACAAGGGCCGTAGCCGCGAGCCAGGAGCACCCGGTATTGATAGACAGGTTTCTGGAGAACGCCCTTGAGGTTGACGTTGACTGCATAAGCGACGGCGCGGACGTGGTCATAGGCGGCGTGATGGAGCACATAGAGGAGGCCGGGGTCCATTCCGGGGATTCCGCGTGCTCGCTCCCGCCCTATTCGCTCGACGCAACGGTCCTCTCCGAGATACGGCGCCAGACAGAGGCGCTGGCGAGGGAACTCAAGGTCGTGGGGCTTATGAACGTCCAGTTCGCGGTGAAGGACGGGGTCGTCTACATCCTCGAGGTAAACCCGAGGGCCTCGCGCACGGTCCCGTTCGTCAGCAAGGCCATAGGCGTGCCGCTCGCCAAGCTCGCCACAAAGCTCATGGCCGGGAGGACGCTTAAGGAACTCGGCTTTACAGGCGAGGTTACTCCTCCCTATACGTCGGTCAAGGAGGCGGTCTTTCCGTTCATAAAATTTCCGGGCGTGGACACGCTCCTCGGCCCGGAGATGAAATCAACCGGAGAGGTGATGGGCATAGGCGTGGATTTCGGCAGGGCGTTCGCCAAGGCCCAGATAGCCGCGGGCAACACGCTGCCCTTGAAGGGCAACGTGTTCATAAGCGTGAGGGACGAGGACAAGGAGGCTATTACGCACGTCGCGGCTGAGTTGAGGGACATGGGTTTCAGCATAATCGCGACGAGGGGGACGTCCGGGCACCTCAGGGCAAAGGGGATAGACAATGAAATGGTGCTCAAGGTCATAGAGGGGAGGCCCCATATCGTGGACAGGATAAAGAGTGGGGAGATAGCGATGGTCGTAAACACGTCCTTCGGCGCGAAGACCGTCGCGGACTCCTATTCCATAAGGAGGACTTCGGTTGAAATGGGCGTCCCGTATTTTACGACCGTCGCCGGGGCGCACGCCGCCGCGCGCGGCATAAAGGCGATACTCAAGGACGGCCTTGACGTGAAGGCCCTGCAGGAGTGGCACGGGGAGGGGGAGTTCAGGTACGTTTCTCATATAGTTTAAAATTGCCACACACATTTTCGATAAGTATCTGTAATATACTGCTCCTCAGTTAGAAAAATAATGCCCGACAAAGCCGCCCAAACTCTCTCCAATATCCTCTCCTCACTCCTGAAGCCCCTCGTCTTCGCCTCGAAGGACGACTTCGCGCATCTTTCAACGATAAAGGGGCTTGAGGGGCTGGTCGCGGCCCTGTGCATGGAATCGGCTTGCACTGATTTGCCGCCTGAAATATCAAGGCAAATCAAGGAGTTGGAAAGAATATTTAAAGGCTTCGATGGTTTTGTTCTTGATGAGAAAAAGGGGCGTATAAAGAGGGCGCTGGAGATAGTCGCCGATATTAAGGAAGGCGTTCATTTTTCCCCCTCTCCCCAAATGGTAGAGGGGGTTTCCGATAAAGGGGAGTGCGGGAGTGCTCCGCTGCGCCCTGGCGCGGCCCGCAACGGCGCCGGGTTATCCGCGCAAAGTTTGTCCGACGCCCTTAAAGACCTTAAAAAACTCTCAACCCCGCTTCAGTACGTCAAGGGCATAGGCCCGAAGTTCGCGGCGCGGCTTGAGAAAAAGGGGCTTGGAACCGTTGAGGACGTCCTTTATTTCCTCCCCATACGTTACGAAGACCGCAGGCACATCAAGAGGATAAAGGAATTGACGCCCGGCGTAAGCGAAGTCTCGACCGGCGAGATAATGGCCGTTGGAGAGACCCGTTACGGACGGCGGAAGGTCTTTGAGGCTGCCGTCTCGGACGGCTCCTCGGTCATGGGGCTTAAGTGGTTCAATTACAGGCTCCCATACATGAAAAAGAAGTATAGACCCGGCGACCGGATAATCTTTTACGGACCGGTCTCTGCCTTTGGGCACAAAAAGGAGATAATACACCCGGACGTCGAGTTCGTTGAACCTGAGGCTGAGGCGGGGGCGCGTTCCGAGGGCATAGTCCCGGTGTATTCGCAGATTGAAAACCTCCACCAGAAGACCTTGAGGAGGATAGTAAGGGGCATAGTGGGAGCCTACGCGCCTTACGCAATCGGCTGCGCGCCGGCCGGGGTCATGGCGAGGCGCGGGTTTATCGGGCTTAAAGAGGCGTTCATTCAGGCGCACATGCCGGAGGCAATGGACGACATTCCACGGATTGCGCGGAAAAGCCTCGCCTTTGACGAGCTCTTTTCGCTGGAACTCGGACTGGCCCTTAAAAGGAGGGGGATAAAAAAGGAAAGCGGGGTCGCGATGGAGGGGGGCGGGGTCCTTGAAAAAAAGCTCCTCTCCCTTCTGCCCTTCGAGCTTACCCGCTCCCAGAAAAGGGTCATCGAGGAGATAAGAAAGGACATGGCCTCGGCCCACCCGATGAACAGGCTCATACAGGGGGACGTGGGCAGCGGCAAGACGGTCGTGAGCTTCATCGCGATGCTCGTCGCGATTGAATCGGGGTACCAGGCCGCGGTCATGGCGCCTACCGAGATACTCGCGGAGCAGCACTTTTTGACCACGCGCGACTACGCCGAAAGGCTCGGCATAAAAACGGCTCTCCTTACCGGCGCCACGCCCGCGGCCGAGCGGCGTAAGACCCTGGCCGCGGTGAAAGAAGGGGCCGTCAACCTCGTCATAGGCACGCACGCCCTCATACAGAAAGACGTGGAGTTCAAGGACCTCGGTCTTGCGGTAATTGACGAGCAGCACCGCTTCGGGGTCGTCGAGAGGGCCGGGCTCAAGAAAAAGGGCGCGAACGGCGATATCTCCCCGGACGTCCTCGTCATGACCGCGACCCCTATACCGCGAACCCTCTCCATGACGGTCTTCGGGGACCTGGACGTTTCGATAATAGACGAGCTTCCAGTCGGCCGCAAGCCGGTCGTGACCAGACTCATGAGGGAAAAAGACAGGGCCGAGGCCTACCGCGTAATCCGGGATGAGCTTAAAAACGGGCATCAGGCTTATATCGTCTATCCGCTCGTCGAGGAAAGCACGGAGTTGAGCCTGAGGGACGCCACGCGCATGAAGGGGCACCTCGAAAAGGACGTTTTCGGCGAGTTCAACGTCGGGCTTATGCACGGGAGGATGAAGGGCGCGGAGAAAGAATCGGTAATGAAGGCCTTCAGGGATAAAAAGCTCGACATACTCGTCTCGACGACTGTCATAGAGGTCGGCGTGGACGTCCCCAACGCAACGGTCATCCTCATCGAGCACGCCGAGAGGTTAGGGCTCGCGCAGCTCCATCAGCTAAGGGGCAGGGTCGGCCGCGGCGGCGCGCGCTCCGTATGCATCCTGCTCGCGCAATACACCCCGAGCACGGACACATGGCAGAGGCTTAAGGTGCTTGAGGGGACCATGGACGGCTTCAGGATAGCAGAGGAGGATTTGAGGATACGGGGGCCGGGCGATTTCATAGGCACGCGGCAGTCAGGCATGCCGGAGTTCAGGGCAGCGGAGGCGCTCTCCGACCTGGACCTCCTTAAAAAGGCGAGGGAGGAGGCCCTCGCCTTTCTTGAGAGATACCCTGAGCTTACAGCAGTCAACGCACGGATAATAAAGGAAATTTTAAAGTCAAGGTGGCAAGACAGACTTGAACTCGCTGAGATAGGGTGAGAGGACCTTTCAGGCTTAAGCCCCGGCCTACCAGCCGTCCTTGCCGGCCTTTTCCAGTGCCGTCATTTCGACCTGTTCGGGTCCTGATATATCATCAGATGGGCATAGGGCGTCCCTTCATACATGATGTAGGTCCCGGACCTGCCGGATATTGAGGGTATAGCGGTAGTTTTTGAATCAAAGGGCCAGAGGATCATCCAGTGGGGCGGCTCCTTGACCCTTTTTGCGCCCGGCTCATTTTTGGTCGCGGGCGTTATCTTGCCGTTCTTTTCCCAGTGCCATCCTCCGCGCGCCATGTAGGCGATGCCGGGGACCGTGTTTGTCGGTTTAGGCGCCCCCATCATGGCATCATTCAACCACTGGTAGGCCGCTCTGTCCATGCAGATGGGGTCCGGCGTTTCCTGCCCCTCGATATCCGGAACGCACGTAAAGCCGTTAGTCCCTTTTTTTACCTCCATCAATTTCCCGTCCTTACCATAGACCATGACCGCGGCGTCCGTGGATATACGCGATGGGGCCGCGCTCCGGGCGATCCTTACCTGCTCTTCGGCGGATAGTGATTTTGCCCCTTTTCCCCCGGCCGCAAACCCGGAGCTAATGCCCATTGTCATAAGTATGGCGGACAAAATTGTGGCGAACGCGAAAACAACGGTTTTTCTCATGGTCTTTCTCCTTTTTTTATTTTTCAACCGGTTTAAAAAAACTATATCCCAACATTGCCGATTGTCAATCTGAGGTAAGATGAAAAAAGTAGACACCAAAAGTCTGATAAAATACAAAGACGGAGGTGTCAGAATGAGAGGGATTCCGCAGGGAAGGTACACGAAGGAGCTACGAGAGGAAGCGGTAAAACTGGTAACAGAAGGGAACATG
>JACRCI010000039.1 GCA_016219105.1 Deltaproteobacteria bacterium | reverse complement strand
CGGCGAGGCATTAGCGTGCACCGAAAGGTTAAATTGAATTTGGGAGTTTTCAAATATGACCGCCCGGAGACTGAAAGAGACCTGAAGTTTTTTGCTGATTATTGGCTTGGGAAGAGAGAACCTAAGCCAACGAGCAAAGACTACAAATGTGAAGTTTGCCTTTACAATAAGGCTAAACTCTGCCAAGTGGCTAGAGTTCAGTATGTTGGGTTAAGCGAAGCGCGCAACCCAACAAATAGATAAATAACCGTCTCAAAGACTGGGATTGGCAAGGGCACCCATTTATTTACGGTTCTTATGCCTGTGTGTAGATAGGAAGAGCGAGGAAGGATATGCGGATGGGTTGTTAAAGAAGCGCTCAAAAATGCCGATAAACAGGCATGAGAAAACGGTAAGGGAATCTTTTAAAAAAAGAGGAGGTCCCGGCGTCATGGAGCGCATGACATGCAATGCAATTGTATGGCAGGAAAACGGCGTTTACTTCTCGGAATGCGCCGAACTCGGCATCACGGGTTACGGCTTTTCCGTCTCCGACGCCGTGGAAGACCTTAAAAGGGCGATAAAGGAGTATTTCGCGGATGACGGGGGCAAGAGAGCCGCGGACGGGTTTGACGAAATGTTTACAGACGGGCAAACCCGGTTTTTTAAGGCCTGATTTTCAGGAAAAACGGGCGCGCCGGAGGCGTTAAAACAGCCCCATCTGCCCCCTCTCAGGCACCCCGGCGGGCTTTGCCTCTTCGGCCCTATTGGATATCCGTATCTTGCCGAACTCGCCGTCAAAGCCCGGGGTTATGGAAAGCTCCCCCCTTCTTACCTTTGCTATCCCTTCGGCTATTTTCGGATGGGTTATCTTCAGGAGTTCATCTTGAGGCGTATCAAGCAGTATCGTGAATTCGCTTCCTCCGAGGTCGGTAATCCTCACGTATTCTTTCTTGACCGCCGAGGAAGTTACCCCCTTTCCGAGGGCGTCGGCTATTATCTCCTGGAGCGGGACGATGCTTCTGGCTGGTATGGCGTTTTTTGGCACATAGCCCGCGGGCCTGTCCGAAAGTTCCTCCACCCTGCTCATGACCCCGACGGTCACATCCTTGCCGCACACCGGGCATTTTCCGCCGGCCTTCCTTGTTTCCTCCGGAGAGAATAATACCCCGCACTCCCTGTGGCCGTCATAGTGGTATTTCCCCTCCTCCGGGAAGAACTCGGCCGTAAAAAGGAATTTTTTCCCGTCTTTTTCCCTTATGGCCCGCGTGATATCGAAGTAATCCATCCCGCAGTCGAAAAAATTAGCTTCCCTTCCGAGCTTCGAGGGAGAGTGCGCGTCCGAGTTGGATATGAGGGTTATGCCGTCGAGGGCCGAAATCCTCCAGTTCATCCGGGGGTTCGACGAAAGCCCTGTCTCTATCGCGTATACGTATCTTGATAAATCCCCGAAACATTCCTCTATCGAATCGAACCCGGATTTGCTGCCGAATATAGAAAACCACGGCGTCCACGCGTGCGCCGGCACGAGCATGGAACCGGCGTCCGCGTCCATTACTATCTTTAAAAGCTCCTTCGCGGAAAACCCGAATATGGGGCGTCCGTCCGAAGAGACGTTGCCGAGCCTTCCAAGCGTTGAGTTTATCCTGCCCGCGGCCTCAAGCGACGGGGTGAATATGAGGTTATGGATCTTCCTCACCCTGCCGCCCTGGGTGTAGATGTTGCTGACCTCGGCGGTGAGCATGAAATGGACGGCGTAGCCGTCGGATCCCTTTCCCTTCATGGCAAAGAGGCCGCTTCCGGAAGGAGCGAGTTTTTCCTCGATAGCCTTGAAATGCGCGGGGTGCGTGAAATCCCCGGTGCCGACGAGGTTTATGCCCTTCCTTTTGGCCCAGAGGGCCACGGTTTCGAGCGTCATGCCGCTACTCGTGGCCCGCGAGTATTTCGTGTGGATATGGAGGTCGGCTGTTATGCGCATGAAAATTGCTACATCCCCATTATATTGAACCCCGAATCCACGTAAAGTATCTCGCCCGTTACGCCGCGGGAGAGATCGCTCGCCAGATAGACCGTTGCGCCCGCGATGTCTTCAAGCGTTATGTTGCGCCTTAATGGGGCTTTTTTCTCAACGAGGTCGAGTATCTCCCTGAAGCCCGAGATGCCCATCGCGGCGAGCGTTTTTATCGGGCCGGCGGATACGGCGTTGACCCTTATGTTCCTGGGCCCGAGGTCCGAGGCGAGGTACCGCACGCTTGTCTCAAGCGCGGCCTTGGCCACCCCCATGACGTTATAGTTCGGGATGACCCTTTCGGAGCCGAGGTATGTGAGCGTGATTACGCTCCCGCCTTTCGCTTCCATGAGGGGTGCGGCCCGCCTCAGGAGGCTTACGAGCGAATACGCGCTTACGTCCATCGCCAGGAAGAATCCTTCGCGCGAGGTATTCAGGAATTCGCCCTTGAGTTCTTCTTTTTTGGCGAATGCGACCGAGTGGACGAGTATGTCAAGGGAGCCCCATTCGCTTTTAAGGGTATCGAAGAAGGCGTCCACCTCCCCGTCGTTCGTGACGTCGCAGGGCATGATTATCCTTGAGCCGACTTGCTCGGCGAGCGGCCTTACCCGCGATTCGAGGTTCGCGCCGCCGTACGTGAAGGCGAGTTCCGCGCCCTCTTTTTTCATGGCCCCGGCTATGCCCCACGCGATGCTTCTTTCGTTCGCCACCCCGAAGATGGCCGCCTTTTTGCCGTCTAAAAGCCCCATGCCGAAAGACCTCCTTTGTTTATGGCCGTCAGGTCCCTTCCATACAGAGCGCCATAACTTTGCATTCCTGCGTTGCTCCTCGGTTCGTCGCTGCGGCGCACGGCAAAAGTGCGCCTCGCTCCTCACCTTTGTCGCGCCTTGGTCTGCTTTGTTCTGACGCTCTGTATATCATTAGTTGCAGGGAAGATTCAACGGTTAGTTTTTCCCTTTATTGTCCCGTAGTAATCGCAGTGCGCCCTCACGGGGCAGGCCTCGCAGAGGGGGGTTTTTGCCCTGCAGGTCCGTCTGCCGTGGAGTATCAGGAGGCTTGTCGTTTCCGCCCATCTTTTTTCGGGGATGATCGCGCACAGGTCCTTTTCTATGTCGTCGGGGTCGTCGCTAACGGTAAGACCGAGCCTTCCCGCCACCCTTTTTACGTGCGTGTCCACGGCGAGCGCGGGTACGGAGAAGGCCGACGCGAGCACGACGTTCGCGGTCTTCCTGCCGACCCCCGGAAGCGTTGTAAGTTCCTCCACGGTTTTGGGCAGTCTCCCTTTGAATTCTTCAACTATTTTTCTGCAGCACGCCTTTATGGATTTAGCCTTGTTCCTGAAGAAGTTTATGGAGCGGACGTATCCTTCGAGCTCATATAGGGGGGCCCCGGCGTAGTCTCTGGCGTCCCTGTATTTTTTAAAGAGCGCGGGCGTGGTCATGTTCACGCGTTCGTCCGTGCACTGGGCCGAGAGCATCGTCGCGATGAGGAGCTGAAGAGGGGTGGAGAAACCGAGGGCCGTCCTTGCGCCGGGGAACTCTCTTTTGAGGATATCGAGTATCTTTTTCGCCCTTTCCTTGCCGTCTTGTTTTTTGTCCATGATTATTGGACCACGTGAAAGAAATGTCCTGTTTGCATGTCTGCGATTACCCCCTCTGCGATTACCCCCTCACCCTACCCTCTCCCCTTCGGGGAGAGGGTATATCCCCTTGCGAAGTT
>JACRCI010000038.1 GCA_016219105.1 Deltaproteobacteria bacterium | reverse complement strand
TGCTGTTGACCTCTTTGAACAATTCGAGCGTCTCAATCGACAGAGCCGGGTCGAGGTTGCCCGTCGGCTCATCGGCGAGTATTATCGCCGGGTCTTTCACGAGCGCGCGGGCTATCGCGACCCTCTGCTGCTCGCCGCCCGAGAGGCTCATCGCCTTGAAGTTCGCCCTGTGCTGGAGTTTCACGAACGAGAGCATCCTCAAGACCCTGTTCCGCACTTCCCTGGGGCCGACACCCATGACCTTCAACGACAAGGCGACGTTGTCGAATACGGTCCTTGTCTGCAGGAGCTTGAAGTCCTGGAAGACGAACCCGATGCGTCTGCGCAAATTGGCGACCTCGCTCCTCGGGATCTTGAAGTAGTTCCTGCCGTCGAGAATTATCTGCCCGTCCGTCGGCGGCTCGGAGCCGAAGATGATGTTCAGGAGGGTCGATTTGCCCGCGCCGCTCGGGCCCGTAATGAAGATGAACTCCCCCTTGTCGATCTTGAGGGAGATGTCCGTGAGGGCGGAGGCGCCCTCGAAGCTCTTTGTGATGTGGAATAGCTGTATCATGGGATGGACAGGGCGCGCGCCGCCGGGCCTGAAAACGCCGAATTTGCCTTATTTTCAGCAAAGTTACGAAAAAATGACGCGCGGATATTATCCCAGTTGGGGGCCGCTCTGTCAAGGGGCAAAGCTCGGGCCGGTCAAGGCGGGGCTCAAACGAAAAAGCGGCTGATCCCCTTCGGGATCAGCCGCTCACATTGAAAAAGCCGTCTGTGCAACGGCAAGCTTAAATATAATACGACCTTACCGTCTCCTTGAACCCGGCTATCTCCTCGCCCATCATTGCGAGGTCTTCCTTTGTCAATTTGAGGGAGGCGAGTATGCCTTCGTGGTCTGGCGACGGAGCGGATGTCTCATTGCCCGCGACTATCAGGTTGGCGAGATAGATTATCGCGACCATGTGCGGGAGCTTCGAGGGTCTCGCGCAGGCCTCGGGCTTGTGGTGATACCTTATGGCAAGGGTGCCGTCCTCCGGGAGCTTGAACCTTCCGGCGAACCACGAGCCGACCTCGGCGTGGTCGGCCCCGAAGGCCTTCTCTTCATCTTCAAGCGTATTCCTGTCAAAGGGGCTTATGCCGCTATCGTTGCCGCAGACCTGAAGGAGGACGGGCCTTCCGATGTCGTGGAAGAGTCCGGACAGAAACGCCGATTCCTTCTCGATTGCGCCGGTCCTCTGGGCTATCAACGCCGCTGCCTGCGCCGTCTCAAAAGAATGGGCCCAGAGCTCCAGGAGACGCTCCTTCTCCTCAGAGGGCATGGAGTTGAATACCGTGGTCGTTATGGCGAGCCCCCTCACGAGGTCGAAGCCGAGTATGAGGATCGCCTGGGAGATGGTCCGTATCTTTCCGGAAAAACCGTAGTAAGCGGCGTTTGAGGCGGCTACCACCCTCATGGCTATGGCCTGGTCCCGCTCTATTACCTTTACGAGGTCGTGTATGACGGTGTTCGGGTTGCCTGTAAGGTCCATTATCTTTTTAAGCACGGTCGGGACGGTCGAGACGTTCATCATCCCGTTCACTTTTTCCTTTAGCGCGTCTTTCCGGTCCAATACGTTTTCACGGACTCCGTCTTCAGCTGTAGCTGTGTTCATAGGGTCACCCGCGGATTTGAGTTTTAGGTTCTTCTTGCGCTTACAATTGTATATCGGCGGATAGGGGACGGGCTTGAGGCGAAAATGGGGCTTTTACGCAGAATAATGCGGCGGTATGCCTCGCCGTAATTCAGACTAAATTAATCGACGAAACTTTAAGAAAAAAGAAAGCATTGCTTACTGCCTGAGGCAAAAAAAAGCGGCTGACCCCATCCGGGGTCAGCCGCTTCTCGTGTCTGGCGGGGCCGACGGGACTCGAACCCGCGCCCTCTGGCTTGACAGGCCAGCGTTATAACCGACTTAACTACGGCCCCAGTTGTATTCAAATGGTAGGCGGAACAGGGATCGAACCTGTGACCCCAGCCTTGTAAGGGCTGTGCTCTACCGACTGAGCTATCCGCCCGTTGTCCCTATTCTCCGAAAAGAAGTCCCCGTCTGCCGACGGGGAATATAGATATTTAACAAC
>JACRCI010000036.1 GCA_016219105.1 Deltaproteobacteria bacterium | reverse complement strand
GCAACCGCTTCAGTTCCTTCCGGCTCATCCTCAAAATGTCCTCCGCCATAACGCCCTCCTTCAAAACAGGGCATTATAGCAACTCCAAAACAGGACATTTCTACTTTGGCAGAATAGGACATTATTACTTTGGCGTTACAGGTTCCCTGTAAAAAGGTTATGTTCCCAATACCCTATTGACAGCGCGGTTTACAGAATATATGCTAACCATTGCCAATCCGTGGGCCAATCTGGGGGCCAATCCGGGGAGACACGTGCCTAAATTTAAACCTGACCTCAATCCTGAATTCAACCCTGAACTCAAACCAATAGCCACGCCCGCGGAGATCGGCGTTGTTGTAAGCCGCATAGCACGGGAGATAGAAAGGGACTACGACGGCCAATTAGTCGTCCTCGACGGCCAACCCGCGTCGCCGCGAGGCCAGCCAGCCGTCTTCGACGGCCTGCCAGCAGGCCATGCCTGTAAAATCCCTGTGCTCGTGGGTGTGATGAAAGGCGCGTTCGTATTTCTTGCCGATCTCGCCAGGGAGCTCAGGATACCGGTGGAGATAGACTTCATACGCGCCGCGTGTTATGGAGCCGGTTCCGTTCCCTCGGACGAGGTCCTCATCACGAGGGACATAGAGATGGACATCGCGGGCAGGGACGTGATAGTCGTCGAGGACATAGTTGACAGAGGGGTTACAGTAGACCGCCTCATGGGGCATCTCAGGGCGAAAAAGCCGTCAACCATCAGGCTTTGCAGCCTGCTTTTGAGGGAAAACGGAAGGCCGCCCTTTAAAGTGGACTACGCGGGCATGGTCGTCGGCAAGGGGTTTGCCGTTGGCTATGGCCTTGATTATAAGGAGAGATACAGGAACCTGCCAGGCCTCCATGCAATTGATGTAAAAGACCGGGGATAGAGTTGAGCCTGCCGCCGATTATAAAAGGCCTTCTTGATCCAGCGGCATATCTCTCCCGACCGGCCCGGGTTACGCTCATCCAGACCCATATCTCGTATATCCTGCTTACCCCGGATATAGTCTACAAGATAAAAAAGCCCGTTGATTTCGGCTTCCTCGATTTCACGACCCTCAAAAAAAGGCTTTATTTCTGCCGGGAGGAGGTCAGGCTTAACCGCGCTCTCGCGCCCGGAATGTATCTCGGGGTCGTGCCGATTGCGCGCGAAAGGGGCGGCTTCAGGATGGAGGGTAAAGGCAGGCCCGTTGAATACGCGGTCAAGATGAAGAGGATCCCGCCGGATGCCACGCTTGAAAGCATGATAAAACAGGACTCGGTCTTGCCCTCGACAATAGTAAGGATAGCCAGCGCAATCGCCGGGTTTCACGGTAAGGCGGCCAGAGGCCCGCGCATATCCTCTTACGGCAACCTCAACGCGGTCAGGAAAAATACGGGGGAAAATTTCAGCCAGACCGCGCGGTTCGTTGGCAGTCAAGGACGGCTGGCACGCCGGCAGGGCCGGCTGGATTGGAAGACGATTACCCGCGAGAGATATGGCGCGATAAAGGAGTATACTCGGGGGTTCCTCGAAAATAATTCCGCGCTTTTCGTGGAAAGGGCAAGGGGCGGATTTATAAGGGACTGCCACGGTGATATACACTCAGAGCACGTATGCGTTGAGCCCGGACGGGGCGGCATAAGCATATTCGACTGCATAGAGTTCAACCGCAGGTTCAGGTGCTCGGACGTCGTGGCGGATATGGCGTTTCTCTCGATGGACCTTGATTTCCGCGGAAGGGGCGACCTCGCGCGGGTCTTTGACCGCGCGTATTTTTCGCGCACCAAGGATAGAAGGGGCGCGAGGCTGCTTAACTTCTACAAATGTTACCGCGCATACGTAAGGGGCAAGGTCGAGAGCTTCAGGCTCATAGAGCCGGAAGAGACCGCGCGGGACAAACGCGCCGCGTTTTTGAACGCGATGCGTTATTTCCATCTGGCGCATAAGTATTCAAAGGGCGGGACGCGTCCGGCGATGGTCGTGGTGGCCGGGCTTGCGGGGACAGGGAAATCCGCTGTCGCAAAGGCCCTCGGGGACGCAACCGGCATGGCTGTCCTGTCATCGGACGAGGTGCGGAAGCTCCTTTTTTCAATCCCACTGACCGAGCACAGGCATGAGCGTTTCGCAAAGGGCATCTACTCGAAAGAGGCAACGGACAGGACCTATCGCGAACTTATAAAGAAGGCCTTTGCCATGCTCTCATCCGGCCGTTCGGTTATTCTGGACGCAACGTTCTCAAAAGAGAAACACCTCGAAAGGGCGCGCAAGGCCGCGGAAAAATGCGGGGCCTCTTTCCACGTAATCGCCTGCACTGCCGATGACGAGACCGTCAAAAAGAGGATTGAAAAGAGGGCCTCTGAGGCAGGCGCGGTGTCCGACGCCACGTGGACGGTGTATAAAAAACAGAAAGGGCTTTTTGAGGAGATAAAGACGGCGCATCTTGAGCTCTCAACCGGCGCGCCGGAGAGGGAGCTTATTGTGGATGTCATAAGATGGCTTACGGGAAATTGCTGAGGTGGACGGGTTTGAAAAACTCCGCTCAAAAGATATTGAGCCTTTTAGCCGGTTGTGATTAAATATAAGGGAAGGTCTGATTAATTCCCAGTCCCGTCATTGCGAGCGTAGCGAAGCAATCTCGTCCTATAGGCAAATCAGTGAGTTACGAGATTGCTTCGCCGCAAAAACGCGGCTCGCAATGACAAAAAGAGAATTAATCAGAGTTT